>NZ_JAQFNK010000003.1:0-431509 GCF_027710505.1 Bacillus cereus group sp. TH152-1LC | reverse complement strand
CGAACAAAATTTATGTAGCAAATAGTGGTGCTAATACGGTAAGTGTGATAGATGGAGCTACTAACACAGTAGTAGGGGGCGCTATATCAGTTGGTAGTGGTCCAAGTGGAATCGGAGTGAATACAAGTACGAACAAAATTTATGTAGCAAATAGTGGTGCTAATACGGTAAGTGTGATAGATGGAGCTACTAACACAGTAGTAGGGTCCGCCATACCAGTTGGTAGTGGTCCAAGTGGAATCGGAGTGAATGCGTAAAAGATGATGTTAGATGAATTTTGGCGTATTATGGTAGCAAATCAGGGGGCTGTTACAAACAGTCAGTTTCCTTCAAACAACAGTATAACAGAGCTAGCTATGATAAGTTGATAGATGATTTGTAAGAGGAGAAGTGAAGCTAAAGTTGCCCCCATAAAAAAGAAACACAATTTGTATGGAGGCAATCATTTCTCCAGATGACGGTAGGAACTTTATTATCATGATTTGTATATATTTGTACCTGATATACCCGAACTATTTTAAATTGTGATAAAGATGATGATATGCAACCACGAATAGAGTAACTTGCAAAAAAATCGAAAAGTGCTTTTATCCTTGTCCTCACTGTAAGTATGGTTTTATTTTTAGATGAGTTTCATAAGCGTCAAGCGGACATTGTAACGTGTCATGAACGGATTACTAAAAAGAAGTTGTTCATCGAGGATGAAATGAAACGGTTAAGAAAGAGGGTGGGGAGTGCCAAGGAAACCATTTAAGCCGTGTAAGTTGATAGGGTGTAATGAACTAACACGGGATACGTATTGTGCTAAACATATCGAAAAGGAAAAAGAAACAGTAAAATATTATGACAAACATATTCGAAACACAAGCTCACGTTCCTTCTACAACTCAAGATTGTGGAAGGATATGCGTGAGCTTATTTATCGTAGAGATCATGGCTTATGTGTTCAATGTAGAAGCAAGGACATCATTAAGATAGGTGATGTAGTCGATCATATCATTCCTATTCGAGTGGATTGGTCAAAACGATTAGAACCGACTAATTTACAAACACTCTGTCATGCTTGCCATAACAAGAAAACAAAAGAAGATGAGAAGAAAAACAAAAAATAATTCGAAAGAAAAAATTCATAAACATCCCCCACTATGAAAAAGCAAAAGGCGACTTCCTGGAGACCGCCGCCTAGCTTTCCGTGCAAAAAGTTCGTTTTATTCCATAAAAGGGGGTTCAGCCGAGGGAGGTGGTTCACATAGGAAGGAAAGCGAAACCGATTCATTTGCATTTATTAGAAGGTAATACAAATCGATTGACAAAAGATGAAATCGAGCAGCGATTAAAAGCCGAAAAACAGTTACAAGCAAAAAAGGACAAGGTAAAACCACCAACGTGGTTAGATTCAATTGCTAAGAAAGAATTTAGACGGATTGCCGGTGAATTACTAGAGTTAGATGTTATTACAAACATAGATGTGAATGCATTAGCAACATATTGCGATGCTTACTCTGACTATGTTGAATGCACCAAAATTATCCGAGAAGAAGGACTTCTTGTTGAATATACCAATAAGGCAGCTGAAACGAATAAAGTTCCCCATCCACTACTTACAAAGAAGAAACAGTTACATGAACAAATGAAGGCTTTGGCTGTTGAGTTTGGTCTTACACCGAGTGCAAGAGCGAAAATTGTCATTCCAAATCGTAAACAAGGTCCGAAAACAAATGTAGAAAAGGAGTTTGACGTATAACATGATCAGACAATGGATGATGGACTACTGTGATGATGTATTACATGGTGAAGTTGTTGCTTGTCAGAAGCATAAACAAGCGTGTAAACGATTTTTAAGAGATATTGAGCGTGAAGGTTCTGAAGATTTTCCATATGTTTTTAAGGAAGAAAAAGCGCTTCGTTTCTTAAAGTGGATGTCTCTTTTTAAACATACAAAAGGAAAATTAGCAGGTCAGAGAATTGAACCACATTCCATACAAATTTTCGTGTTTAGCAATATTTATGGATGGGTGCACCGAAATACAGGGTTACGTCGATTTAAAAAGGCGTATTGGCAAGTCGGACGTAAAAATGCAAAGTCACAATCTTTAGCGTGCGTTGGCTCATATGAAGCAATGGCCTTTGGTGAGAATATGTCGGAAGTGTATGTTGGTGCCACAAAAACAGAGCAAAGTAAAATTGTTTGGAACGAAATTAAAGCGCAAATGAATGGGTGCGAAGACCTAAAAGAAAAATTCAATATTGCGTATGGGAAAATTGAGCATCTCAAAACAGATTCTTTTATTTCCGCGCTCTCAAAAGATGCGGGAAAATCTGGGGATGGACTAAATGTTCAGTGCGGGATTATTGATGAGTATCATGCCCATCCTACCTCTGAAATTTATGATGTTCTGGTGTCAGGTTCAGGTGCTCGTCCGAATCCACTCATGATGATTATTACAACAGCTGGTTTCAACTTGAGCCATCCTTGCTATCGTGTGGAGTATCAATATGTTTCTAAGATTTTAGACCCGAACATTGATATTGAAAATGAAGAATATTTTGTGATGGTCAATGAATTAGATAAGGATGATGAAATTACGAATCCTGAAGTCTGGGAGAAAGCGAATCCTATTTTATGTAGTTATGAAGAAGGACAATCTTTTTTAAAAGGAGAACTTCAATCAGCATTAGATGTCCCAGAAAAAATGCGGAATTTCCTGACTAAAAACATGAATCGTTGGGTGGACATGAAAGAAAATGGGTACATGGACATGCAAAAATGGAAAAATTGTAAAGAAACTGTGGAATTATCCGAATTAAAAGGATTGGAATGTACAGTGGGTGTCGATTTATCAGCAAAAATTGATTTAACAAGTATTTCATTCGAGTTTAAAAAGGATGATAAGTATATCGTGTTAAGTCATAGCTTTATGCCGGAAGATACGTTAGTTGAAAAGAGACAAACGGATAAAGTGCCTTATGATTTGTGGGTACAACAAAAATGGATTACCACAACACCTGGTGCGGTAGTTGATTATGAATTTATCAAAACACATATTAGAAATATGGAAAAAGACCATAAATTTAAGATTAAAGAAATATGTGCGGATCCTTGGAATGCAACGCAATTCATGCAAGACATGGAAGCGGAAGGGTATACGATGATAGAAATACGCCAAGGGATGGCAACTTTATCAGGTCCTACAAAAGATTTTAGAGAACAAGTGTATTTAAAGAAAGTCATCCACAATAACAATCCTGTATTAAATTGGGCAACGAGTAACGCTATAACAAAACAGGATGCGAACGAAAATATTATGTTGGACAAGTCAAAAGCAACAGAAAGAATCGATCCGATTGCGGCTGTCATTAACTCACATGTTCGTTGTATGCTCAATTCTGGTGAGGTAGACTTAAATTCCTATATTTTAAGTCAAGATTTCTCATTCTAGGAGGAATGACATGCGGTTTTTATTATTTTTCATCAGTATTTTAGAAGATATTCTATTGATTACGGGGTTGTCCATTATTGTTGGGACGACTTTTTTTATGAATCCGATTTACGGCTGGTATCTGTTAGGGGTTATTCTCACAATGTTGGGGGTGGTAATGATAAGAAGATAGAAGGGAGGTGAAATTTTTGATTTTTCGGCAATTATTTAGAAATCAGGATACGACAGATTTAAAAAATCCTTCTCCCTGGTTTAAAAGTTTATTTGGCTATCAAGCCGCAAGCGGTGAAAAGGTAACGGTTGAGTCCTCTTTAGGTGTTCCGACGGTTTATCGGTGTATTAACATCCTTGCAAATAGTGTTGCGATGCTTCCGTTTCAAACATTTAAAAAGACAGCGAAGGGAAGAGAACGGGATAAGGCACATCAAGTATCGTTTGTTCTAGAAAGAAGACCAAATCCTTATCAAAGCCCATTTAAATTTAAACATTTAATTGAAACACATCGTAATACATGGGGAAACGCCTATATTAATATTCATTGGGGTGTGGATGGAAGACCAAAAGAATTATGGGTATTAAATCCGGCTGTTACAACGCCCACTGTGGACTTAAAGACCAATAAACTATGGTATTTTACGAGTTTGCCAGACGGTACATCTATAAAAATACCTGATGATGACATAATCCATCTTACTACATTGTCTACTGATGGTTTAAGGGGGAAACCTCCTATTCAAATTGCAAGAGAGTCTATAGGGAGCTCACAAGCAGCTCAAAAGTTTAAAGGTAAGTTCTTCACAAACGGGGCAGCGCATAGCGGGATATTAAAAACAGAACAACCGTTAAATAAAGAGGCTAAAAATAAACTTCGTGATGCCTGGGAAGAAGCAAATACAGGTCTAAATAATGCGCAAAGGATAGCCATTTTAGATGCTGGTTTAGAGTTTGAGAAGGTTGGAATGCCTTTAAAAGATGCCCAATTTATTGAAGGTATGAAATTTGATAAGGGCGAGATTGCAAATATCTTTAATATTCCTTTGCACATGATTAATGAGTTAGATCGTGCTACTTTCTCCAATATTGAGCAACAAGCGTTGGATTTTATTCAAAATACATTGAGTCCAATTCTTATTCAATATGAAGAAGAGTTTTCTTATAAATCATTTTCGTTTCATGAGCAAAAACGATATTACTTGAAGTTTAACCTAACAAGCTTATTACGTGCTGATTCTAAATCACGAGCAGAATTCTACAAAATTATGTTAGATGCTGGTGCATTTTCAATTAATCAGGTGCTGGAACTGGAGGATATGGACGGGATTGGGGAATACGGTGATAAACACCGTGTTGACTTAAACCATGTATCTATTGAAATCGCAGACGAATATCAATTGGCAAAAGCTAATGGAGGAGTTTTACAGAAGGGAGATGAGGACGATTAAAGACGTATTTACAATTAAAAATCAAACAGATTCTTCAGCTGATCTATTCATTTATGGTGACATTATAAACAATACCGGATGGAAATGGGACGATTCCGATGTGATGCCGGATGATGTGAAAAATATTTTAGGGCAGTTGGATGATAAAAGTAATTTAAATATCTATGTAAATAGTGGTGGTGGTTCTGTATTCGCTGGTTTAGCTATTTATAACATGTTGAAACGTAATAAAGCGCAAAAAACTGTTTATGTGGATGGTGTTGCAGCTTCTATCGCTTCCGTAATCGCCTTGGCTGGTGATCGTGTTGTTGTTCCTTCTAATGCTTTTTTAATGGTCCATAAACCATGGACTGTAAGTAGAGGAAATGCAAATGTACTTCGTAAAATGGCAGAGGACTTGGATAATCTTGAGGCTGGAATTATGAATGTATACAAAGAAAACTTGAAAGAAGGCATCGAAATTGAAGTAATTCAGCAATTAGTAGATGCTGAGACCTGGTTAAGTGGTGAAGAAGCTGAAAAATACTTCAATATTGAAGTTGTGGAAGCAAAAGAAGTCGCAGCTTGTAGCAGTGATTACTTTGATAAATATCAAAAAACACCAAATAAGATTGTAGCAAAGGCTCCTTCTATTTCAAAGAAGGATAATAACGAACAATTAAAAATACAAAATGCACTAGACCTGTTAGAGCTATAGGTCTATTTTTTGTGCCAAAACAAGGAGGAAATACGGAATGGATAAACGTGAACAAGAGTTACGCCAAAAAGTTGCAGATTTGAAAGCGAAAGCGGAAGAGTTTAATAACAGCGGTAAATATGAAGATGCAAAAGCGAAAATTGAAGAAGCGAAAAACGCGAAAAATGAATTAGATAACTATCTAGCAATGATGCAAATTCAAGTTTCTGACCCTGTAAATTCACAAGCAAGGGTTTTGCCTCCATCATCAGTTAAAAATGAAGATTCATCGTATAAAGAAGTGTTTATGAAAGCTATACGTGGTCAAAATTTAAGTCATGAAGAAGCAAGCGTTATGCAGGAATACAAAGCAGCATTATCTGAGAATACAGGTAAAGACGGCGGTTATATTGTTCCAGAAGATATTACGACAACGATTAATCAATTAAAACAAACGGTTGATAACTTAGAGCAATATGTAAATGTGCAACCTGTTTCAACGAATAAGGGCGCTCGCACATTAGAAAAACGTGCAGCATCTACACCTTTCGCTCCATTATCTGAGTATGGAAACCCAAATGCAATGCAAGAAATTGCTTCGCCACAATTTGATCGTTTACCGTATGTTATTGAGGATTATGCAGGATTTCTACCTGTACCAAATGATTTATTAAATGATACGGATCAAGCGCTAGAAGCTTATTTACGTCAGTGGATTGCGAAGAAATCTATTGCAACTCGTAATTATTTAATTTTACAAGAAATCAACAAATTAACAAAAGTTGATTTAAAGGATTATAAAGGCATTAAAACAGCATTAAATGTCACATTAGATCCAGCTTTCTCGGCTGTAGCAAACATTATTACAAACCAAGATGGATTCAATTACTTAGATCAATTAGAAGATAAAGATGGCCGTCCACTTCTTCAACCAGATCCAACAAATCCAACACGTAAGCTATTATCAGGAAAGCCCGTTATTGTTTTATCCAATAAGACAATTGCTACAGATAAAGATGGTAAAGCACCATTTATTATTGGGGACCTGAAAGAAGCAGTTGTGTTATGGGATAGACAGCAGTTATCGCTTGATATGACAAAAGAGGGTGGAAGTGCTTGGAGAGGCAATACAACAGAATTCCGAGCAATTGAACGTGAAGACGTTACGTTATGGGATACAGAAGCGGTTGTATATGGTCAAATTACAGTTACGGCCAAAGCTTAATGATGTAGGAGGGGTTCTTCTTGGTACTAACATTAGAAGAAGCAAAAAAGTATCTTCGTGTGGATGGGGATGAGGAGGACGATCTTATTACATCTTTCCTAGAAGCAGCTGAAATATATATTAAAAATGCTACAAGTAAAAATGTGGATTTAAAAAGCGAGCTTGCTAAATTAGCAGCTCGTATTTTAATTGCTCATTGGCATGAAAACCGTGAAGCGGTTGGAAAAGCTGAACAATTGGCATTTAGTTTGCAGTCGATATTAGTTCAGTTGCAATATTGTGGTGGTGATTCAAGTGAATCCAGGTAAATTAGATAAACGTCTTACATTTCAAGTGAAAGACGAGGAAGCAAAGAGCCCGGACGGTGATCCAATAGAAGGTTACAAGGATTCATTTACTGTATGGGGCTCTTTTATTTTTTTAAAGGGAAGAAAATACTTTGAAGCCGCGACAGCTAATAGCGAAATTCAAGGTGAAACAGAAATCCGATATCGTTCTGATGTGAATGCTGATATGAAGATTAAATATAAGAACGTAATGTATGACATTGTTTCAGTTATTCCAACTGAAAAACACACTTTATCAATCATGTGGAAGCGTGGTGGAATGAATGGCTGATGGTGTTGATTTTTTAGGTTTTGATCGCCTGATATCTGAATTAGAGCAAATGGGTTTACGTGGAGAAAAGATTGAAGATAAAGCCCTTGCAGCAGGTGGCGAGCCTATTCGAAAAGCTATTTCTGAAATAGCCCCAAGGAGTGATAGCCCTAAAAAAGCAACAAAAAGCGAGCCGTGGCGAACAGGACAACATTTGGCTGATAATATACGGGTTACAAAAGCAAAAATGGAGGGCGGCATAAAAACGATCAAAATTGGTATAGATAAAGCGGATCGTTCCCCTTATTTCTACGGAAAGTTCTTAGAATGGGGAACGTCTAAAATGCCAGCAGAGCCATTTATAGAACCTGGATTTCATTCTTCAAAAGAAGCGGCAATTCGTGCTATGACAGATATTTTGAAGAATGAAATGAGGTTGAATGTATGATAAATTTACGACCTGAAATCGTGCAAGCTCTTGAAAATAATCAGGAGCTTGTTTCCTTATTAGGCGGAAGACGTGTTTATTATCGTAAAGCTAAAAATGCTGAAGAGTTTCCGCGTATTACGTTTTTTGAACTAGACAATAGACCAGATGGATTTTCGGATAATGAAGAAAATGAAAGTGAAATCACATTTCAAATCGATATTTGGTCAAAAGGTAGTACAACAGCAATCCATAAAAAAGTGAATGAAATCATGAAAAGTATCGGTTTTTCACGCTATGCGGTTGCTGATTTATATGAAGATGATACACAAATTTTTCATTACGCGATGCGATTCGCAAAAGGGGTGGAGTTATAGATGGCCGGAGAAGTGATTAAAATTAGTTCAACTGTCGGTGTAGATAGCCTTGTTTACGCAAAGTTATTAAAAGATGATGCAACAGGTGTTGACTATAGTGCAGTGAAAGAAATGGAAGGCGCTGTAAAGATTAAAACATCTAAAAAGGTAGCTTCGGAGATTATGTGGAGCGATAATAAAAAATCGGAAATTGCTGAGTCTGATGGGGAAGTAGAAGTAGAGATTGAACTTCGTAGTATTTCATTATCAACAAAAGCAGATATTGAAGGGTACCCAGAAGTGAAAGACGGTGTGCTAGATGAGAGACGCGAAGGTGAAAAGCCTTATTTAGCAATCGGCTGGCGTTTCTTAAAGGCTAATGGGAAATATCGATATGTTTGGTTATTAAAAGGGAAGCTTTCACAAGAGGAAGAAGAAGGCGAAACGAAGAAGGATAAGCCTAACTTCCAAACAATGAAACTCAAAGGTTCATTTATTGAGCGTGATTTTGACGATAGGCCTAAATTTACAGCTGATGCTGATGAACCTACATTTACAAAAGCTGTGGGAGATAATTGGTTTAAAAAGGTGTATGAGAAGCCTGTAGTACAACCACCAGCAGGAAAGTAAGGGGGAGCAAAAGCTCTCTCTTTTTTATTAACGAGGAGGAAAAGCCATGAAATTAACACTAATAATTAAGGAAGAAAAGAAAACTTTTCATTTACCGGAGTTTATTCCAGCACGTTTAATTCGTCAAGCACCTGAACTTGCTGATATTCCAAATAATCCAGGTCCTGAGGATATGGATAAAATGGTTCAATATGTAGTAAAAGTTTACGGTGAACAATTTACATTAGATCAATATTGGGACGGTGTGGATGCTCGTAAATTTTTATCCACAACTTCCGATGTAATTAATGCGATCATCAATGAAACTGTGGGAGCGGCTGGTGGCACACCAGGAACTGGAGAAGAAACAAACCCAAACGTGTAGAGGGAGGGGGGCTAACGTTCAGTGAGTTTATGGACGAGCTCTACCTCTCTTTATTACGTCAGGGGTATAAACACCATCATATCGATAACGAAATGGATATCTGGCATTATTTAAGGCTAAACCAAAAATATCGTGAACAAGATCATTCAAATAGTGGAAATCAGAATTTAAATGACATGGAAGTTCCAGCAGAAAACATTATCTAATAAGGGGGAAGATGATGGCGAATGAAATGAATAATTTAGTCGTTAGGCTTTCCCTTGATAATGTGAACTTTCGTCAAGGTATTGCGAATTCAGGACGTGCCGTAAGGACATTGCAGAATGAATTGAAATCAATCAGTACTGGTATGGGTGGCTTCGCTAACGCTAGTGATCAAACGCGTGCTAAAACAGATGCGCTGAATAGATTGATTGAAGCGCAAAAAGAAAAAGTTAGAGCATTACGCCAAGCCTATGATCAAAATAAGGCTAAGTTGGGTGAAAATGATGCAGCAACCCAGCGATACGCTTCACAGGTTAATAAGGCGGTCGCTGATTTAAATAGATTCGAAAATGAATTAAAACAAGTAAACCGTCAAGCGGAACAAAAAGGAATGGATAAGTTAAACAACGCTTTAAAAGCCTTACAGGCTGAATTTCAGTCTATTACAACAGGCATGGGCGGTTTTTCTCATGCAACGGAACAAACACGAGCTAAAGTAGATGTTTTATCTCGTATGGTAGATAAACAAAAAGAGAAAATCAGGGAACTTCAACAAGCTTATAACCGTGCCAAAACAGAAGAAGGTGAAGCGAGTCAATCCGCACAGCGGTATGCCGAGCAAATTCATCGGGCAACAGCTGAATTGAATCGGTTTGAAACAGAATTACAGCAATCGAATCGTGAACTAGAACAACAAGGAAATAGACTTCTTAATTTTGGAAACCGAATGGAGTCATTGGGTAATCATTTACAAAACGCCGGTATGCAAATTGGCATGGTGTTTGGTGGAATGACGTATGCAATTGGTCGAGGTCTAAAATCAGCTGTCGAAGAATCGATGAACTTCGAGCAACAGATGGCAAACATAAAGGCTGTATCGGGTGCGACTGGACAAGAAATGAGTAAACTCTCGGAATTAGCTGTAAAGTATGGGGAAGATACAAAATATTCTTCTGTTGAAGCTGGAAAAGGGATTGAAGAATTAATAAAAGCCGGCGTTAGTTTAACGGACATCATCAATGGTGGATTAGAAGGGGCTCTAAACTTAGCGGCCGCAGGTGAATTAGAACTAGGAGAAGCAGCAGAAATTGCTTCTACCGCCTTAAATGCATTTAAAAAGGATGGCTTGAGTGTTACTGATGCCGCTAACTTACTTGCAGGGGCCGCCAACGCTTCAGCCACTGATGTGCATGAATTGAAGTATGGTTTGTCAGCTTCCGCAGCAGTTGCGGCTGGTGCAGGTATGACATTTAAAGATACAGCAACAGCTTTAGCAGTTTTTGCACAGAATGGGTTAAAAGGTTCTGATGCAGGTACTTCATTAAAAACGATGCTCATGAGGTTAAATCCTTCAACTAAAGAAGCGTATAACAAGATGGCTGATTTAGGTCTTATCACTTATAATGCGCAGGCTGGATTTGATTTCTTGGTTAAAAATGGAATCACGCCAGCATCTAGAAGTGTGGGAGATATTGAAGTCGCATTAGAGAGTTATGTAATGAAGACGGAAGGCGTAAAGAAATGGAATGATAAGTGCGATACTACATTTCGTGAATTAGCAACTAGTTCGGCTTTCTTATCTTCTAAATTTTATGATCAAGAAGGGCACATCCAAAGTCTAGAAAATATTTCTGGAATTCTTCACGAATCCATGAAAGGTTTAACAGACCAGCAACGAAGTATGGCTTTAGAAACATTATTCGGATCGGACGCAGTTCGTGGTGCAACGATTCTGTTTAATGAAGGATCACAAGGTGTAAATAAAATGTATACCGAGATGTCCAAAGTTACTGCTTTAGAGACCGCTAATACGAAAATGAACACTTTGAAAGGTCGTATCGAACAATTAAGTGGAGCGTTTGACACAATGAAAAAAACAATTGGTGATGCACTTGCTCCTGTGGTAAGTGCTTTTGTCGCTGGATTACAGAAACTTGTGGATGGTTTCAATGCACTGCCTGGACCAATACAAAAGGCAATCGCAATTACAGGTGGTATTGTTCTTGCTTTAACGGCTATTGCAACGGTTATTGGAGTAGTTCTAGCAGCAGTTGGAATGGTGGTTTCAGGGATTGGCGCTTTAGGGGTTGCATTAGGGACTTTAGCAACATCTTTAGGAATAGCAGGTGGAGTTGCTGGATTATTAGCCGCAGCATTGGGACCAGGAGCGATTGCTTTAGGTGTAGTAGCTGCCGCTGTTGGTGTTGGGGTATTAGCATATAAAGGATATCAAAAAGCAACAGAGGACAGTATTGCTTCGGTAGATCGTTTTGCTACGAATACAGAGGGGAAAGTAAGTTCTTCCACAAAGAAAGTTCTAGGTGAGTATTTCAAGCTGTCTGATGGCATTAGACAAAAGTTAACTGAAATTAGATTGAACCATGAAGTGATAACAGAAGAACAGTCGCAGAAGTTAATAGGTCAATATGACAAATTAGGTAACACGATTATAGAAAAAACAAATGCAAGACAACAAAAAGAAGTTGAGGGACTTAAAAAGTTCTTTGCGGATTCTTATGTGTTAACCGCAGAGGAAGAAAATAAGCGGATTGAACAAATGAATCAACATTACGAACAAGAAAAATTAAAGACTCAAGAGAAAGAAAATAAAATCAAAGAAATTCTTCAAACCGCAGCGAGAGAAAACAGAGAGTTAACGACATCAGAACGCATCTCCTTGCAAGCTTTACAAGATGAAATGGACAGAGTTGCTGTAGAGCATATGTCTAAAAATCAAATGGAGCAAAAAGTTATTCTTGAAAATATGCGCGTACAGGCTAGTGAGATTTCAGCTAGACAGGCAGCGGAAGTTGTTGAAAATAGTGCCAAAGCAAGAGATAAGGTTATTGAAGATGCGAAAAAGACTCGAGATGATAAAATCGCATATGCGATACGTCTACGAGATGAGTCAGGAACACTTAATAAAGAAGAAGCGGATGCAGCTATCGCAGAAGCAAATCGTCAATATAATAGCACGGTTTCTACAGCAAGAGATAAGCATAAGGAAATTGTAAGTGAAGCAAAAGCGCAAGCAGGAGAACATGCAAATCAAGTTGATTGGGAAACTGGTCAGATAAAATCCAAATACCAAGTAATGAAAGATGATGTCGTTCAAAAGATGAAAGAAACTTGGTCAGGTATAACGAAATGGTGGGAAGAAACCAAAACTTCAGCCGACAACAAGGTGGAAGAAATAAAAAATACAGTTTCAAGAAAATTTGAAGAGCAGAAAAAAGCTGTTAATGATAAAATGCGGGAGATAAAGAGCGATATTGAAGATAAGTGGAATACAGTTGAAAAATTCTTCAGCACTATAAATCTACGTTCCGTCGGTAAATCAATTATAGAAGGTCTTGAAAAAGGTTTGGATGATGCGACAGGTGGGTTATATAGTAAGGCGAAAAGCATTGCTGGAGAGATTAAAAAGACTATTTCTGGAGCGTTAGAAATTAACAGTCCATCTAAAGTGATGATTCCAGTCGGTAGCGCAGTTCCAGAGGGTGTTGGAGTTGGTATGGATAAAGGGAAACGATTTGTTGTGGATGCAGCAAAAAATGTAGTTGGAACCGTTAAAAAGCAAATGAGTAATATGCCATCTGTTTTTGATTTTGGATTCCAAACTTCACATTACAGTATCCCTAATGATACCTTAAATGGATTTGCAAATTATAATCAATCTAATGGTGGACAAAATGTTTCAACTAATAGAAATATGTATCCAAATAGATCTTTTGATGAAAAGGAAATAAATCTTACTGTAAACATGACCAATGTTCTTGATGGTAAAGAGTTAGCGAATGGTACGTACGAGTACACCACAGCGCTTCAAGAACGTAAGCGAAAACAATTAGAGCAATTTTAAGGACGGTGATACGTTTGGGTAAATTAAACTTTACATTTAATAATATTCAAAAAGATTATATTCAAATGCTAGTGGGAAGAAAACGTCCTTCATGGGCCCCTGTTAAACGAAACCTTGTCAAAGTACCTCATCGTCCAGGGGCTTTTTTTATGAATACAGAAACACAGGAGCGTCGTATTGAGGTTCCTATTGCTATTAAAGCGAAGAAAGATATGGCTGATTTACAAAAGATAAAAGAGGATTTAGCGGAGTGGTTATTTACAGAACAACCTACTGAACTCATTTTTGATGATGAATTAGATCGAACCTATTTGGCTCTTATGGATGGTTCTGTAGATTTAGAAGAGCTAGTTAATAGAGGTAAAGGAATTATTACGTTTGTATGCCCTATGCCATATAAGTTAGGACCTACTAAAACGGTAGAATTTGAAATGGATGGACGTGGGTTAATAGCAAATGTTCAAAATAAAGGAACGGTTCATTCAGAGCCAATTATTGAAATTGAAGTTGCGAATCCATCTACATTTTTAGATGTCTGGAATAAAGATGAATACCTCAGAATTGGTTATCCCCTTCAAGCTGATCAGTTGCCTGTAGAAAGAAAACAAAGAGTAATGTGGGATCAAATGTCTACTACAGTAGGATGGACAAGTGTATCGCAGTTTGAAAACACTAAAGGTGGAGGTACATTGAAATCTAACGGACATCAATTTTATGTAGAAGATTATGGCGATACGAACTACAAAGGGAATCATGGGGCGATTGTTAAAAAGAGCATTCCTGGAGGACCATTACAAGATTTTATAATGGATGCTTATGTAAGATTCAATTGTAGTAGTTATGTACAAATGGGACAAGTAGAAGTGGCCCTACTTGATGAGAATAGTAAACCTGTAGTCCGACTGTCACTAAGCGATGTATTTTGGGAGGCTGAAGAAACATTTGGCGTTGCCAAGATTGCTTATCCAGGGCATCAAGCAGAACAAGTAATGCTCTATACACGCGGTATGCATCCTTGGACGTGGAATAATTTTTATGGAAAGTTATGTGTACATCGAATTGGAAATGAATGGGAGTTTTATATTGCAAAATTTGCTGATGGAACTGAGATTGATGATGCTGGAACAAAAGTTAGTTGGGTAGACAAAGAGGGGATTTTGATGAATGAAGTTGCGCAGGTGCAACTTTCTATCTGTCAATGGTGGAGCAATAATCCTCCTTATATTGTTGAGAAAGGAGATAAAGTGCAAATCGATACAGCTAAAAGTCTAATTAGTATTAATGGTACAAGTGCAATTAATCTGAAGGACTTTTTTAGTGATTATCCTAAAATAACTAAAGGCCAGAATAAACTTGAAATTATGCCATCTAACATAGGGATAGCAAAGGTAACATATAAGGAGCGATTTAGATGAGAACGCCAAGTGGAATACTTCATGTCGTTGATTTTAAAACAGATCAAATTATAGCAGCTATTCAACCAAAGGACTACTGGGCTGATAACCGTCATTGGGAAATCAAAAATAACATTGATATGTTAGAATTCAAAACTTTTGACGGCACTCCACATGCAGTTACATTACAGCAACAGAACTTGGTTTTAAAGGAAGTACGAGATGGTCGCATTGTTCCGTATGTTATTAATAATGAAGTAGAAAAAGATTCAAATGATAGATCATTAACTGTACACTCTTCCGGTGCCTGGGTTCAAATCGCCAAAGATGGGATTATTAAACCTCAACGTATAGAGAGCGAAACAGTTAATACGTTTATTGATATCGCTCTTGCCGATTCAAAATGGAAACGTGGAATAACGGATTATTCTTCATTCCACAGTATGACTATCGACGAATTTATCGACCCTCTCACTTTTTTAAAGAAAATTGCTTCTTTGTTTGAGTTAGAAATCCAATATCGTGTCGAAGTAATGGGTTTCAAGATTACTGGCTGGTACGTAGATATGATAAAGAAGCGAGGTCGAGAAACTGGCAAGGAAGTAACTCTAGGAAAAGATTTAGTTGAGGTTAGAAGAATTGAGCATTCTAGAGATATTTGTACAGCACTTGTCGGTTTTGTACGAGGTGAAGGTGACAAACTTATCACGGTGGAAAGCATAAATAAAGAACTACCTTACATCGTCGATAATGACGCATTTCAGCGATGGAATGTGCATGGTAAACATAAATTTGGTTTCTACACTCCAGAAACAGAAGACCAAAATATGACACCACAACGATTAATGACTTTGATGAAGACGGAATTAAAGAAGCGTGTCAATACTTTAGTTTCTTATGAAGTAGAAGCACAATCGATTGGACGTATTTTCGGACTAGCACATGAACTAATTAACGAGGGCGACACAATCCGAATCAAAGATACAGGGTTCACGCCTAAGTTATACCTGGAAGCACGTGTAATTGCTGGTGATGAATCTTTTACAGATCCTACACAAGATAAATATGTGTTTGGTGATTATCGTGAAATTACTGATCCGAACGAAGAATTACGAAAGATTTACAATCGAATCCTTAGTAAATTCGGTGAGAAACAAGAAATGCTGGATCAGTTAGATAAATTAGTGAAAGATGCAAATGAAACAGCAAGTAGCGCTAAGAAAGAATCCGAAGCAGCGAAAACATTGGCTGAAAAAGTACAAGAGAATCTTAAAAATAACACGGTAGACATCATTGAAGCTAAGAATCCACCGACAACAGGTCTTAAACCTAATAAAACGCTTTGGCGTGATATGAGTAACGGAAAGCCCGGCATTTTAAAAATATGGACAGGTACAGCTTGGGAATCAGTTGTACCAGATGTTGAATCAGTTAAGAAAGAAACACTTGAACAGGCTAATAAAAATATTGAGTCCACAAAAGCCGAATTAAACCAAAAGGTACAAGAAGCACAGAATCAAGCTACAGGACAATTCAATAAAGTACAGGAAGGTTTCCAAAGTGTCAGTCGTACAATTTCTACTATCGAAAACAAACAAGGTGAAATTGATAAGAAAGTAACTCAGTTTGAACAGGATTCTAATGGATTTAAAACTTCTATTGAATCGTTAACAAAAAAAGATACTGACATTAGCAATACATTACATACAGTTGAATCTACTGTAGAAGGTACAAAGAAGACTATTTCTGATGTGCAACAAACAACAAGTGAGCTTAAGCAAAAAACAACTGAAATGAAAGAAGAAGCTGGGAAAATCAGTGAGAAGTTAACAAGTGTAGAAACAAAGGTGAATAGTGATAAAGCTGGTGGACGTAACCTTTTATTACAATCAAATGTTACATATGAAAAAACAGATTATCTAATCAATCAATATTCTCTAACTGAAAATTTCTTTGCGGATGAGGTATATACCTTTGTAATAAAAGGGAGTGTCCCGCAAGGTCAGAAATTTGGAATCTGTCAGAATGGCGGGTCCAACAATGTTGGATATGCAACAAGTGTTTATGGTAATGGAATAACGTATGTAACCTTCAAAGCTGTTGCGGCTACAAGTGGAAATGAACGAAAGTTAAGCTTATATAATTACCCGAGTAGTACTACGAAATCTATTGTGGAATGGGTTGCCTTGTATAAAGGGAATAAGCCACAAGATTGGACAGCGCCGCCTGAAGAACAAGTAACAACAGATGAATTTACAAAGAAAACAACAGAGATTGTAAAAAATGTGGATGGAATTAAAGAAACAATAACAAAAGTGGAAAATAATCAAAATGGATTTGATAAGCGTGTTGCGACTGTAGAAAAAGATGCAACTACTATTAAACAAAATGTCTCTTTCATACAAAATACGCAGACAGAACAAGGAAGACAATTACAAGAGGCGAAAGCTGGATGGGAAAATACTGCGAAAGCAATTGAAGGTAAAGTTGAGCTGAAACAAGTAGAGAATTATATTGCTGGGTTTAAAATCCCTGAGTTGAAGCAAACAGTTGATAAAAATAAACAAGATTTGTTGGGCGAATTAGCTAACAAACTTGCAACTGAGCAATTTAATCAAAAAATGACTTTGATTGATAACCGCTTTACTATCAATGAACAGGGTATAAATGCTTCAGCCAAAAAGACAGAGGTATACACAAAAGAGCAAGCAAATGGGCAATTTGCCACATCATCTTATGTAAGAGATATGGAAACACGTCTTCAGTTAACTGAAAAGGGTGTTAGCATATCTGTAAAAGAAAACGATGTAATCGCAGCATTCAATATGAGTAAAGAAAACATTACTTTGAATGCGAACAGAATTAACTTAGTAGGTTTTATTACAGCAAATCATATTAAAGGAAAAGTGTTAGAAGGGGTAACGCTTAAAACAAGTGGAAACAGATTTGTTGAAATAAATAAGCAAGACATGAAGATTTTCGATTCGGATAAGCCACGTGGCTATATAGGATTTATGGAAACAGATGATGGAAGTATTCAACCTTCATTAGTCCTTGGTTCTGATAATAGAAAATACGCTGGTACAGGATCATTTTATATTTATCAAGTCATGCCACGCATGAATGGAGTTGATCAACCTTCTAAAGCATATGCGAAATTTGGGATTTCTAAAGGAGAAAATGCAGAAGGAACTAATATTTGGTCAAACTATATTCAAATGCATAATGACGGTGGACATCTGAGCGTATATTCAGATGGACAATTTCGTTTTCAAAACTTGAATAATATTATTTTTGAATCTGAAGGATGGGCTCCAGGATATGGTTACTTCTCTGTAACTACAACTGAACCACATATTTTTACAAATAACGCTGGGCAGTTTACTTTCAAAAGAAAAGGCAGTGACTATAAAATACATTTCGTAAACGGCACCACCGATCATGATTTAATTATGGGTAATGCAATGATAAGGTCCAGTTTTGTACAAGGTTATAACAATGGCTTGCAGATTAAAGATATGATGGGTAAGGGATGGAAAGATATAGAATTAAGAACATTACGAGCGCAAGAGAATATTAGCGCTACAGGGCGTATGTGGGCACAAGAATTTATCCCTAATTCTTCTCGTCAGCTTAAAACGGATATAAAAGACCTTCCATTCTCTGCTTTAGATAAAATCAACTCTGTAAACATCAAACAGTATCACTTTATAAGAGATGTTGAACGCTTCGAGTCAGGGGAGTCTATTATACTTCCAATTAATTACGGTATGATTGCGGAGGACTCTGACGATGTATTCACCACACCACAGAAAGACGCTGTAACACTTTATAGCTCGGTTTCAATTTCTATTCAAGCAATACAAGAAGTTGACTTTGAAGTTAAAAATCTTCAATTTGACCACGGTATGTTGAAGCAGGAAGTTGACACTCTTAAAGAACAACTTGAAGCAGAAAAACTTGAGAAAGTTTCAATGAAAGCTGAAATTTATGAATTAAAGGTATTAGTACAACAATTAATAAATGAGGAACCAAAGCAGCCATAAGCTGTTTTTATTTTGTACAAAATAGGGCTTTGCTAACAAAAGGAGGCAATTCTTGTCTCTCTTTTTTGATATAGATGAGGAGTATGGATAGAGGGAGGGAAAACGGATGACAATCGAACTTGGTGTGTTGATTGCGTTATTATCACTCGCCATCAGCTATTTTGGCTACGCCCTGAATAAATCTAAATCCATCAAGGCAGATGGGCAACAAAGTGCAGAGGTCAAAGCAGAACTGGGATATATCCGGAAAGGTGTGGATGATATCCGGATTGATTTAAAGGCAAGTGAAAAACAAATGGTAGCACTTGGAGAACGAGTCACGAGGGTAGAGGAAAGTACCAAACAAGCGCATAAACGCTTGGATACAATCGAAAAGGAGACGGATTAGACATGACAAGAGAGAACATGCAAAAACGATTACGTAACTGGAAAACATGGGTGGCACTTGCCTCCCTCTTAGGATTCATTTGTGCAAAGGCTGGATTACTAGAAACGAAGAGCTTTATCGACGAAGTGTTACCGTATCTTTTCACACTTGGTGTTTCGATAGGAGTATGGACCGACCACGAAGGGACAGCACAAACAGACAAATAAAAAACAACGAGAACGCATCGCCAATCGGTGGTGCGTTTTTCTATTGGAGGAGAAACAAAAATGAAACGATTACTGGGAATGTTGTTCACATTATGTCTTGTATTTTCACTTTCTACGAGTGTTTTTGCCGATAGAATACTTCTGATACCTGATGTGCCGAAAACACCATACAGGGGCGGTGTAGGGGCATATGAAGGAGTGGTTGCCCATAGTACCGCAACACCAGAAGCACCAGCCATTAACATTCAACGTTATGAAACTCGTACCTGGAGAAATGCATTCGTTCATTACGCGGTCGATTGGAATGAAACCATTCAGATTGCGGATACAAAATACATGGCGTACGGTGCAGGACCAGGAGCCAATAAACGATTTGTTCATGTGGAATTGTGCGAGACGGCTGATTACAGCAAGTTTAAGCGTAGTTATGAAAAGTATGTGAGATTACTGGCCAGAATCTTAAAAGATAACAATCTATCTGTAGATAAAGGATTATGGACGCATAATGATGTGAGAAAGTACCTGGGCGGTACAGATCATGAAGATCCAATTGATTATTTACGTAGTCATGGTGTTTCAGAAGTTCAATTTAGAAGTGATGTGCAGCGAGTGTATAACAATGGTGGGATAATGGAAACAACAGGTGAAGGTAGCCCAGTCGTCCACACACAAGGCATTGCTTATATTCTTGGAAACAATGTAAATTTACGTAAAGGACCAGATACGAGCTATTCAGTTATTCGTCAGCTGAATCAACCTGAAGCGTATCAAGTGTGGGGAGAGAAAGATGGCTGGTTAAACTTAGGCGGTGACCAATGGGTGAAATATAATCCAGCGTACATCAGGTTTGAAAAGCAGGAATCAGTAAATCCAGTTGTAGGAAAACGTGTGGTTTCAAAAGTAGATAACCTTCGGTTTTATGATACACCGTCATGGCAGGATAGCGCTGTAGCGGGTACATTGGATGCGGGAGAAGGATTTACAATTGATGAGAAGGTAATTGTAGATGGGTCTCCACAATATAAAGTGCACAATAGTAAAGGGCGCACATACTATATGACATCAAACGAAGCCTATGTGTATGTGAAATAGGGAAGAAAGAAAAAGGAGGTTTTCGCCTCCTTTTTTAAAAAATGAAACATTTCTTCAGGTATATCCTCTTTTATAATCCACTCTAACATATCAGGTAATAGCATGATGATGACACCAAAAATAACTCCGAAACCTAATCCTAATAGTAGTGAAGTTTTCAAGTAATATCCGATGAATAACCAAATGCTAGCTAACAGTAATAATAAAAGTGCAATGGATAGTTTGAAAATCAATTCGTTCTCCCCCCATACAGGATATCTTATATTTAATTATAATGATTGAAGAAGATGAAGTGAATTAAAAAATGAGTAACAAGGAATCGGAAGAGATTACGAAATTTGGGGTGGGAAACAAATGTGGTACATATAAAAATGTCGAATAGTAGCGAGGTATAGGGGAGAATGTCATACAAATAGAAAGAGTTGGTGCATTATAGGTAGGGTTAACATAGAAATATGTTGTAAAATAAAAAGGTTCTTCTATCTGAAGAACCCAGTTTGTAGAACAGTATAAGATATATTATCCCCGTAGTTGTGTTCTATATTATTTTTATGTTAGGCCAAGGAAGAATATGATAATGAAAAACAGAATACATTTGACCAAGGTGTACTCTGATTCAGTGGTTTCTCTTGAACCACTTTATATATATGCAGAAAATTATGTTGTATAACTCAAAAAATAGAAAAGGCAATCCAGGGTGGTGAGTCTGGATTGCCTTTTCGTATAGAAAGAATCGTGTATAACATAACAGGAGCAGTTTAATATATGTAAAGATTTTTAAAAATATGTTTAAAATATAAGAGGGCGCCTTCCCTAGTTGAAGGCGCCTCTCACGTGGTGATTCTCTCGATGACATTTACAGTATATCCAACATTATTGAAAAGTAGAACTTTTTATTGACTGTAAAAAATATGTATTGTATGTTTGAAGTGAAAGTTCTCTGATCTATTGCACAATAAAGAATCCGTCTCCTTTTGGAGGTGGATTCTTTATTTGTGTACTTTAGAAATAACGAGACTGTTGTTATACATCTTATCTACTTGTTCTTTGTCATATCCATACAATAGCGTTTTTTTATCATCTACAAATAAACAAGTCCCCATATTAAACCCACGGCAACCAGCCATAATTTTAGGAAGTTTAGGAATATAACCTATAGCCTCAATATCCATGAGAACAAATTTAACTGCATTTGCTTTTTTATTCTGCTGGATATTTTTCAGCAGATGACTCATAAATGAAAAAATCTGATTCCTCATAAAAGGTACAAAATCCTCTTTTTGGTGATCTTTTTCGGTATATGTAAAATAAACAATCATTTTTTGTTTCAACAGCTGTAGTAAGTCTTGTTTAGAGTTTGAATGTATTTCTGTATAAGGTAGTAGTAGTGTTTCGTAACCTTGATCATATTTTTGACCGGATGTTTTTTGATACAAAATTCCTTTGTAATCCAGTACAAATAAAGATTCTTCCTCATGTTCTACAATAAACTTTGCAACCTCAGATAATCCCTTTTCTGGATGATAGTATCCTTCAACGATTTGATTTAGTGTTTTGAATGTTGGTTTTTGCATTGTGTTACTCCTCTTCAAGTATCCATATTTCTTCAATAGGTTTTTTTAGTTCTTTACAAATCATATATGCAGTATCAAATCTTGGCTGAGTTCTATTCCGAACAATGGCACTAAGAGTCGAGCCGTCGATGCCGATTTTTTTAGCAAAGTCACTTTGTTTAATATCCATTTCTGCAAATATGATTTTCAATCTACATTTAAAATTCATACGTGTTCACCTCAAGAAATCAATTTCTACAAGTAATTTCAAATACCTGCAAAAAAAGTACAAGTAATAAGTGGAAAAAATGATGAGGACATGCAAAAAACAATTTCCACGTTCATATACCTATATTACTTCCATTCGGAAGCCCACGAAGAAATCTACTTGGAATTCCAAATGGCACTGTAGATATCAATAGAGGAGAGGATTATATGCGTTCTCAGTATAGTTACCTCAATGCAACACCGTATTTATATTCATCAAAAGAACTACGTCACATGTATAACGAGTCAAGATCCAGAAAAGAAATGGAATCAATTCTCACTCACATGAGGAACCATGAAGTATTTGATAAAAAAGAGTACAAAGGGTATTTCAGCTTATCACAAGTCATTGAAGAAGATTTATATGGGGAAGAGGAGGATATATTGAATTGGCAAGATTTAATGGAGCGGTATCAGATTGTAGCTACTAAATCGGGGATTAAATTTCGTGAAAAAGAAGAACTGACCGAGGGGGAATGGTTATGACACTTGCAGGGGAAGCGGTAATTATTTGGACAGCAACAGGTTTGTCTGTAATCGCGATGAGTGTAACTGAAAAAATGGGGAAGAGTGTTCCACGTTGGCTTCCACGTATGACCTTGTATACAACGCTTACGGGCTCGTTCTTATATCTTCTACGTTATATTCTCGTTATGTTTCTATGAAGGAATACGATGTGGAAGAGAGAGCCAATAGACCTCACAAGCAAAAATGCTCGTCCTGTTATCTTCCAAAAAAATGCAACTATATCCTTATAAGATATATAGGAGTGTTCATCCATGCTTGAATTATTGTTAATACCCATTGCTTCATTTGGATATGCCTTGGTAAGTGATAATCTCAAACGTAAAGATGATGATAAACGCAAGATACAAGTATTCTTTGAAGTGTCTGGAATTGCAATTAAAAAAGAAGAAAAGCTACATTATCCAAAATTTCAAAAGAAAAATATTGATGATCGCAGCACAACATACATTTACACTTTACCTGTTGGTATGCCGAGTAAAATCATTCAGAAGGTCGAGGATGTTGTTTCTGAAGGACTAAATAAACCCGTTCGAATCCAGTATGATAATTATAAATTGAACATTCGAGTATTCCATAAAGAAATACCTACGAGATGGGAATGGTCAACGGATTTAATTCAAGAGCGCAAATGGCGTGTACCAATCGGGCAAAGTTTAGAAGAGTTAATTTGTCATGACTTTGATAAAACACCGCACATGACTTTAGGTGGACTAACGAGGATGGGAAAAACGGTGTTTTTAAAGAATGTATTCACTTCACTTACTGTAGCTAATCCAGAGTATGTTCACTTTTACATTATTGATTTAAAGGGTGGATTGGAGTTTGGGCCTTACACGAACGTAAAACAGGTAGAATCTATTGCGGAAAAGCCAATTGAGGCCTTTCAAGTATTGAGTATGATTTTAAAAAGAATGGAAGAAAAAATGCTTTTTATGAAAGGACACCATTATACCAATGTGGTAGAAACAAATATAAAAGAACGCTATTTTATTATCGTGGATGAAGGCGCAGAACTTTGCCCTGATAAAAATATGAATAGAGAGCAACAAAAGTTATTAGGAGCTTGCCAACAAATGCTGTCTCACATAGCGCGTATAGGTGGAGCATTAGGGTTTAGACTAATTTTCTGTACACAGTATCCAACTGGGGATACGTTACCACGCCAAGTGAAACAGAATTCAGATGCGAAGCTAGGCTTCAGGTTGCCAACAGCAACAGCTTCACAAGTTGTTATAGATGAACCAGGACTTGAAACCATACACAGCATTCCAGGGCGTGCGATTTTCAAGACTGATCGATTGACTGAAGTTCAAGTCCCATATATTTCAAATGAAAAGATGTGGGAAGTACTAAAACAATATGAGGTGAAGAAAGATGAACATCCAGACACATATCAAAATCAACAGACAAATGATGATTCTGACCTCGATTAGAAAGCTGAAATTTGCTACACGTAGGCATTTAATGGCTATACATGATTTAGGTGGCATAAGAAATGCAAACCGCATATTAAAGGGTTTAAGCTCATTCGTGAATAGTACAGTGTATAAAAAAGAACATGTATATTACCTAAATAAAAAGGGTAGAGAGCTATTTGATGATAATGAGAAAGTTATACCCAATAGTCGGTTAGCGCATAGTCTTATGAGAAACGAAGCATGGCTTTATCTGTTTTGTCCTGATGACTGGCAAATAGAAGCACCCATCCGTTATAAAGTAAATGACCGAAAGAAAACGATTATTTCTGATGTGAAATTCCGAGATGACGACGGGATATTAAACGCTGTAGAAATTGATCGTAAACAGACGATGAATATAAACGCTGAAAAAATGAATCGGTACGGTGAATTCACTGTGTATTATAAAAACAAATATAACGGGAAAGTCCCTATTATTCACTTTTTTACGCTCACATCATACAGGCAAAAGACATTAGAACAATTCGCTGTGCAACAAGGTGTATATACAAAAGTACATGTTATACCTGAATTGTAAAGTGAAATCAGGACATCTGTTCTATTCAATATAACCCCATTTCATCAGCTTCTTCTTTAGATATTTTGTAATACACACCTGGAGCAAGAGAGCCGTCTAGTGTCTTTGTGGACGGCTCTTTTGAGCCAGTATCATTTAGCCAATTGTAAAAAATGAATGATGATTCTTGGTTATGTACATCAGAAGGACCTATATTAGTTTTTTTAGGAATTCTAGATAGTTTGATGTTAGTCGTATAAACTTTCGTAAATAAGGCTTGTATACTGTCTGTAAGAATACCGTTGTTTTTTAAGAACCTATCAATTTTCCCTAGCGCATTGAATGCAAGATGAAATAGGTTTTCATCACAATTGCTACCTACACGCAGACCAATAATCGATGCATTGGTTTTTAAAATAGGGTGATACGTTCCAGCTTTGATTGTGTGGTACATCATTTCTTGGTATTCATTCACAAAATACGTATGGATTCTTTCGAATTCTTTTTGGAAATCGTTTTGCGCTTCTTTCAGCTCAATTTCAATAGATTCCATTAAGGATACTTTATCATTATTTTTTTCTTGTTTTAAGGAATTAAAAGAGTTAATAGAGTTATTATAGTTAGAACTCGTTTTTTCGTCTTTCAGGCTTACACCCTCAACGGTTTCAGAGTTTTTCTGTTCGGCAACCTGCTCGGCATTTTGTTCGGCAATTTGGTTGGCATCTATGTAAAATACTTCTGTCATGATTGTTGTGAAATTGGGGTGCGTTTTTAATACAAATACATATTTATTCTTACCATCAGCTAATCCAGCGACTAGGATTTCACCTGTTTGTTTTAATGCACGAACAGTATCGGTCACAGTTCTTATAGAACAGTCAGCCTTATCTGCTAGTGTTTCAGCAGCAATTTTGCATATGCCATTTCCTGAAAGTAAATAAATAATATGATCCATTACACCTTTCCGCTTAGATTGAGAAGGAAATAAACTTTCGAAGCTTTGATTCGTATCATCGATATGCTGTCTAATAGCATCAATAATTTCATTTTTCTTTTGTGTACTTAAACAATTTTGTTGCATATATTTTTGAACATCTGCATTATAGGCCGTCAGTTTTTTCATAAGGGCTCGTCTCCTCTGAAATAAAAAAGCAACAGAATGCCACAAAATGTAAGCAAACTGTTGCGGAGGAACCCTTATGTACGGTAAAATGGGGTACATAAAGAGTTACAGCAAGTGTTTGCCTATCTAGGTTAGGCGGACGGTATAAGGGGTGTTGACGCACCTTTTATACACGCTGTGCTCTTTTATTTTTTAATAGTTTAGTTTTGAATTTTTTCGGTAACAGATTTGGTCACAAATAACTAGAAAAGTGTTGCCAATTATATTTTTCGATATAGCATGAAACTGCGTAATATAGTAGGTTGTTGCGTTTTTTGGAAATTTAAGTTTTCTATATAACAGAAGGTTAACTTCTCGTTTGTTTTATGCTAGAATAGAAAAAGATGTAAGACAGCAGTGAGGACACCTGTATGAAGGTGTCCCTTTCACATTACATAGCTGTTGGTAGAGGGGGTTTGTATGAGCAAGAAGCAGAAACAACAAAAGAAAAAGACTCACGTTCCTTTTCGGTTAAACGTGCTGTTTTTCTGCGTGTTTTTAATGTTCTCCGCGGTTATTGTAAGGCTTGGATATGTACAAATTGTTCGCGGTGAGGAATATAAGAATGAAGTGGAGAGGAAAGAGAACTCGACGATAAGTAATCCTGTACCACGTGGGAAAATATTTGACCGTTATGGGCGAGCTGTAGTAGATAATGCAGCTGTACGTACGATTACATTTACAAAAATGAAAGGATCAACTGCAGAGGCTCGCTTAGAAACAGCGAAAAAGCTAGCAGATTTGATTGAAGTACCGACAGATAAATTAACAGATCGCGATAAAAAAGATTATTGGCTTGCTATTCATAAAGAGGAAGCGAAAGAAAAAATTACGAATAAAGATCGTCAAGAGTTAAAAGATAAAAAAATTGACGATAAAGAATTAGATGAGCGTCAACGAAATCGCGTGACAGAAGAAGAAGTGAATCAATTATCCGCAAAAGATTTAGAAGTACTAGCGATTAAAAGCAAAATGGACGGCGGATATGCGATGACGCCACAAGTCATTAAAAAAGATGCTACAGAAGAAGAATATGCGATTATTAGTGAAAGCCTAGCAGCATTACCAGGTGTAGATACGAATGTTGATTGGGATCGAAAGTATATTTATGATGATTTATTCCGAAGTGTACTTGGCGGGGTGTCAACGTCTGATGAAGGTTTACCGAGAGAAAGACTAGATTACTATCTTGTTCGTGATTATAACCGAAATGACCGTGTAGGGAAAAGTTATCTTGAGCAGCAATATGAAGATAGTTTGCACGGTAATAAAGCGGAAGTGAGAAATATTACAGATAAAAACGGTAATATTTTAGAAACGATTAATGTATCAAAAGGGCAGAGTGGTAACAATCTGAATTTAACAATTGATATGGAATTACAAAAGCGTGTAGAAGAAATTATCACTAAAAATTTATTGAGATATAAAGGGGGACAACCTCTTTTAGATCGTGCATTCGTTGTAATGATGAACCCAAAAAATGGTGAAGTTTTATCTATGGCAGGGAAACAGTTAGTGAATGAAAATGGCGAAACGAAAGTACAAGATTTCGCATTAGGAACGATGACAAGCTCTTATCCGATGGGATCAACTGTAAAAGGTGCGACAGTACTTACAGGCTATCAAACAGGTGCGATTCAACCAGGTTCAGTTCAACTCGATGAACCAATCGTATTGAAAGGAACGCCGAAAAAATCTTCTTGGAAGACGATGGGATATATTAATGATCTGACAGCATTAAAAATGTCTTCTAACGTTTATATGTTTAAAACGGCGATGAATCTCGCAGGTGTTCAATATGTGAGAGGTGGTACGTTAGATATACCACAAAAAGCATTTGATACGATGCGTTATTATTTCGGACAGTTTGGACTTGGTGTGAAAACAGGTATTGATTTACCGAATGAATCAGCGGGCCAAACAGGTAAAGGAATTCAGCCAGGTTTCTTATTAGATTTATCAATTGGACAGTATGATACGTATACACCACTTCAATTAGCGCAATATGTTTCAACAATTGCAAATGGTGGTTACCGTATGCAGCCGCAAGTTGTGAAAGAAATTCGTCAACCGGCAGTGAAACAAGATGAGGTTGGAAAAGTGGTTCATTCAATGGAACCGAAAGTGCTAAATCGTATTGATATGCCTGAATCACAAATTAAACGTGTTCAGGAAGGATTTAGACAAGTATTTAATGAGTCTGGTGGTACAGCTGCGAAATACTTTACAGGCGCATCATATAAAGCTGCTGGTAAGACAGGTACAGCTCAAACTGTGTATGGCGGAGATAAAGAGATTGGTAGAAAAGCAAATGGTGAGCGTAAGGAAACATATAACTTAACATTAGTAGGTTATGCGCCACTTGAAGATCCTGAAGTAGCATTTTCTGTTGTTGTACCTTGGGTAGATGATAAATCAGGTATTAACGGATATATTAGCCGTGACATTATGGATGCGTACTTTGATTTGAAAAAAATAGAAAATGGTGAAGCTACAAAAGAGGAAATAGATAATAAAAAGAAAAATAAAGAGCAAGATGATGAATAAAAAGTTTTAAAAAAAGCACACTATCTGAAAAGATAGTGTGCTTTTTTTTATGGTTCATGCATACGTTTTAATAAGGTGGACAAGCATATTATATCGAAAAAAATGAGAGATCTCACAAATGATACTTACGCAAACCTCTGGAGGATAACAATTTTATGAGCTAATTATTTGTGAAGATGAACGGTGGATACGGATTCAAGTTTTACCTTATGTTGATTCCTGTGGAACTTTACAAAACTTTTACAAACAATTAAAACCGAATTAATAGTTTAGCAGTATTCTTATATCTGTAATCCTGTTATTTCCGGTTACTTCTAGGAGGAAGAACACGTGAAATGGATAAGTGCATCGATTAAAGTTTTCATACTGTCGACATGTTTCCTTTATGTTGGCACGTCTACTGCATTTGCTGTGAATGAAATGGGAGAAGTGAGAGTTGATGGATCCTCAACAGTTTTTCCTATTATAGAAGCAGTAGCGGAGGAATATACAAAGGTGCATCCAAACGTGAAAATCTCCATTAGTGTTTCTGGAACAGGAGGAGGATTTAATCGTTTCAGTAAAGGAGAAGTAGATATAAATAATGCTTCGAGAGCAATGAAACAAGTGGAAGAAAATGAAATGAAGAAAAACTCCATTCAGTTTACACCGTTTGAAGTCGCTTACGATGGTCTTACGATCGTTGTGAATCGCCAAAATACTTGGGTAGACAATATGACGGTAGACGAGTTACGTCTATTATGGAGTGAAGATGAAAGTGAAAAGCGATGGTCACAAATTCATTCATCATGGCCACGTGAACAGGTGAAGTTTTATGCGCCAGGTGTAGACTCTGGTACGTATGATTATTTTCAAAATGTCATCTTACAAAATAGTCGCATTGTAAAAAAAGTCTCTTTGTCTGAAGATGATCAAGTTATTATGCAAGGGGTAATGAATGATAAAAATGCCATTGCTTTTGTAGGATATGCTTATTATATGGCCAATCGAGATGAGGTGAGAGCAATAAAAGTGAATGGTGTACTTCCGACGAAAGATACCATTCAATCAGGTAAGTATAAGCCATTATCTAGGTCGCTATTTGCTTATGTAAATGATGCATCTATCCGAAATAAAATGAATGTAGCAAACTATATTGAGTTTATGATTCAGCATGTAGGTAATCTTGCTGAAGAGGTTGGATATGTAAAATTACCAAAAGAAAAATACAATGAACAGCTGCGGATGTTAACAGAAATAAAAAGGTAATGTCAGGGTGGAAAGGGGTTTTCATCTTTGGCTCATAATGACAAAAGTCAAATTACATTTTCTGTGCAACATTTGATTGAAAGAAATACAAAACAAAGAAAAAAAACGCAGCGAATCAATCGAATCGTTCCATTATTACTAAAAATAATTGCTAGCGTGTCTATTGTAACGACACTTGGAATTATTTTTACATTGGCAAATGAAACATTGATGTTTTTTCAAAAAACACCATTACTCTCCTTTTTGATGGGAAAAGAATGGTTACCTTTTTTTGAAGATCCTAAATTCGGTATATTACCACTTATATGTGGAACGTTCCTTGTAACAGCAATTGCCATGCTCGTAGCAATTCCTATCGGTTTAGCGTGTGCCGTATTTTTAAACGAATATGCTTCGAACGGTGCAAGGAAAGTATTAAAACCGATGTTAGAACTATTAGCAGGTATTCCGACAATTGTATATGGTTTTTTTGCATTAACAGTTGTCACACCGCTTTTACAACGGATTATACCAGATCTACAGTTTTTCAATGCAATTAGTCCAGGTATTGTTATTGGCTTTATGATGATACCTACAATTGCGTCTCTATCTGAAGACGCGATGAGAGCCGTCGCGAAAGGAACGAAAGAAGCTTCGTTAGCACTTGGAGCAACTCGGTTTGAGATGGTCAAACAAGTCGTATTTCCTTCGGCTTTTACAGGGATTATGGCAGCGATCATATTAGCTGCTTCCAGAGCAATTGGTGAAACGATGATCGTTGTCATTGCAGCGGGATCAACACCGAATATATCGTTCGATCCGACACACTCTATTCAAACGCTAACAGCTTATATTGTGCAAGTGAGTTTAGGTGATGCTCCGCATGGAACAATTACTTATTACAGCATGTATGCTGTAGGAGCAACGTTATTCTTGTTTACTCTTATGATGAACATCATCTCGCAGTCTATTATGCGCCGCTTTAGGAGGGTGACATAATATGCGAATGTTGAATCATAAAAAAATACAAGAGAATATGGCATCACGCTTTTTAAAAGACAGAGTTTACAAATTGTTATTTTATATAGCAATTTTATTTTCAATAGTAATACTGCTTATTTTGCTTTTTCAAATTTTTGAAAAAGGTATAAGTTACCTTTCGTTAGATTTCTTTATAAACTTTGCTTCGCGTAATCCGAAAGAAGCTGGGATTGCTGCAGCTTTGTCAGGAACAATATTATTTATGAGTATTGTTATACCAGTCTCCTTTATATTTGGAGTCGGGACTGCACTTTATTTAGAGCAATATGCGAAGGAATCTATATTTAAAAAGGTAATAGAAATTAATAATCAAACGTTAGCAGGAGTACCTTCCGTTGTATTTGGATTACTCGGCTTAACAATTTTTGTATATGCTCTTCATTTAGGTGAGAGTATCATTGCGGCGGCACTGACGATGAGTTTACTCGTTTTACCGACAGTTGTTGTAGCGAGTCAAGAAGCGATACGATCTGTACCAAGTTCATTATTAGAAGCTTCTTACGGATTAGGTGCTACGAAGTGGCAAACGATGTATCAAATTGTATTGCCATATGCTTTCCCAGGAATTATAACGGGTTGTACGTTAGCGATATCAAGAGCGATTGGAGAAGCGGCACCGTTATTAGTTATCGGGGCACTTGCATTTGCAAATTATGTTCCATTTAGTATGTTTGATAGATTTACAGTTTTACCAATTCAAATTTTTAATTGGATGAGTAGGCCGCAAGAAGAATTTCAGTATGTAGCAGCTGCTGGGATGATTGTTTTGTTAGGTTTGTTGCTCTTTATCAATATCATTGTCTTATGGTTACGAAATCGAAAATAAGTTGGAAATGGATGAAAGGGGAATTCAAATGGTAGCAACAGTAGTAAATGTACAGGTGAAAAACGAGGAGAAAATCGAAACTGCGCCAAAGAAAGTAGTATTCGATACGAAAAACTTAAATTTATGGTACGGAGAAGACCATGCTTTAAAAGATATTAACTTAAGCATTCATGAGAATGAAGTTACAGCAATTATCGGGCCAAGTGGTTGTGGTAAATCAACGTACTTAAAAACATTAAATCGTATGGTAGAGTTAGTACCAATCGTGCGAACTACAGGTGTAATTGAATATAGAGAGCGCAATATATTTGATAAATCATACCCGGTTGAAGAATTAAGAACTCATGTGGGAATGGTGTTCCAAAAGCCAAATCCATTTCCGAAATCTATTTATGAAAATGTAGCATATGGCCCGAAAATTCATGGTATTCGTGATAAGAAAACATTGGATGAAATTGTTGAAAAAAGTTTACGTGGAGCAGCGATTTGGGATGAGTTAAAAGATCGTTTGCATGATAATGCATACGGTTTATCTGGTGGACAGCAACAGCGTCTATGTATCGCACGTTGTTTAGCGATTGAACCAGACGTTATTTTAATGGATGAGCCAACATCGGCACTAGATCCAATTTCAACGTTAAAAGTAGAAGAATTAATTCAAGAGTTAAAGAAAGACTTTAGTATCGTTATCGTAACGCATAATATGCAACAAGCAGCACGTATTTCAGATAAAACTGCTTTCTTCTTAAGTGGCGAAGTTGTGGAATATACAGATACAAATAAATTATTTACGACACCTTCAGATAAGCGTACAGAAGATTATATTACAGGCCGATTCGGTTGATATCGTTGCAAGGATAAGAGTAAATACCCTCTTAACAGAGGGTATTTCTTATTTTTATCTCATTTAATTAGAGAAGTAATACTTCTCCTATCGTAACGCTTATTACAGTAGGCTAGGTAGGAGATTTATATATAATGGCACATAATATTGAGGGGGAAGAAACAATGGTAAGAGAACAGTTTCAATGTGATTTAAAAACGTTACAGCAAAAGGTGATTGAGCTTGGAGAGCTAGCAAGAGAAGCTTTATTGCTTGCTATGGAAGGTCTTCATAAAAGGGATGTAGAGAAAGCGTTAGAGGTAATAGATGGTGATTATCGTATGGATAATTTAGAAGAGGAAATAAATGATCTTGCGCTTATGCTTATTACGAAGCAGCAACCTGTAGCAAGTGATCTAAGAAGAATTTTCATTTCAATTAAAACAGCGACAGATTTAGAGCGTATTGCAGATCATGCTGTTAATATTGCGAAATCAACAATTCGTCTTGGGGAAAAAGAGGTGGTTGTTAGTTTGCACAATCTTGATGAAATGTTTGCAATTGCAAATAAGATGTTACAGTTAGCGTTGGAAGCATACGAGCAAGAAAATTTAACTTTTGCGAAACAAATTGCCGAAATGGATGATTCAGTTGATGAAATATATGGGAAAGCGATTCGTGAATTTATATCTTCAGTTCCAGAACAACCAGAAGCAATTACACAAATTACACAATTATCCTTTGTGGCGAGATATATCGAGCGTGTAGCAGATCATATTACAAATATTGCTGAAAATGTTTTTTATTTAGTAAAAGGAAAGCATTACTTATTAAATGAATGAAGAAAAAAAGCAGGTGAAACATCACCTGCTTTTTTTAGTCAAAACATGACAAAAAAAGCTCGTTGTTTCCTTTAGTTTATGATGATAAGATGTATCATAATGTAATGGAAAAAATAGGACATACATGCTATTCATTTTAATAAGTAATATTTTAGCGAGTTGATAGTAAGCGCTTTCTTTTCAGGGTATTTAAAAGGTACATGTATTTAGGGAGTTTTACTGCCTGTAAAAGCCTGAGTGATCAGGGTTAATGATCAGAGGGAGATGCAGCAAAATCCCTACTAATTAAAGTTTCATTTTATACTGCTAGTTAATGCGGGGTAGATAATATACATATCGTATATGGAGTCACTGAACATTATATAAGTGGAGGCTGAAGTATATGAAGGGGGTTATTTTAGCTGGAGGAAAAGGACGACGCCTTAGACCATTAACATGTAATACTCCAAAGCCAATGTTACCATTATTAGAAAAGCCAGTTTTGGAATACAATATTGAATTATTGCGTCAGCATGGTATTCGTGAAATTGCAATTACTGTTCAGTATATGAGTACAGCTATTAAGCAATATTTTGGTGACGGTAGCAAGTGGGGCGTTAACTTGTACTACTTTGAAGACTCTCCACCGCTTGGAACCGCAGGGAGTATTAAACAAGCGGAAACATTTTTAGATGAAACGTTTGTTGTAATAAGCGGGGATGCGTTAACTGATTTTCAATTATCAGAAGGAATTACGTTTCATGAACAAAAGAAAAGAATGGTAACTATGTTTGTAAAGGAAGTAGAAAATCCACTTTCATTCGGTTTAGTTGTAATGAACAAAGAACAAGAGGTTACACGATATATAGAAAAACCGAGCTGGAATGAAGTAGTCTCTAACATTGTGAACACCGGTATATATATTATGGAGCCAGAAATTTTTTCTTACATACCGCCCCAAGAATTTTTTGATTTCAGTCAAAATGTGTTTCCATTATTGGCAAATAAGAAAGCGTTATTTGCATATTTGTCAGAAGGCTATTGGTTAGATATCGGTACATTTGATCAATATCGACAAGCACAATTTGATTTGTTAACGAAAAAATTGCAAGTACCTATTCCTTATACGGAAGTATTGCCGATGGTATGGATGGGGGAAGGTGTGGCGATTGGAAAAGGAACGAAAATTCACGGCCCTTCTTTTATTGGAGAAGGAGCGAAGATTGGTGCTGGAGCTGTAATTGAGCCGTACTCTATTATCGGGAAAAATAGTATTGTTTCAAGTTATTCTCATCTTCAAAAAAGTATTGTTTTTGCAAATGCGCACATTGGGCAGTATTGCGAGCTATTAGAAACGACAATAGGAGAGCATACAATGGTGGAAGATGACGTTACACTGTTTCAAAAAAGTATTGTAGCGGATCATTGTCATATAGGGAAAAGTACGGTAATTAAGCAAAAGGGAAAACTATGGCCATATAAGGCGATTGACAGCTATTCGGTAGTAGGATCGGCTGGTGTTCAAGAAAGTGAAAAGAGTGCAGGGTGGTTGCAAAAAAGCCGCATTGTAGGAAGAGGTAATGTTGAGATCACTCCTCAATTTATTGTGAAGGTTGCGATGGCGTATGGATCTCTTTTTGCTAAAGGAGAAAGTATATTAATCGGGAGTCAAGAATATATAGAAACGACTTCTTATAAAAATCTCTTTCTTCATGCGATTCATGGTATCGGGGTTCATACGATGGAATGTAAAGAAATGAACGAGTCGCTTTTTCAGTATAGTATTCAGGATTTGCAATGTGCAGGTGGGGTTTTCATTCAAGTGGAAAATGAAAAAGAGGTTGTAATAAAGTTGTATGGTAAGGATGGGGTACAATTAACGTATAAGCAGCAAAAAGCGATAGAACAAGTATATATGTCTGAGTCGTTTTATTACGTGTGTGAGAAGGAAATGGGACGGAATAAGCTAGTCCACGTTTCTTTAGATGATTATATAGAGGCTGTATTAGAACGCATTGATATTGAAAAAATTCAAAAACAGAAGTTTCACCTTCTTATTAATAAAAGAAATGATATGTTACAACATTTACTTATGCTCTTTTTGCAAAGGCTCGGATGTACAGTTACATGGATCTATGCAGGTGAACAAAAGGATCATGTGAAAGCCTTGATGAAATCAAGTAAAGCAAATATGGCACTTATGTTTTCGGAGCAAGGAAATTATTTCGAGTTATATGATAATCATAGTAATATTTACCAAGGTACAGATTTTGAAGAGGTAGATATTCCAGATTTATTACTTGAATCGACAGGAAATATTTACCCAATGTCTTTGAAATTAGGAGAATGTTACCTTCTATTTTATACGCAGGATGAAAAGAAGTCGTTTCAAGCGAGATGGAAGAGAGATATTTTATATCGAATAGGAAAATTATTTGAGCTAATAGCATTGCAGGGAAAAAACTTTCTCAGCATAGTAGAGCAATCGCCTCCGCTTTATTTACTGTGTGATGAAGTTGTATGTTCATGGAATGAAAAAGGGAAAGTAATGAGGAAATTATTAGCTGATATGGAAAGAAAAGAAGAAGGTATATTTGAAGGAATACAATTCAAATATACCGAAAAAGAGTGGTCTTATATCGTTTCCGACACAAAACAACCGAAATTTCTAGTGTATTCGCATGCTAGAAACCCAGTAATAGCAAGGGAAAACATGAAAAATCTTATAGAAAAAATTAGACAATATCAAAAGGTGTAGAATTTTTATTTTAAAAGTGGTATTATAGTATAGTCTGATTTAAGTTATTAGTACTGGAGGGAAATAAGAATGCGTGTGAATATTACTCTAGCATGTACAGAATGCGGAGATCGTAACTATATCTCAAAGAAAAACAAACGTAACAACGCTGAGCGTATCGAGCTTAAAAAGTATTGCAAGCGTGACAAGAAGTCTACGTTACACCGTGAAACAAAGTAAGCAGTAGGAATATTTTCCTACTGTTTCTTTTTTTATTCGATTCCTCTGTTAAAAGTGATACACTATCATCGTAGAGAAAAGTATCACTGTGAGGGGGAAAATGTGTGAGAGAAGAGAAATTACGTTTACGTAAACAAATAATAGAGCACATGAATTCTTTATCAGAAGAACGGTATACAACTTTATCAGAGCAAATTGCATTTTTGTTGTATGCGCAAAAAGAGTGGGCTGAAGCTAAAACAATCGGAATCACTCTCTCAATGGAAAATGAAGTGAATACATATCCTATTATCGAAAAAGCTTGGGAAGAGGGAAAGAAAGTTGTTGTCCCGAAGTGTAATAAAGGAACACGATCAATGTCCTTCCGACAAATTAGTAATTTTGATCAATTAGAAACAGTGTATATGAATTTACGTGAACCAATTCCAGCGCTTACGGAAGAAGTGGATGCAGATGAAATTGATCTTCAAATCGTGCCAGGCGTAGCTTATACAGGTCGAGGAGAACGGATTGGATATGGCGGTGGCTATTATGATCGTTATCTCGTGCATTATAAAGGGAAAACGCTATCATTAGCTTATAGTTTTCAAATGGTAGAACATATTCCGGTCGAGCCGTTTGATAAAAATATAGAAAAAATTATTACAGAAAAAGGAACAATGGTTAAAAATGGGCTTGTATAGACAAATAAAAATTGACGAGACTTTTTCTTCTTGATTATAATAAAATATGTGAACGTTTTCTTATTATAATTTTTATAGTAAGTGAGCATAGAGGGTGATGAAATGGTATCTATTTATGATATTCAGCAATTGCTAAAGAAATTTGGTACGATTATTTATACGGGTGATCGAATTGCAGATTTACAATTAATGCAAGATGAATTGCGTGAATTAAATCAATCACAGCTAATCGATCCACAAGACTATCAAACAGCTTTATTTTTATTGAAGCAAGAAATTCAAAAAGAGCTAAATAAGAATTAGATAAAGGTAGGTAAGCAACATGGAAGAGAAATGGTTAGTTGGTGTTGACCTTGGTGGTACAACGATTAAATTAGCATTTATTAATGTGTACGGTGAAATTTTACATAAGTGGGAAATCCCTACGAATACAAATGAGCAAGGAAAACATATTACGCTTGATGTAGCGAAAGCTATTGATAAAAAGTTAGAAGAATTAGGTGAATTAAAGAGTAAGTTAATCGGTATTGGTATGGGAGCTCCTGGTCCTGTACACGTGGCATCTGGAATGATTTACGAAGCGGTTAACTTAGGATGGAAAAACTATCCGTTAAGAGATTTATTAGAAGTAGAAACAGGATTACCTGTTGTTATTGATAATGATGCAAACTTAGCAGCGCTTGGTGAAATGTGGAAAGGTGCCGGTGAAGGAGCAAAAGATTTAATCTGTATGACACTTGGCACTGGTGTTGGCGGCGGTGTAATTGCCAATGGTGAGATTGTACACGGCGTAAGTGGAGCTGCTGGTGAGATTGGACACATTACAGTCGTTACAGAGAATGCTTTCCCATGTAATTGCGGGAAGTCTGGTTGCCTAGAAACAGTTGCATCTGCAACAGGTATTGTGCGTGTTGCTATGCAAAAAATACAAGAGACTGATAAAGAGAGTATGCTACGTTCTATGTTAGCAGAAGAAGGGCGCATTACATCAAAAGATGTGTTTGAAGCACTTGGACAAGGTGACGAGCTAGCAGGCGAAGTAGTAGAAAAAGTAGCTTCTTATTTAGGATTAGCTGTAGCGAACCTTGCTAGTACGTTGAACCCAGAGAAAATTGTTATTGGCGGCGGTGTGTCTAAAGCTGGAGATGCACTATTAGAGCCAATTCAACGTTATTTCGAGCAATATGCTTTTTCACGTGCTGTAAAGAGCACGAAGTTAGCGATTGCAATACTTGGTAATGATGCAGGTGTTATCGGAGGAGCTTGGCTTGTAAAAAAGCACAAATACGAAGCGAAGATGGTATAAGTTGTGAAATATGAAAAGAGGAAGGGGAAACCCTTCCTCTTTTTGTGTGAAATCTTGATGAAGAATAACATGTTAATGAATTAAGCTGCTGGTGGGTACCCGTTATATAGAACAGTCATGATCGTAAACCATCCGAAAACGAGTACAGTTGCAATTGCAAAGCCGCCTGCGAAAAAGTTCTTTTCACGAAGTGTTCTAAGCGTAGCAAATACAGCTAACAGAGTGACTAGCGCAAAAATAATAACAAGGCCCATACAATATCCTCCTCTGTCTACCCATTCCTGAATATGAGTTTTTGGAATATTTACTCTTTTATATTGTACATGTTTTAAAAATGATTGTCGAGATAGCATCCTTTCTTTTCCTAAGAGAAAAAAATGTTGTATCATTGAAAGTAAGTTTAATAATTGGAGGAGATTTTCATATGAAATGGATACAAATGCCGTTAGGCCCATTACAAACGAATGCTTATATTTTAACGAATGATCAAAATGAGTGTATTATCTTTGATCCTGGTCACGAAGGAGAGAAGCTCGTTACATATTTACAAGAAGAACAATTAAAGCCAATGGCTGTTTTATTAACACATGCTCACTTCGATCATATTGGCGCTGTTGATGCGGTAAGAGACGCTTTTCATATTCCTGTGTACGTACATAAAGAAGAAGCAGATTGGTTAGGCGATGCAACTGTAAATGGTTCTCAAATTTTTATGATGAATCGCAGCATTACAGCAAAACCAGCAGATCGTATTATTGATGCAGAAGGTGCATTAGCAATTGGTTCATTTAATTTTGAGGTTTTTGAGACGCCAGGACATTCTCCGGGCAGTATTTCTTATTATTGTAAAGAGGCGAATGCTGTATTTTCTGGAGATGTATTGTTCCAAATGAGTATCGGAAGAACAGATTTACCTGGTGGAAGTTTTGCTGAATTGATTGGAAGTATTGAAGAAAAATTATTTGTATTACCAGATGAAACAGCGGTGCTATGTGGACATGGTCCAGAAACAAGCATTGGTTTTGAAAAAGAAAATAATCCATTTTTACAGTAAGGAGTCATTATGGGGATGGAGCTCATTTTAAAAGAATGGATGGGGAAAGAGAAGGATTATTCAATTTCGTATAGTACGTATATGAGCCTTGTATTGTATACAGAGGGGCATGGCTATTATATGAAAGAACGTGAAAAAATTGGAAGGCAAGGGGATTTTTTTACAAGTAGCAATGTATCCTCTGTTTTTGCAAAAACCTTTGCTAAGTTTTTTATTCGTCTTGTTGAAAGTGGTGAAGTTGCTCCGAATATTTGTGAGATTGGTGGGGGAACAGGAAGGTTTGCCTATGATGTTTTACAAGAGTGGAAGCAAGTCTCTCCAGAAACCTTTATTGATTTAAACTATTCAATGATTGAAATGAGTCCTTTTCATAGAAATTTACAGCAGAAAAATCTTTGTTCGTTTTCAAATGTTTCGTATTATACGTCGCATAGTGAAATGGGAGAATCGTTCGATGGGATTCTTTTTTCGAATGAGTTATTTGATGCATTTCCTGTTGAAGTAATTGAGAAGAGAAATGGAATGTTGTATGAGGTACGTGTTACGTACACGGAGGAAGGGAAACTTGCAGAAGTAAGGAGGCCGTTACATAAAAGCATCGGTCGATACTTATTGAAATATAATATTCATCTTGCAGAAGGGCAGCGTTTTGAAGTGCCAATTGCGATGGAAGAATATATAAAAGACATTGCGAAATGGTTTCAAAAAGGTATATGTATTACAGTTGATTATGGATATACAAAAGAAGAATGGATGCATCCTGCACATCAAGAAGGAAGTTTACGAGGATATTACGAGCATAAGCTAATCCGTAATCCTTTAGCACATCCAGGTGAAATGGATCTTACTGCTCATATTCATTGGGATGAACTGAAAGAGATGTTTAGCTTGCAAGGCATGGATACAGTATGGCATAAGAAGCAGTCTGAATTCTTGTTAGCAGCAGGAATACTAGATCAGCTTACAGGTCACCAAGATAGAAATCCTTTTTCTGAAATTCAAAAACAAAATCGTGCAGTTCGTTCTATGATTTTGAGCGGAGGATTAGGGAGTGCATTTGATGTTGTGATACATACGAAACATATGCAACAGTTACACTTGGATCGGTATTTGAAAATATAAAAAAACAAGACACAGCATATTTCTGTGTCTTGTTTTTTAATACGACTTATGTAGCATCATATATTTCCTCTCATGATATATATTTATATTAAAGATATGAGATAAAAAATATAGAATACGTCCTTTTTCTCTGTTTATGAGTCCCTAACCCAATAATACGCGAACGAGTTGAATAATTGTCTCGTTTTCTACTTTGTAATAAATTTCCAATCCTTTTCTTTCACTTGAAACAATTTTAGCACTTTTTAACTTTGCTAAATGCTGTGAAATTGTAGATTGTGGCATGTTTAAGCCAGTGTACATTGTAGAAACGTTGCTTGGACCACGTTCAATTAATCCTTTTACAATACATAAGCGAACAGGATGAGCAAGTACTTTCAATAATTCTGCATTGCTTTCATATAGTTCTATTTCTTTTTGAAAGGTTTCTAACATGTTCTTTTCCACCTCCGTGTGAGCTGTTATACCATACTATACATACCAAAAAATTAAAGAAAAGAAAACAGTTGTTGCAGAAAAAAATTCCTAAAGTAAAGAAATTGTAAGAAAAGAGACCCTGATGTAAATAAAGTAGATAAATTAGCACGGTTTTGTAAAATGACATTTTTGGGTGAAAATTTCGATGCGTTTTAAAAATTGAAAGATATAGATATATTTGTAACACAATTTTATCATGATTTTCTTATTCTTTCAAATGAATATACGAAATTTTTAAAATAATATGACAAAGGAATTATAATGTTATATATAGAATATAAAACAGGTTATAAGAAAAGAAGCTGAATGTAGTCAGCTTCTTTATGGTGAAAACGAAATGTTTGAATATAGCTGATAAATCTTAGAATTACCAAGACATTAGTTATATATTCTAGCGTTTACTTTGTATCAATTTTAAAAATCTGTGATTCCATATATTTTCATAAAAATCAATTGTATCTTTTGCAGACATAAATGGATTATTTAACGTAGAGGTTGCTTTCTGTACCATGAAGTTTTCGTATCCTAGTCCATGAGCGAATTTAATCGTAGCATCCATACAGTACTCTGTTTGGGCACCACAAAATTCAATACGATGTACAGATAATTGATCTAAAATCTCTTTTAAGTTTGTCTTATAAAATGAATTGGCATGTGTTTTTCTTACAAAAAAATCTTGTTCTTGAACATCTAGATCAGCATGAATAGCCCAAAGTTCTTTTTCGGGTACTAAATCATCATCACAATGTTGAACGAAAAGAATTGGTTTATTTGATTTTCTGTATGAAGAAATTCTGTTATTTACTTTTGTAAGTAAGTTTTGTAAATCAAATAAATGTTCTTCGCTATAACATACTCCATTTTGTAGATCGATAACGATTAAAACATCTGCACAAGTATCCATTATTTTTGCCCCTTTTTTTACTTCTTAATATATCAATTAATTTATTACTTGGAAATAGATGGTGCTCTTTCGTTTTTTATGAACTATATGAAAAGTAAAATATACGCAACAGCATAAAAAGAAGATATGATAACTTAATTTCATATCTTCTTTTCTCTCTATGCATTTACAGGTTCTTCTACATAAGAAAGGGCATTTTCAAAATCGGATATTAAATCGTCAACATTTTCAAGGCCGACGGATAATCGAAGTAATGAATTAGAAATCCCTCTTTCATCACGAGCTTCTTGCGATAGTGCTGCATGTGACATTTTAGCTGGGTAGGAAAGGATCGATTCGACAGCTCCTAAACTAACGGCAAAGACAGGTAATTTTACTTTTGATAAAAATTGGCGGAGTGCGTCTTCTGATTGTAAAGTGAAAGATAGGACAGCTCCGGCTGATGTAGCTTGAGATTGTTGAATGTCAAATCCAAGATGTGTTTGTAAACCAGGATAATAGACATTTTGAACTTTAGCGTGCTCTTGTAAATAGTGTGCAATTTTATTGGCGTTAGCAGCTGAATGTTCAAGACGTACATGTAATGTTTTTAGGCCGCGAAGCACGAGAGAACAATCTTGAGGACCTAAAATAGCGCCGAATGCATTTTGTAAAAATCCAAGTTTTTGGGCGAGTTCGGCATCTTTTACAACCGCTAATCCGGCAGTAACATCACTATGACCGGCAATGAATTTTGTGGCACTATGAAGAACGACGTCGGCACCAAGATCAAGTGGTTTCTGGAATAGTGGTGTCAAAAATGTATTATCAACAAAAGTAAGGGCATTAATAGATTTTGCAAGTTGAGAAACAGCACGAATATCTGTCACTTTTAAAAGTGGATTAGAAGGTGTTTCCACATAAAAGAGTTTTGTGTTTGGCTTAATGTTCTGCTTTATTTCTTCTAGATTGGTCATATCAACAAATGTATGTGAAACACCGTAACGGGAGAGAACTTCAGTTATAATTCGATAAGTGCCTCCGTATACGTCTTCTGAAATGAGTACGTGATCACCTTGTGAAAGAAGGAGGAATGCAGTAGAAATCGCTGCAATTCCCGATGCGAAGGCAAATCCTTTTGTTCCGCCTTCTAATAATGCAATGATATCTTCAAGAGCTTCACGTGTTGGATTACCAGAGCGGCTATAGTCATATTTCCCGAACGTATCTACATCAAATTGGTGGAATGTTGATGTGTTATAGATGGGAACGTTAACAGCTCCTGTTTGCAAGTCATGCTTATATTGGTTGTGCAGTAAGAGTGTATCAATAGAATAACTCATATTCTTACACCTTCTTTTACAAGTTTAATGGCTTGCTTTAAGTCTTGAATCAAATCGTTACTATTTTCGATGCCAACGGAAAATCGAAGAAGACGATTGCATACACCGTTTGCTGTTCTGATTTCTTCAGGAATATCAGCGTGTGTTTGCGTTGCTGGATATGTCATTAAACTTTCAACACCACCAAGACTTTCAGCGAATGTAATTAAGGATAAAGATTGTAAGAATGGATTGATCCATGTTTCATCTTTCAGGCGAAATGAGATCATGCCGCCTCTTCCAGGATAAAATACATCTGTTACCCCGTCCTCATCATTTAAATAAGCGACAACTGTTTTTGCATTTTCTTCATGTTGTCTCATACGAAGCGCTAACGTTTTCATACCACGAATTAAAAGCCATGAGTCAAATGGGCTTAAGACTGCACCAGAGGCATTATGGTAATGAGCAATTTCCTCACAAAGTTCCTTTCCTTTTGCAACGACAAGTCCGCTTAGTACATCGTTATGCCCACCTAAATATTTCGTTGCACTATGAAGTACAATGTCAGCACCTTCTGTTAATGGTTGCTGTATATAAGGCGTGTAGAATGTGTTATCTACAATAAGGAGTAGTCCGTGTCTTTTCGCTACAGTTGCGACAGCGGCAATATCAGTAACTTGCATTAATGGATTAGTTGGAGTTTCTATGAAAATAGCCTTCGTTTCAGTTGTGATAGCTTTCTCAATTTGTTTAATAGATTGTGTATTTACGTATCTACATCGAACGTTCCACTTTTTTTCGTGCTCAGAAAATAATCGATAAGTGCCGCCGTATAAATCTTCAGACACAATAAGTTCGTCTCCAGAACGGAATAGCGAAAGGACGAGAAGAACAGCCGCCATTCCGGAGCTACAGGCATAACCTTGTTCGCCGTATTCTAAGTCTGCGATTGCCTGTTCTAAAAGACCGCGAGTTGGATTTCCAGTTCGTGAATAGTCAAAACCAGTCGATTTACCAATTCCTTCGTGACGATAAGCAGTTGAGAAATAAACAGGCGGATTAACAGTTCCTGTTGTAGTTTCGCTCCGGTTTCCGATTTGTGCTAGTTTTGTTTCAATAGTTGACATGTAAAAATTCCTCCTTTTTAAATTAACAATTAAGTGAATGTAAAATAAAAAAAGCCTTCTAAGAAGAAGGCTTTCGGTTTGAATAGAGTCTTCTTCTCATCTGTCAAATCTTTCACAATTTGCTGGAATTAGCACCTTATTAACAAATGTTAATGGTTGCTGAGGCGTCATAGGGCCAGTCCCTCTACCTCTCTAGATAAGAATGTTCGTATGAAATTTTATTATGTTTTTAACTTTACAACAAAAGATAATTGAATTGCAACTTTATTTTAAATAATTTTTATTTTTCCGCAAGTGTCATTGACTTTTGTATTTGTGCATGCTAAATTTATTAAAAAATTAACAAACATTGTTAAAAGGGGAACGCATTTCCTTTTAGCTACATAAATAAAATAATAAAGACAAACTCTTATTGAGAGCGGTGGAGGGAAAGGCCCTGTGAAACCCGGCAACCTTCAAACTAAATGTTTGAAACGGTGCTAATACCTGCAAAACGAATGTTTTGCATAATAAGAGGAGGATCAATTATGTCCCCCTCTTCAAAGTGAAGAGGGGGTTTTTATATTGATAGAAATGAGGGAGATTTGTGAAATTACTAGATTTATTATCAAAAGGAATTGTAATAGGTGATGGCGCGGTTGGGACATTATTACATTCACATGGCTTGCAAAGTAGTTTTGAAGAATTGAATATATCTGATCCAGATTTAATTATATCGATTCATAAGCAATATGTAGCTGCTGGGGCTGATGTAATTCAAACAAATACGTACGGAGCAAATGAAGCGAAATTACGTATGTATGGTTTAGAAAATCAAGTTACTGAAATTAATAGAGCGGCAGTAAAATTGGCGAAAGCATCTGTGACAGATAGAAATGCAATTTTAGGAACAATTGGTGGTATGAAACATATCGGAGCTGTTACAACGACTGATATAGAAAGAGAATTTATGCTACTTGAGCAGGCAAGTGCATTACTAGAAGAACAGGTTGATGGACTGCTATTAGAGACTTTCTATGATGAGTTTGAATTACTTCATGCTGTTCAGGTGTTACGAAAACAAACGAATATTCCAATTGTAGCTCAATTAGCGTTACATGAGGCAGGTACGACTCAAAATGGAAATGATGTAAATGAAATATTAAAACAGCTTTTAGATTATGGTGCAAATGTTGTTGGATTGAACTGCCAACTAGGACCACTTCATATGACGGAAGCTTTTAAAATGATATCGATTCCGCAAAATGGATATTTGTCAGCATATCCGAATGCAGGTCTCCCAAATTATGTGGAGGGACGTTACGTATATGAGGGAAGTCCAGCTTATTTCGAAGCGATGACGCCGAAGTTTATTGAGCAAGGTATTCGGTTATTAGGTGGTTGTTGTGGCACGACTCCAGAACATATTGAAAGTATGAAACGTGCAATTGCAAATGCTACACCTGTAATAGAAAAGGATACGATTCAAAGACCGAAAGTAGTTCATACACAGGAGAAACGTTCGAAAGCCCATGTCACTTTAGCAGAGAAAGCAAAAAAACAAACGACAGTAGTAGTGGAATTAGATCCACCGAAAACATTAGATACGCAGCGGTTTTTTGAAGGCGCAAGAGCATTGAAAAGAGCTGGAGCAGATGCTATTACTCTAGCAGATAATTCATTAGCATCGCCTCGCGTCTCGAATATGGCAATGGGGGCATTATTAACGAAGCACGATATTCCGGTATTGACGCATTTAACGTGTAGAGACCATAACGTCATCGGACTACAATCTCATTTATTAGGCTTATCAGCGTTAGGCATGGAAGAAGTGCTAGCTTTAACTGGGGATCCAGCGCGCGTTGGTGATTTTCCAGGTGCTACTTCTGTATATGATTTGTCCTCTATTGAGCTCATTAAAATGATCAAAGAAATGAACGATGGGCGCTCCATTTTAGGGAAATCAATAGGTCCAGCAACAAGATTTTCAGTAGGAGGTGCGTTTAATCCGCATGTAAGACATTTAAAAGCAGCGGTTAAGCGAATGGAACGGAAAATAGATGCTGGAGCGGAATATTTCTTAACACAGCCAATTTACGATATTGCGTTAATTGAAGAAGTGTATGAAGCGACAAAGCATTTGGAACAACCTATTTTCATTGGGATTATGCCATTAATAAGTAAACGGAATGCAGATTTTCTTCATTTTGAGGTGCCAGGAATTACGCTACCTGAAGAAATAAGGGAGAGAATGGATGGACATGAAACGAAAGAGGTAGCAATTGAGGAAGGGATTCGCATTTCACAAGAATTGATCGATGCAGCGATGAAATATTTTAACGGCATTTATCTTATTACACCATTTCTAAAATATGAAATTACAGAACATCTTGTTAAATATGTGAGAGAAAAGCAAGAAGTGAAAGAAGGTATTAACTGATGAAATGTATAGAAGAAAAATTACAAAATAACATCTTAATATTAGATGGTGCAATGGGAACAATGATTCAGCAAGAGGACTTAATTGCTGAAGATTTCGGAGGAGAAGAGTACGAAGGTTGTAATGAATATTTAGTAGAAACAAGGCCTGATGTCATTTTAAAGATTCATAAAGCTTATATTGAAGCTGGAGCGGATATTATTGAAACAAATACATTTGGGGCGACAAATATTGTATTAAGTGATTATGAGTTGTCTCATTTAGACGAGGAACTAAATGAGAAAGCAGCGCGTTTAGCGAAGCAAGCGGTCAACGAAAGTGGGAAGGAAGTATATGTTGCGGGAGCAATGGGACCGACAACGAAAGCGATTAGTGTTACTGGTGGTGTGACGTTTGAAGAATTAATTGAAGCTTATACACGGCAGACGAGAGGCTTATTGAAGGGAGAAGTTGATGTATTACTCGTTGAGACGAGTCAAGATATGCGTAATGTGAAAGCTGCTTATATTGGAATTCAAGCAGCTTTTGACGAACTAAATAAAATTGTGCCTATCATGATTTCCGGAACGATTGAACCGATGGGAACAACTCTGGCTGGGCAAACAATTGAGGCTTTTTACTTATCAATAGAACATATGAAGCCATTATCTGTTGGATTAAACTGTGCGACTGGTCCGGAGTTTATGAGAGACCATATTCGTTCCCTATCCGATTTGTCGGAGTGTTACATTTCTTGTTATCCAAATGCGGGTCTTCCTGATGAAGATGGACATTATCATGAATCTCCATCTTCTCTCGCTGAAAAAGTGAAGCGATTTGCTGAAGAAGGATGGATTAATATTATCGGTGGTTGCTGTGGTACAACACCAGAACATATAAAAGCAATGAAAGCTGCGTTAGCTTCTCTTAATCCGCGTGAACACCACGAAAGAGCTGGACACGGGGTTAGTGGATTAGAGGCGCTTCAATATGATGACTCTATGAGACCGTTATTTGTTGGTGAAAGAACAAACGTTATTGGGTCACGTAAATTTAAACGATTAGTAGCAGAAGGGAAATTTGAAGAGGCTGCTGAAGTCGCAAGAGCGCAAGTGAAGAAAAATGCTCATATTATTGATATTTGTATGGCAGATCCTGATCGCGATGAAATAGAAGATATGGAAAACTTCTTGGCAGAAGTTACGAAAGTGTTAAAAGTACCGATTATGATCGACTCAACAGATGAAAATGTGATGGAGCGAGCTCTTACTTATATTCAAGGAAAAGCTGTTATTAATTCAATTAATTTAGAAGATGGAGAAGAACGATTTAAAAAAGTGACGCCGCTTCTTCAGAAATACGGTGCTGCTATTGTTGTAGGAACAATTGATGAAGATGGTATGGCGGTTAGTGCAGAACGAAAACTCGAAATTGCAAAAAGAAGTTATGAGTTATTGACGACGAAATATGGTATACGCCCGTCAGATATTATTTTTGATGCACTTGTATTTCCTGTAGGTACAGGAGATGAAGAATATATTGGCTCGGCGGCAGCGACGATAGAAGGAATTCGCCTTATTAAAGAAGCGTTACCAGAGTGTTTAACGATTTTAGGTGTAAGTAACATATCATTTGGTTTACCACCAGCTGGACGCGAAGTATTAAATTCCGTCTTTTTATATCATGCAACGAAAGCAGGATTAGATTATGCAATTGTGAATACGGAAAAATTAGAGCGGTATGCGTCAATTCCTGAGGAAGAAAAACGTCTTGCAGATGCATTGCTTTTTGAAACGACGCAAGAGACGTTAGAAAAATTTACAAACTTCTATCGCGTGGCAAAAAAGAAAGATGTCGTTATCCAAGAAACATTAACTCTTGATGAAAGGCTAGCAAATTACATTGTAGAAGGTACGAAGCAAGGACTACAAGAAGATTTAAGTCTTGCACTTACAGAAGGAAGAAAGCCTTTGGATATTATTAATGGCCCACTTATGACAGGAATGGATGAGGTGGGACGATTATTTAATAATAATGAGCTTATCGTTGCTGAAGTATTGCAAAGTGCTGAAAGTATGAAAGCTGCGGTAAGCTATTTAGAGCCACATATGGAATCTAGCGATAGTGCGAAAAAAGGGAAAGTATTATTAGCAACTGTTAAAGGTGACGTACATGATATTGGGAAAAACCTCGTTGAAATTATTTTATCGAATAATGGATATGAGATTATTAATTTAGGAATCAATGTTCGCTCGGATCGAATTGTACAAGAAGTACAAGAAAAAAAGCCTGATATTATCGGTCTTTCTGGTTTATTAGTAAAATCAGCGCAACAAATGGTAACGACTGCTGAAGATTTAAAAGCAGCAAATATTGATGTTCCAATCGTTGTAGGCGGGGCAGCATTAACGAGAAAGTTTACAGATAACCGAATTTCACCATCATATAAAGGACTTGTATGCTATGCGAGTGATGCGATGACTGGTCTTGATATTATTAATAAGCTTCAAAAGGAAGAAGAGCGCGAGAAGATGAAACAAGATAAAAAAGAGCGTCATCTCCATATCGTAGAAAAAGAGGAGAAGAAAGTAGAGATTCCAGCAGTAATTGAGCCATTACCGAAGGCTGAGGTTATAGTGCCTGATTCAACAAAGCGAATTGTATTACGTGATATTCCAGCCCTTCATCTCGCTCCATTTTTAAATAGACAGATGTTACTTGGACATCACCTTGGATTAAAAGGAAATGTGAAGAAGCTCTTGCGAGAGGGAGATAAAAGAGCACACGAATTAAATGATTTAATAGACGAACTATTGCAGGAAGGACAATCTTGGTTAAAACCGAAAGCAGTGTATCAATTTTTCCCAGCGCAAAGCGACGGACAAAATATTGTAATATATGATCCAGAAGATCATACGCGTGTTATAGAGCGTTTCACATTCCCTAGACAAGGAAAAGCACCATATCGTACTTTAGGTGATTATTTACGCCCAGTTGGAGATGAGATGGACTATGTTGCTTTCCTATCTGTTACGGTTGGGGAAGGTGTTCGGGACATTGCTGAAGAGTGGAAGGTGAAGGGTGATTATTTACGCAGTCATGCCATTCAATCGTTAGCGCTTGAACTAGCAGAAGGACTTGCTGAAAAAACACATATGCTCATTCGTGATCGCTGGGGTATTCCAGATTCACCAGAACTGACGATGGAAGAACGTTTCCGTACGAAATATAGAGGTATACGCGTGTCCTTTGGTTATCCAGCATGTCCAGAACTTGCAGATCAAGAAAAGTTATTTCGCTTAATTCACCCAGAAGAAATAGGTATTTCATTAACAGAAGGATTTATGATGGAGCCAGAAGCATCTGTGACGGCTATGGTATTTTCTCACCCTGAGGCAAGATATTTTAGTGTATTATAGTGTAGAAGGGGGAGACGTATGAAGAAAATAGTCTTTACAGGTGGCGGTTCGGCAGGGCATGTAACACCTAATTTAGCCATCATTCCACATTTACAAGAACAGAATTGGGATATTTCTTATATCGGTTCTCATCAAGGAATTGAGAAAACGATTATAGAAAAGGAAGGCATTCCGTACTATAGTATTGCAAGCGGAAAGCTACGTCGTTATTTTGATTTGAAAAATATAAAAGATCCTTTTCTTGTAATGAAGGGTGTTATGGATGCGTATGTAAGGATCCGAAAACTAAAACCGGATGTGATTTTTTCAAAAGGTGGTTTCGTATCTGTACCAGTCGTAATTGGAGGATGGCTAAATAGAGTCCCTGTTTTATTACATGAATCTGATATGACGCCAGGACTAGCAAATAAAATTGCGCTCCGTTTTGCTTCGAAAATCTTTGTTACATTTGAAGAAGCTGCGAAACATTTACCGAAAGAAAAAGTAATTTATACAGGATCTCCTGTACGTGAAGAAGTGCTAAAGGGAAATCGTGAAAAAGGTTTAGCGTTTTTAGGTTTTTCACGTAAAAAGCCAGTTATTACAATCATGGGAGGAAGTTTGGGCGCAAAGAAAATTAATGAAACGGTTCGAGAGGCGTTACCAGAACTTCTGAAAAAATATCAAATCGTTCATCTTTGCGGAAAAGGTAATCTTGATGAAAGTTTACAAAATAAAGAAGGATATAGACAATTTGAATATATACATGGAGAGCTGCCAGGCATATTAGCGATAACAGACTTTGTTATTTCGCGTGCGGGCTCTAATGCCATTTTTGAGTTTTTAACATTGCAAAAGCCGATGGTTTTAATTCCGCTATCGAAATTTGCAAGTCGTGGAGATCAAATATTAAATGCAGAGTCTTTTGAAAGACAAGGATATGCTTCTGTATTGTACGAAGAAGATGTGACTGTAAAATCTCTTATAAAGCATGTCGAAGAATTAAATCAAAATAATGAGATGTATAAAACAGCATTGAAAAAATATAATGGAAAAGAAGCAATTCAAACAATTATTCAACATATTTCAGAGGCATGATGAAACAATCATGCCTCTTTTAATAGGATGAAAGATTCCAAGAAACAGTGTTTTTATGTTACAATAACAAATGGATTAGTAGGGAAATTCCAATTAATGAAGCGTGAAAATACGAATGGATTAGGAGTGACTGTGTTGGAGCTAAGTCTCTATGAAAATACTGCACTTATTATATGCTTTGTGTTGTACGTTGGTAGTGTTATTGTTTATATTTCAAGGAAATTTTCGCAAGAAAGAGAACTTGAAAAATCAGAAATAACAGCTGAACTAGAAATGTTAGCTGATGAAAGTTATAAAAAGAAAAAAATAAAAGAAGAGCATGAAGAATCCCATCATTTAAACGCAAATAAGTTTTAAAGATGGGGATTTTTTTTTGAAGTCGTTCTTTATTATGTGTATAGCAAGTAACGCTAAAAGGAGTTTCCCATACATAATGAAGGAGTGTATATAAATGAATTTTTATGTCGCCTCAGGATTCCAAAATAAACATCTTGTACGTTCTATAGCAAATGAACTGAAACATGCAGGATGGCACCATACATATGATTGGACAAGAAACGAAAGAGCAGTGAATCAAGATCAATTAAGAGAAATTGGTCAGGCAGAAAAGAATGCTATAAAAGAAGCGGATGTCTTTTTACTTATATTAGATGGCGGAAACGGGAGCCATACAGAGTTTGGAATGGCGATCGCGCTAGAGAAAAAGATATATGTATACCATGAAAGAAACCCGCTTCAAACAACGTTCTATCATTTGCCAGAAATAAATATTTTTGAAGGAGATGCAACTGAATTTGCATCTTATGTTATGGATCACGTGAAATAATAATAACTGTCTAAAAGGTTATAAAAGTGATCTTTTGGGTACAGTGATGATAAGAAACGTATATAAAGGAGTATATAATATGAAATTAGAAAATGGATGGGAAACGAGCTTTTTAGAAGTCGTACAAAATAGTGAATTTAAGAAAGATGCACTTCTTAGTCAATTGCTTTGTGAGGATAGTGAAGAAGTTGAGGAGCTTGTTGATGATTATGGTTATGAAGAAATTATTGACCGTGAACATGATGAGGAATTAGCTGATATTTTAGGAGAAGAACTTTTTAGTGAGATGGAACGATGTGTATTCTTATCTTCACAGCCAGAAGAAAAACTTATTTCATTCGTAAATGGATTAGGTTTTCACGTGTTAGATTGGATCGTTCTTCTTGAAACAGAATTTGGAATTGATAGTGCAAACTTTACGTCGGACGCCGTGAAAATGTTAGAAAAGCGTTTTAGACAGTTTCCATACATAGAAGATAAAACAATTTTTGATATGACATTTGGAGAAGCAATGGATGTATTACAATCCATTACAGGATTACAACTGAAGGAAAAGATGAACGTATAATGTAAAAAAAGAACGTGAGGCTATCACGTTCTTTTTTTACATTATAATAATTTTATCATCTAGTTTTGTCTGTCCGCTAAGAAGTGCGTTTAAATATTCCACTTTTCTTATACAGGCCTGTATATGTCTTTCAACCTCTTGCAACTCTGCTTGGTGATGTGTTTCAATCGGATGAATTTGTACGTTGAATTTTTCAAATTGACTACTATATGTTATTTCTGCATAGCCGCTCATAATATCCATTTCGTTATGAAATAAAAATTGCTTCGTTTTGTCACAGAATGATACATTCTGAAAGCCATATACTTTTAATGCTTCAATTACCTTTTTTATCATTTTTATATTCATTTTTTAACCCTCTTTACGAAGTTCTACTTATATAGTATAACATAAAAAATTACATAGAAAGCGCTTCCAAGTGTATTTTATTATAAACTTTACGTTTCGATCACAAAAATGAAACAAAGAAAAAATAATTGTAAAGAAGGAAGGACTCTTTTATTGTTTCGTCATATATATAGAGAAATAGTGCAATGAAAGGAAATTTTCCGAGGTGGAGATCGTATTTCCAATTTGAGCGCAGTAAAAGAGGTGAAAATCTTGAACTTTGATATTGTAGGACAAAAAGCATATATAAAAGATGGACCGCATCGGAACCGAATTGGAATTGTAAAGAAAGACGAGACAAAATTAGAATCGCAGTTTGCTATTGTAATTGGAGAACAAAGCATTGATGTAGAGCTAAAGGATATCGTGTTAGTTGGAGTAGACGTAGGACAATTTCATAAATGGTGCGAACAAAATGGTTATTTGTGAGAAGGACGGGCTGTGAGATAATGAAATATATTTGAGAGAAGAGGATATGTTATTGTATTCTCTTTTTCTATGTTTAAGGAGGCGAAAATGAAATATAAAGAACAGGAGTTTACGTTGGAGTTAAAAGAGAATATTCAATGTATGGAGAAGGAAATAGAGCGAATATCATTTAAACTTTTTAAAGATTATTCATATTTTTACATAGAGAAAAACATGGAATTATTTATAGAACTCATCAGAGATAAAGAATATCCTTTTGAAACAGGATATTCTTTATCCGTTTCGATAGCTGTATTAGATGAAGAAGGGAAGATGATTGAATTTTATACTGTTCCTATCTGGGAATGTTGTAATTATTTTTTAGGAGTACCGCTTCAAATAAGGCTTTGGGGAAGTAAGTTAAGTGGTGAGCTTGTTGATGAATCTTATTGTGAGATAGAAGAGGAGTTAAAGGAGCGCTTGGAAGAGTTTTTACAGTTTGCAGATGAGGAATAATAGTTAGTCTTTAGTTTAAAACAAATAGTTATTAAAAAATGAAAAACGGTATATTTTCGTTATATCTATACGTGATGCCTTATGTATAAAAGACAAAGAGAAAGATGAAAAGAACTAAAAAAGGCCGCTAACAGTTTTTGTTAGCGGCCTTTTCATTATGAAGCAATTTCACCAGTTTTTGTATCATCTTGATTGTACGTATCTTGATCTAATTCACCAAGCCATTTACTAGAAATAAGACCTGCTGTCATAGAACCACTTACGTTAAGAGCTGTACGACCCATATCGATTAATGGTTCAACTGAGATAACCAGAGCGACAATACCGATTGGTAAGTTCATTGTAGATAGTACGATTAACGCTGCGAACGTTGCACCGCCACCAACACCGGCAACACCGAATGAGCTAATAGCAACGACAGCGATTAAAGTTAAAATAAATTGTGGTTGTAATGGATCGATTCCTACAGTTGGAGCGACCATCATTGCAAGCATTGCTGGATAAATACCTGCGCAACCGTTTTGCCCGATAGATACTCCAAATGATGCTGCGAAGTTGGCAATCCCTTCGGAAATACCAAGCTTTTCTTTTTGCGCTTCAATATTTAATGGCATTGCACCAGCACTAGAGCGAGATGTGAATGCAAATGTTAATACAGGGAATACCTTTTTTAAATATTGAATTGGATTTAAACCAGATAGAGCAATTAATAATAAGTGGATAACGAACATTACGATAAGTGCTACGTAAGACGCTAACACGAAGTTACCAAGTTTTAAAATAGCATTTATGTCGCTACCAGCAACTGTTTTTGCCATAAGAGCTAATACGCCGTATGGAGTAAGACGTAAAATTAATGTTACCATACGCATTACGATTGCATATACAGCATCAAGCATTTTCTTAAATAGTTCTGCTTGTTCTGGATATTTTCGTTTTACACCTATAAAGGCGATACCGATAAATGCTGCAAATATTACAACAGAAATTGTTGATGTTGGACGAGCGCCTGTTAAATCAAGAAACGGATTTGTAGGCAATAGTTCTAATAATTTATCTGGAATTGTTGTTTTTTCAATAGAAGTAAATCTTTCTTCAACTAGCTTCAGACGAGCTGATTCTGCATCACCTTGTTGCAGGCCTGTTGCAGATACATCAAATCCTGCACTTGCAGCGATACCGACAGCTGCAGCGATTCCTGTAGTAAGAATTAAAATTCCGATAATAAGACCACTAATTTTACCAAGGTTTTTCGTTAACTGTAATTTTGTAAAGGCTGAAATAATAGATACTAAAATAAGTGGCATAACGATCATTTGAAGTAATTTCACATAGCCGTTACCGATTAAGCCAAACCAAGTATTTGATTCAATAATTACTTTAGAAGTTGGCTCATAAATAAATTGTAATATAAGACCGAAGATAATTCCGACTCCTAAAGCAGTAAATACACGTTTATTAAAAGATACATGCTTACGTTGCATATAATATAATACGCCAACTAAGATGAGCATGACTGCAACGTTAATTCCGACAAGCAGTGTATTCATGTTGATTCCCCCTAATTCCAATCTGTTATATAGAATATAAAGTAATAAAACCTATAAGTCAACTAGGAAATTACGGAATTAAAAAAAAGATGGCAAAATGCCATCTTTTAATGTCCAGCTCCAGGGACAAGTAAAAACGTCGTGTAGTATGTAAATCCTATGAAGAAAACAGTCAAATATGCCCCGAATACGTATATATACATACGCTCTGTTAAATTTAAATAGCTTAAAAGTACGAAGAATCCTGTTTGTCCTAAAAATAGTAGTGCGGTCGAATGCATATCCCCTACGTAAAACATAACCGAGAAAATTCCAGTCCAAAAGCCGAGAACGCGAAACATGCGCTCCATGCCATCTCCCTCCTTTTCTAAAAAAAGTAAACCTCACTTCATTATAGTTTATTTTTCTTACTATTGTAAATATTCGTTCATATAAAAAGAAGCCATTTATAAATGGCTTCTTTTTATATGAGAAATTAAATTGTTAGTTTATAATTACAAGATTTACATCCATCTAGTAGACTGTCATTTCGTGTTAATTCCGTGTTAGGGAATAGGATTTCAAAAATCCCTTTCATCATATCTCCGTGCATATTACAAATTTCAGTTGGATGATGAACAGCAACTTCTTTAAATGGACAATTGTGTACATCATAGAAAATTTTCGTTCCATCTGCACTTAATTCAAATGCAGGTGATAAGCCAGCTGTTGAGAAAGCTTCTTTTGCAATTTGAACTTTTTGCTCGACTGTTAAAGCATCTTCATTCACATTTAAACGCATCATATGTTGTTGCATTAATTCGGCTCCGAACTGTTTTCCAGTTTCGTATAGCGCTTTTTCACCAGCAGCGCCAAGGCTAAGTAAAGAATTAAATGCGATTCTTGCTAACAATTGATAATCACGGAATGGAAATTGTAATTGGATAACATCTTCAGATAATACATATAATCTGCTTGGTCGTCCGCCTTTTCCAGTTTTCTTCGTTTCAGATTTCAGCATATGAACATCTTCTAATTTAGATAAATGTAAACGCGCTACGTTTGGATGAATTTCAAACTCATCTGCAATTTCTTGTACAGTTACGTAACTATGTTTTTGAGAAATATATTTATAAATGTAATAACGAGTTGGATCAGATAATACACCTGTAATTTTTAAAGCTTGTTCCATGAGGATCTCCACCTTTATCACTTTATCCAAGATAATAACATTATAATACAGATAAACTTTCATATAGGTAATTTCAGACAATAATTCGGAAATTGTTCATAATTTCACAAACATATTTTTCCTTTTTTCTCTAGTGAAAATACAAAAATACTGATTTTTCTTATGAATTTTTTCATGCTATATACATAGTGGGGAGGGAAAAATGATGAATGGAATTGAAAGTTTTGCGAATACGATTTTGAAAGAAGCGTGCAGGGTACAAGCTTCGGATTTACATATTGTGCCCCGGAAGAAGGATGTAGCGGTTCAACTGCGTATAGGGAAAGATTTAATGACGAAGCATTGTATCGAAAAGGAATTTGGAGAAAAACTTGTTTCACACTTTAAATTTTTAGCATCCATGGATATAGGGGAAAGGCGGAAGCCACAAAATGGTTCACTGTATTTACAAATGGATGGGCAAGAAGTATATTTACGCCTTTCCACGCTACCAACTGTATATCAAGAAAGTCTCGTTATTCGTCTTCATTTACAAGCATCTATTCAGCCGTTATCTCATCTTTCGTTATTTCCAAGTACAGCGAAGAAACTACTCTCTTTTTTACATTACTCCCATGGGTTACTCGTATTTACTGGACCGACTGGTTCTGGAAAGACAACAACAATGTATGCATTATTAGAGGTCATTAGAAAAAAGAAAACACGTCGCATCGTTACGCTGGAAGATCCAGTTGAAAAAAGAAATGACGATGTATTACAAATTCAAATAAATGAAAAAGCAGGTATCACATATGAGGCAGGGTTAAAGGCTATTTTACGCCATGATCCGGATATTATTTTAGTCGGTGAAATTCGTGATGAAGAAACAGCGAAAATTGCTATAAGAGCAAGTTTGACTGGACATTTAGTAATGACGACACTGCATACGAATGATGCGAAAGGGGCGATACTCAGGTTCATGGATTTTGGTATAACGAGGCAAGAAATTGAACAATCTTTATTGGCTATAGCTGCACAGCGACTTGTCGAATTGAAGTGTCCGTTTTGCAAAAGAAAGTGCTCAACTTTATGTAAATCAATGAGGCAAGTCAGACAAGCGAGTATTTATGAGTTGTTATATGGATATGAGTTAAAACAAGCGATTAAAGAAGCAAATGGGGAATGTGTCACATACGAGCACGAAACATTAGAAGCTTCGATACGAAAAGGATACGCTTTAGGATTTTTAGAAGAGGATGTGTATGTTTAAGAAAATATGGAGTTTAAGTGATCAAGTAGTATTGCTGAAACGATTAGGAGAACTATTAGAAAAAGGATACTCCCTTTTGCAGGCATTAGAATTTTTACGGTTTCAATTACCTTTGGAAAAGAAAGGACAATTGCAGCACATGATTGATGAATTAAAAGATGGAAAAAGTCTACACGATTCTTTTCATCAGTTAAAGTTTCATCAGGATATGTTAAGTTATTTATTTTATGCCGAGCAACATGGTGATATTTCTTTTGCATTGCAACAAGGGAGCGCACTTCTTTATAAAAAGGATAAGTATAGGAAAGATATGATGAAAATCATGCAGTATCCTATGTTTTTGGCGTTTTTTTTAATAATCATGATTTTGATTTTTAACCGCATTTTATTACCGCAAGTTGATATGGTATATAGTTCATTCGGTTCTACAGCATCGTTATTTACAGAACAAATATTAAGTGCAATTAAGCTACTACCCTATCTTATTTTTAGTACTATTTTTATCGTTATGATTGGTTGTAGCGTATATATATTTTACTTTCGGAAACTTCCGCATATGAAGCAGGTAAAAATTAAGCTTCGTATCCCCTTCATAAAAACATTTCTTATTTTAAAGCATTCACATTATTTCGCCACTCAATTAAGCGGTTTATTACACGGCGGACTATCAGTACTTGAGGCTCTAACAATAATGATGGAGCAAAAATATCATCCGTTCTTTCAGTATGAAGCGGGCCGAATTGAACGCCAATTAATTGCGGGAGAACCGTTGCAATCTATTATTGCTAAAAGTGGATATTATGAGGAAGAACTTTCTTATATTATTACGCATGGACAAGCAAACGGTAATTTGGCGATTGAATTAGGTGACTATAGCGATCTTATTATGGAAAAGATGGAGCAAAAAGTTAAACGTATGTTAGTAATCATTCAACCGATTTTATTTACGTGTATTGGAGGAATAGTCGTTCTTATGTATTTAGCGATGATTATGCCAATGTTTCAAATGATGAATTCTATTTAGGGGGTGTTTGCATGCAGAATGAGGAAGGATTTACCCTTTTAGAAATGTTATTAGTTATGGTCGTCATAACTGTATTATTACTATTAATTATTCCGAATGTAGTCACACAGCGTTCATCCGTCGAAGGAACAGGATGTAAAGCCTATGTGAAATCTATAGAAGCTCAAATACAAGTATACCAATTACAACATAATAAAATTCCCTCGCTAAAAGAGCTAAGGGATGAAAAATATATTACAGCTGATAAGTGTCCAAACGGTGAATCCATTCACATTTCAAATGATGGCACAGTAACAACTGGGAAACTGTGAAACAAAAAGGATTTACTCTTTTAGAAATGCTACTCGTTCTATTTGCAATTTCTGTACTAAGTATGGTCACATATTTTAACGTACATTCATTACATGAAAAACAAAAAGTCGACCAATTTTTAAGACAGTTTTCAAATGATATTTTGTATATGCAACAATTAGCGATAAACCGTCAAAAACACTATACATTACGATGGCATAAAGATAGACATACGTATTATATAGGGGAACTAAGTACGAATCTTACTATCATTAAAAGAGAATATGATAGCGATATACAAATTGATTTGAATACTTTTCCAAATCCGATGACATATAATCCGAGTGGAAATATTAATAGAGGTGGCACGATTTTATTTTCGTATCGAAGTTATAAATATGAGATTGTATTTCAGCTTGGAAGAGGGAGATTTACGTATCGTGAAATGTCAAAAAGGGTCAGTGATGGCTGAGATGCTTGTAGCGTTAAGTATAGTAATGATGGCAGTGTCTTTACTACTTCCGCAAACAGTATTGATTATGCAAGAACGAAAAAACATACAAATTCGTTATAAAGCATTTGCATTATTAAAAAGAGAAGCGGCTTTATATATATATGAAAATGGAGCGAAACAACAACAAGAAAAAGTCGTAAACGGAAATGTATATTACACATACTGGGGAGGAAATGAAGTTTGTGCTATGTGGAAAGATGTGAAAGGAAGAATGGTGGAACAATGCTTTTATGCAGGAGAACAAATAAATTAGAAGTTGGGTTTACATTAATAGAAATGATCGTATGTTTTTTTCTGTTATCACTGTTCTTTTTACTCTTGCCACGTTTAAATTTTATTGGGATAGAAAATAATCAATCAAAAGGATTAAATAATTGGGAATGGGATGTGTTTTTAGGACAAGTACAGTTAGAGTTTCGGGAAGTATCTTTTGTAGAAAAAGTAGTCAATGAAAATAAAGATACCCTTTTGCGCTTCCGTCTTCGCACTGGAGATGAAGTGACGTATGAAAAATTGAATAATCATCTGATAAGAAAAGTGAATATGCGCGGAAGAGAATTTATATTACAAAATATTGAAATGGTTTCGTATGAAGTAACACCTCATTTGCTCTTTATAAATGTGAAAGATATGAGTGGGAAAATATATGAAGGTGTAGCTGTAAGATATAGCAAAATGGAAATAAATATATGAGAAAACAAGATGGATTTACGATGCCAGGAACAATCATTTTTCTTGTATTATTAACTTCCTTCTTTGTATACGAAACGAATATGTTGCTTATAGATAAAAAATTTTATATTGAAATAGAGCAAAAGTTTGTACTGGAGGAACTACTAAATCGATCGATTACAAGTATAAAAAAAGGTTTACAGCAAAAAGAAAAGGAAGATACATTTTTCTTTCAATATGAAAAGGGCGAAGCAAGTGGAAATTACGTCTTTGAAAACGATGATATTCTCGTTTCGTTGCAGTGCAAAATAAAGCAGGAAGTTTTCTATAAAGTAAGCTTTCGATATAGAAAAAAGGATGGAAAAATATTCGATTGGATAGAAGGATAGTCTGTTTAATGTGTGAACAAAAACCATAATTTCTCATTTTAAAACAATTGAAAGTTTAAATTTTCTCAAAAAAGAGAAAGGTAGAAAGAATGTGATATATTCAAGCTATCCAAACATATTTTTTTAGGGAGAATAGGGAAATGACAAATAACAATCAAATAGGTGAAAATAAGGAACAAACTATTTTTGATCATAAAGGAAATGCAATTATGACGGAAGATAGGGAAATACACATTATTTCAAAATTCGAAGAACCTCTTATTGTCGTGTTAGGAAATGTATTAAGCGATGAAGAATGTGATGAATTAATTGAATTGTCTAAAAGTAAGTTAGCACGTTCTAAAGTTGGTTCATCACGTGATGTAAATGATATTCGAACGAGTAAGGGTGCATTTTTAGACGATAATGAACTTACTACGAAGATTGAAAAACGAATTGCATCTATCATGAATGTTCCTGCGTCGCATGGAGAAGGATTACACATTTTAAATTATGAAGTGGATCAACAATATAAAGCACACTATGATTATTTTGCGGAACATAGTAGATCAGCTGCTAATAATCGTATTAGTACGCTTGTCATGTACTTAAATGATGTAGAAGAGGGCGGAGAAACGTTCTTCCCTAAATTAAATCTTTCTGTGCACCCTAGAAAGGGAATGGCAGTATACTTTGAGTATTTTTATCAAGACCAATCATTAAATGAGCTTACGTTACATGGAGGGGCACCTGTAACGAAAGGTGAGAAATGGATTGCAACGCAGTGGGTAAGAAGAGGCGCTTATAAGTAAAAGCGTGTATGAAACGTTTTGTTCTTTATTTTATAAGAAGAACAAAACGTTTTTTTATTAAATAATGTAATCATTCGTTATAATAACAAATAATAACGGATGATTGAGAGGAACGAACATGAAATCTATATACATAACCGGTTATATGGGAGCTGGGAAAACAACAATTGGAAAAGCGTTAAGTAAAGAACTTCATATGGATGTTGTCGATACAGACCAAAAAATTGAAGAGAAGCAGGAGAGGGCAATTCGTGATATTTTTGCTGAAGAAGGCGAAATGGCTTTTCGGGAATATGAAAGTGAAATGTTACGTTCACTACCGAGTTGTAATGTAATTATTACAACTGGTGGTGGCATCATTGAACGAGAGGAAAACCGAAAGTGGATGAAGGAAAATGGAACTGTCGTGTATTTATATTGTGATCCACATGTAATTGCAGAAAGACTTCGGGAAGATACGACACGGCCACTATTTCAGAAGAAAGATATAGAGGCATTTGTGGCAAAATTTGAATCGCGCCGAGCTTATTATGAAGAGGCTCATATTTATATCGATACGACGAATAAGTCTGTAAAGCAAATTATGAATGACTTAAAAGAAAAGATTAATGAATAAAAAAGTGGACATACTAATCAAGTAGAGGTGATGATAATATGTCTACTAATGATTATGTTCGCTTTGTGACACAGCAGTTTGTGTCGTATATGGATGCTCCAAAAGAAGATCGTAAACAAAAGAAAGAACAACGCCGTGCTGAAAAAGAGCCATTTATGAATAAATGGTTTGGTGTTATGCCGCTAAGTGCTGCTTTGTTTTATCGAAACGTAAAAGATAAAAGGAAAAAATCAAGTTAACGATTTCGTAATATGTGTAGCAAAATAAAAATCCCCTAGTAGTATGATGCTACTAGGGGATTTTTATTTACTGTACGGATTCTTTTTCTTCTGTAACGGCATGTATTTTATTGTTCACCCAGACAAATCCAATTCCGATACAAATGGAAATGCCCCATCCAACAGCGGTCATAATCGCTCTCATTTCACCATAGCCATCTACACCGAAAACAGAAATGAAATAAATCTTTAAGAAGCTTTTTAATATGAATTGTAGCCCGAAAAATAGCGTTAAATATTGGAGTGCCGGATAGATACGACTATCACGATACAGTTCACGACTTTTATCACGGTCATGGCCTTGCAGTGCGGCAATATCTGCTGCGAAATATAACATAAGTGGTTTTTTTATAAAAATGGTACATATAACGATAATACCTAGTACGATGTGATAATACGCATCGTTCCACAACATGCGTTCAGCTGATCCAGATAATAAATCCACTGTTGTATTAGAAATGAGTGTAATTAAAATAAAGAATCCTGTTACGTTAAACTGTTTTTCTTTTTTAAAGGTATACAGTGTATAAATAATCCCTGGAACAGAGGAAAGTAACATCGCGTAATAAGGATCGATATAAGGTTTTGCAAATTTCCAAATGAGGAATGGGATTACGAGATAAAAGACAAGATCTAATATAGCTTTTTTATTTTGATTCATATAGGGCCTCCTTAAGTCATACATATATTTTATAATATAATTTCTGAAAATTGTATAAGGTTTAATGGGAAAAGAAAAAATATATCGCTTTTTGAGGGATTAGTAGATTGAAAAAATTGCCCCTAGCGTAGTAAGTTTTTTTAGTATATAATAAAGGAAACGCTTTCATTTTTAGTTTGTTCACAAAATGGACGGAAAATCACATATTTACTATCGATATGTTGCTTTATAATGAAACTAATTAAATATACATGCATACAATATTGTGAAATAAATAACATAAATAATCTATATAAATGTAAACGTTATCAAAAAAGAGAGGTGGAGACAATGAGTAAATTTTTCTTCAATCATAATCCGGCAACAGTAGAGGATGGAAGGCTTGTTAAGTATGCTGAAATTATTTATGGAGAAGGTGGCCGTTCTGTATTAGAAAATTTAATGGTGAAGGCATCTATCAGATTGCGTGATCGTTATCCGAATAAATCTGACGAGCAGATCTCGAACCTCGTAAATAAAGGCATCCATGATATGTTTCAAAAATATGTGAGTGAGTAAGTAAGAGTAGCCAATGGCTGCTCTTATTTTTTTGTATAAGGATTGTATCTCTAGCTGAAAATAAGGGTGTATTTTGAAAGACATAAGAAGGAGTGGAAAAGATGAGTAATGGAATTGGCCGTTCAAAAGAAAACCTTCCTACTGATGCAAATCATGTGAGTGCAAAAGATCGTGCGCATCAAAAACGTATGGCAAAGCAAAAACAACAAGAGCGTAATGGCGATAGAGGATAACTCAAAAAAAGCTCCTTCTAAAACAGAAGGGGCTTCTTTAAGCTAGAAAATGATTCGCGGTAACATAAAAGAGTCCACCGTTAATAATTTGCACGGTAATGCGTGGCTCGTATTGTTCTTGCAGTGCTTGTTTTTCAATTTCATAGCTTTCGGGAAGTTCATCACTTTCTTCATAAAAACGATTTAAAAGGTCTAAATCGTGATTCCAGCGCACTCTTGCTTCTTTCGCCCACGTATGGTCATCTTCCGCAATAATATTCTTTAAAGCATCCTCTATACGTTGTAAACCACTTTGCGGTTTAATGATGGGCGAGAGCGTAAAACAAAAGTCAGGTATTTTCGGTGTAAGTTTAATTTTGGCTAATGTTTCATGAAAGTTTGCGATCATTGTGCCAGAAATGAGATGAATCCCAATGGAGTGAAGGATGTCTTTTTTTCGATCACATTGATAGGAAACTTTAATATTTACACCGAGCCACGGATGGAGCGGTGTATGTGTTGCCCCGCTATGCCTTACTTCCTCATATAAACGTATGTAAGAGCCTAATTCTTTTGTCGTTTGGAAAATTTGATGAAGACGTGGTGAACCGTAGTGAATAAGCTCGCCATCGTTTTCTTCATTTTCTGGATTTGTAATAAGAGTAAGGCGCATCGGATTCGGTACGCCTCCTGTTTTCTCAAGATAGTGCCAATAAAAAGGGCGATTCATTAATAATTTATCCATCTCAATTGTTAGCTGCACATCTAATAGATGAGGGGAACGGTTTAAAATTTCACAGTTATTCGCCTCGAAAAAATTGTATAAGTAATTATGAATTTCATGTTGCTGCATAGCCTTGCACCTCAGCTTCATTTCGTTTCGCGAAGTCGATAATAGATGTTAAGTTTTCCATCTTAATTCGAATTTCTCCTTCGCTTTTTGATTGCGCAAATATTTCTTGAATGTGCGCGTCGATGTTTTTCATATTAATTCTCGTTAAAATTTCATCAAGTTCCCCGATAACACGCTCAAATAAATTGATTTTTTCATATAACAGTTTCAAAATATGTTCTTCAACAGTGTGTTTTGTAGCTAAGTTATAAATATGAACATCATTCTTTTGACCAAGACGGTGAATACGTCCGATTCTTTGTTCAAGGCGCATTGGATTCCATGGTAAATCATAATTGATCATATGGCTACAAAACTGTAAGTTAATCCCTTCACCACCAGCTTCAGTTGCAATTAATACTTGTGCGTGGTTTTGGAAAAGCTCCTTCATCCAATCTTTCTTCCCACGTTTAAATCCGCCGCGGAATGGAACGGAAGAAATGCCGTGTTGTTGTAAAAACCATTGTAAGTACATTTGTGATGCTCGATATTCTGTGAAGATGACGACTTTATCGTCAATTTCTTTTATAAGCTCAAGAGCTTTATTCGCTTTTGAGTTGAAAGGAATATGATTAATTTTGTCCATTAGCACATCAATATGCGGGTCTTTTATGTAATGCTCATTTTCCTTCTGTCGTTTTTCTACATGTTTTTTTAATGAATAGTACACAGCCTCACGACTACTACAAGCTTCTCGTTTTAAAGTTAACGATGAGAAAGCGGATGTGAAGGCGTCTTGTCCTCGCCAATTTTCAATCCCGTTATACAAAGCTTGCTCTTCTTCATTAAACTCAACGAAAATTGTACGTACATGTCTCTTTGGCCAATCAATTCCGGTATTATGCCGTCGATTTCGGACCATTACTTTATTAATAAGAGCTTTTAAATCTTCATCAGATTCGGCGGAACGATTTTTGGAAGCGTAATATTCTTCAAAGTTGGATTGATTGCCTAAATGTCCTGGTTTTAATAAAGAAACAAGGTTGAAAATTTCATCAATCTTATTTTGAACAGGAGTAGCAGTTAATAATAAGCAAAATTTCTTTTTTAATCGCTGTGCAAATTCATAGTTTTTTGTTTTGTTATTTTTAAGTTTATGTGCTTCATCGATAATAATAAGGTCATATTCTAAGTTCAAAACGATATCGCGATGCGGTGAACGTTTTGCAGTATCAATTGATGATACAATCACATCGGCTTGTTCCCATGAATAGCTCTTCCTTTGGGCTACAGCTGGAATGAAAAACTTTGTATTTAGTTCGTATGCCCATTGTGATACGAGAGAGGCAGGGACGAGTATAAGTACTTTTTTCACAAGGCCGCGGACCATATATTCTTTTAAAATAAGCCCAGCTTCAATCGTTTTCCCAAGTCCCACTTCATCTGCAAGTATCGCTTTGCCATTCATTTGTTCAATGACATTTTGAGCGACTTCTAATTGATGAGGAAGTGGTGTGAAATGAGATAAATGCTTCGGTGCTTGTAATCCATCGAAAGTAGGAACAAGTAACGATTTTTCAGTTTTATAAGCTAAATGATATAAATCCCAGTTTGTCCAAGGGCCATCTTCGTCAATCCTATTTAAAAAATTGTTTTGCCACGTTCGATCTACGGAAATATCGACATTCATTACGACTCTCCCACCTTTTATAAACTAAAGTAATTATTAAAAAAATCTTTATTATATAAGCCTTGTAATAAGGCGCTATTACACATACTAAAAGTTAAAGAATAGGCAAAGATAAAGGGCTAAATTTTGAAAGTTGTATTCAATTAGATTAAGAATAAAAAATTCTAAATTATTTTTTATGCTAGAATATTGATGAAATATAGCGAATAATGTTAGGATAATGGTGTGAAATGTGTGGAATCTTTCGTATTTTATCCAAGAAAGTGATTTTTTATTTACGCTTTCATAAAAAAATATAATGAGATTCCGTATATCCTATCTTTTCAGAGTGAAAATGTTTAGATATGGCGAGCAACTTTTATTGATTTGTCAAAGCATAAGGGGGAGAGAGCATGATTACATTACAACGTACACCGTTATTTGATGTATACGCGAAGTATGGTGGGAAAACAATCGACTTCGGTGGTTGGGAATTACCAGTTCAATTTTCAAGCATTAAAGAAGAACATGAAGCTGTACGTACGGCTGCAGGTTTGTTCGATGTGTCTCATATGGGAGAAGTTGAGGTAAAAGGTGTAGATAGTTTAGCATTTTTACAACGTGTTGTTACAAATGACGTTTCTACCTTAAAGGTAGGAGGCGCACAATATACAGCTATGTGCTACGAAAATGGTGGTACAGTAGATGATTTATTAATCTACAAACGTGGTGAAGAAGACTATTTATTAGTAATCAATGCATCAAATATCGAGAAAGATTACGAATGGTTAGCTAGCCATGTAATTGGCGATACGAAAGTAGTCAATGTTTCTAGTGAAGTTGCACAGCTTGCAATTCAAGGACCAAAAGCAGAAGGCATTTTACAAAAAGTTGTGTCAGAAGATTTGAAAGAAATTAAGTTCTTTAAATTTAAAAACGATATTCTTGTAGATGGAATTCCAGCACTTGTATCTCGTACGGGTTACACAGGTGAAGATGGATTTGAAATTTACTGTAAGAGTGAAGATGCTGCAAAACTTTGGGAGAAACTTCTTGAAGTTGGAGCAGAAGAAGGCATAAAAGCATGTGGTTTAGGTGCTCGTGATACACTTCGCTTCGAAGCTACATTACCACTTTATGGCCAAGAATTATCAAAAGATATTACACCGATTGAAGCTGGAATTGGCTTTGCGGTAAAACCAAATAAAGAAGCAGACTTCTTTGGAAAAGAAACGTTAAAAGAGCAAAAAGAAAACGGTGCGCCTCGTAAGTTAGTCGGCATCGAAGTAATCGAACGTGGAATTCCTCGTACGCATTACCCTGTATTTATTGGAGAAGAAAAAATCGGGGAAGTAACGAGTGGTACACAATCTCCAACGTTAAAGAAAAGCATTGGTTTAGCACTAATTGATGTAAAATACGCAGCAGTTGATACAGAAGTAGAAATTGAAATTCGTAATAAACGCGTCAAAGCAGTAGTTGTTCCAACACCATTTTATAAACGTTCAAAGTAACGGGGAGAGGGGTAGATTTCATGTTGCATCGTTATCTTCCAATGACAGAAGAAGACAAAAAAGAAATGTTACAAACGATCGGCGTTCAAACGATCGATGAGTTATTCTCTGATATTCCAGAGAGTGTTCGTTTTAAAGGGGATTTAAAAATTAAAGAAGCAAAATCAGAGCCAGAGCTTTTAAAAGAGTTAACTCAAATGGCTAGTAAAAATGCTAACTTAAAAGAGTACGCTTCTTTCTTAGGAGCAGGTGTATATGATCATTACGCTCCAGTAATTGTAGATCACGTTATCTCTCGCTCAGAATTTTATACAGCTTACACGCCATACCAACCAGAAATTTCACAAGGGGAATTACAAGCAATCTTTGAATTCCAAACAATGATTTGTGAATTAACAGGAATGGATGTAGCAAACTCTTCTATGTACGACGGAGGTACAGCTTTAGCTGAAGCGGCAATGCTAGCAGCTGGCCATACTCGCAAAAAGAAAATTCTTGTATCTAGCGCAGTTCATCCAGAATCAAGAGCAGTACTTGAAACGTATGCAAAAGGTCAACATCTTGAAGTTGTTGAAATTAATCATAAAGATGGTGTAACAGATTTAGACGTATTACAAAGTGAAGTAGATGATACAGTTGCTTGTGTAATCGTTCAATATCCAAACTTCTTCGGACAAGTTGAGAAATTAGCTGATATTGAAAAAATCGTTCATCAACAAAAATCATTATTTATCGTTTCTTCAAATCCATTATCATTAGGCGCATTAACACCACCAGGAAAATTTGGTGCGGATGTTGTAATCGGTGATGCACAACCATTTGGTATTCCAACGCAGTTTGGTGGACCACACTGTGGTTACTTTGCAACAACGAAAGCATTTATGCGTAAAATTCCAGGGCGTCTTGTTGGACAAACTGTAGATTCAGATGGTAAACGTGGATTCGTATTAACGTTACAAGCGCGTGAACAGCATATTCGCCGTGACAAAGCGACGTCTAACATTTGTTCAAACCAAGCGTTAAATGCATTAGCAGCATCAGTTGCAATGACGGCACTTGGTAAACAAGGTGTGAAAGAAATGGCACGTCAAAACATTTCTAAAGCACAATATGCAAAACGTCAATTTGAAGCGAAAGGCTTCACTGTAACATTTGCTGGACCGTTCTTCAATGAGTTCGTTGTAGATTGCAAGCGTCCAGTTAAAGAAGTAAACGATGCATTATTACAAAAGAATATTATCGGCGGTTACGACCTAGGCCGTGATTATAAAGAGCATGAAAATCATATGCTTGTAGCAGTAACTGAGCTTCGTACAAAAGAGGAAATTGACACACTTGTAAACGAAATGGGGGCTATCCAATGAAGAACCAAGACCAAGCACTTATCTTTGAAGTGAGTAAAGAAGGACGCATAGGATATAGCCTACCAAAATTAGATGTAGAAGAAGTGAAACTAGAAGATGTGTTTGAGAGCGATTATATTCGAGTAGAAGATGCAGAGCTACCAGAAGTATCTGAACTTGACATTATGCGCCACTATACAGCACTTTCAAACCGTAACCACGGTGTAGATTCTGGATTCTATCCACTTGGATCTTGTACGATGAAATATAATCCAAAAATTAATGAGAGTGTAGCTCGTTTTGCAGGATTTGCAAATATTCATCCGTTGCAAGATGAAAAGACAGTACAAGGTGCAATGGAATTAATGTACGACTTACAAGAGCATTTAATTGAAATTACAGGTATGGATACTGTTACATTACAACCAGCAGCTGGTGCACACGGAGAATGGACAGGCTTAATGTTAATTCGTGCATACCATGAAGCAAATGGTGACTTTAACCGTACGAAAGTAATTGTGCCTGACTCTGCTCACGGAACGAACCCAGCATCTGCAACTGTAGCTGGTTTTGAAACAATTACAGTAAAATCAAATGAGAATGGTCTTGTTGACTTAGAAGATTTAAAACGTGTTGTAAACGAAGAAACAGCAGCACTTATGTTAACAAATCCTAATACATTAGGTTTATTCGAAGAAAATATTTTAGAAATGGCAGAAATCGTCCATAATGCAGGCGGTAAATTATACTATGATGGTGCAAACTTAAATGCGGTATTAAGCCAAGCACGCCCAGGAGATATGGGATTTGACGTTGTACATTTAAACCTTCATAAAACATTTACAGGTCCTCACGGCGGCGGTGGTCCAGGTTCTGGTCCAGTAGGTGTGAAAGCAGATTTAATTCCGTACTTACCAAAACCGATCTTAGAGAAAACGGAAAATGGCTATCGCTTTAACTATGATCGTCCGGAAGCAATTGGGCGCGTAAAACCGTTCTATGGTAACTTCGGAATTAACGTTCGTGCATACACATACATTCGTTCTATGGGTCCAGATGGATTACGTGCAGTAACGGAGTATGCAGTATTAAATGCGAACTATATGATGAGAAGACTAGCACCATTCTATGATCTTCCATTCGATAGACATTGTAAGCATGAGTTTGTATTATCAGGTCGTCGTCAAAAGAAACTTGGTGTACGTACATTAGATATTGCAAAACGCCTGCTTGATTTCGGTTACCATCCACCAACAATTTACTTCCCATTAAATGTGGAAGAATGTATTATGATTGAGCCGACAGAAACAGAATCAAAAGAAACATTAGACGGTTTCATTGATAAGATGATTCAAATTGCTAAAGAAGTAGAAGAAAATCCAGAAGTTGTACAAGAAGCACCTCATACAACAGTCATTAAACGTTTAGACGAAACGATGGCTGCACGTAAACCAGTTTTACGTTATGAAAAACCAGCTCCTGTACAAGTTTGATTAAAATAACAAAGGAAGAACTCGCTATATGCGGGTTCTTTTTTTTATGGAGAATTCGTGCAGAATTAGTGAAGAAAATGTTAAAAATTTATATTTTTTGTTTCATAATGGCGTAAAGAAGCAGTTTCATAGGTAATTTTGTTGAAAAAGTCGGTTTGATAAAAGTATTTATTTTTGTTAGAATTTTATTGAAATTAAGAAGATGTAATGAGATAGGAATGACTCATTTTTATGTATATGTGAAAAAACGAGCAAGCTGGGGGTGAAAATGTGGGATATTGGTGTTATAGAATGATATACCATTTAGAAAACGGAAAAACGATTAAAGATATAAAAGAATTTTGTTATCGAGACCAAGGAAAAGTGCTAGAAAGAGTAGCGCATCGTGTAATGGATAATAGAGAAGTGACGGCAATTGATAAGCAAGGAACGATCATTTCAATAGCATGTGAGGACATTGTAAAGGTGGAACTTGATTACATAACAGAAAGTTAACCTTGAGTCATATCGAATTATTCGATAAAATATACTGTTGAATGGTGAAGTGAGAAGAGAGGAGTTTATCATGGGTAGCACAAGACACTTTTATATGTTTATCTTAGCGTTTGTTCTTGTTGTCGCATTAACGATTTATTTAATTGTTGATAGCACTTGGTACAACACAGTTCATCCTGCGTTCCTTCTGTTTATGTATGTAGGAATTGCGGTAGTGAGTTTCGGAATGAGAGATGAGATGTTAGATCGCTTTGAAAAGTGATACATATACGAAAGACCAACAGGAAAATGTTGGTCTTTTTTTCTTGCCAAAAATAGGATGTTGTGTATATACTGTGTATATAAGGTATATACAGTATATACACAAACTGGAGGAAAACATGAATATTATTATTTCGAATTCTTCCCAAGACCCTATTTATGTACAAATAAGAAAACAATTAAGCCAGCTTATTTTAAATGGTGGTTTAAAGGGTGGAGACCAATTACCGTCTATTCGTAGCTTAGCGAAGGAATTACAAATTAGTGTAATTACAACGAAGCGTGCGTACGAGGAGCTTGAAAAAGAAGGATATATAGAAACTGTTGCTGGGAAGGGGACTTATGTTTCACGTAAAAATAATGAACTACTAAAAGAACAGCGGCTACGTTTACTGGAAAGTAAAGCGGAAGAGATTGTGAATGAAAGTAAAGCGTTGCAGCTTTCACTTGAAGATTTACAGCAGATGATTGCGTGTTTATATGAGGGGGAATAAGAGATGTTAGAGCTAAAAAATGTTTGTAAAAGTTATCAAGATTTTGTAGTGAAAAATATAAATTTTACGTTACCACGCGGATATATTATGGGATTTGTCGGACCGAATGGAGCCGGGAAAAGTACGACGATCAAAATGATTATGAATTTAATTCGAAAAGATAGCGGCGATATAAAAATTTTTGGCAAGGACAATAAGAAAGCCGAAAAAGAAATAAAACAAAATATCGGTTTTGTATATGATGAAAATCATTACTATGAAGATTTAACATGTGAACAAATGAAGCGTATTATTGCGCCGTTATATAAAAAGTGGGACGAAGAGCAGTATCAATCGTATATGCATAGATTGCAAGTTCCGAAGTATAAAAAAATTAAAGAACTATCAAAAGGGATGAAAATGAAATTTGCGATTGCCATCGCACTTTCGCACCACGCGGAGTTTATTATTATGGACGAACCAACAGCAGGATTAGATCCAGTTGTTCGAAGTGAATTACTTGATATGTTACAAGAAATTGTAATGGAAGATAAAGTATCTGTATTATTCTCAACGCACATTACAACAGACTTAGAGCGCATTGCAGATTATATTACGTTTATCAATGATGGAGAAATTATATTTACTGGTGAAAAAGATGAATTAATGGAGAACTACGTAATCGTAAAAGGAAGTAACGATTTATTAGACCGAGAAGGAAAAGAACTATTTGTTGGATTACGAAAAAACAAGTTTGGTTTCGAAGGTTTAGCGAAGGATAAACAAGCCATTATCGATTGGTTTGGAAGTGAAGTTGTACTAGAAAAGCCTACATTAGATGATATTATCGTTTACACCGCGAAAGGGAGAGGTGCCTATGCGTCAGCTCGTATATAAAGATTTGTTCTTTTTTCGAGGGATATGGCCAGTGTATCTTACTATACCCTTTATATTCTTTTTATTTGAAAACGGTGATGGAATGCTGTTTCCTATGAGTTGTTTATTTGTAACGCTTTCATCAATTACGATGTTGATTGTAATTGATGAACGGAATACTAGTGACATTATTATCAATAGTTTACCGGTAAGTAGAAAAAATATCATAATTGCTAGATATCTTTCCAGTGCAATATTTATTGTAGGTGGTATGTTCTCTACTATGTTGTTTATTTTCCTTATAAGAGGTATTGCTGTTCTGGGTGATATCGGTGCCTATCATCCTAATCTATACATTGAAATTCCGTGGTATGAAGTAATAAATGGGGTTGTTTACGCCGTATTTTTAGTTGTCACCTTTTTCCCTAGTTATTATGGTACAAAATCGAAGGTAGTAAGAAGTCTAGTATCAGCAGCATCAATAGGAGTGGGTGGGATACTTTGGATATTTATTAGTGATGGGCTGAATGAAACAACACCTCCATTCCTTGAGTGGATTATGAATCCTATGCATATTGGTGTATTTATAGTTGGATTCATTGCATTAGTCAGTATTTATATCGCTTCTATGTTTCTTACAATTAGAATTTATGAAGCACGTGATTTGTAGAGAGGAGAATTCATATGCAACAGTTGATTTTGAAGGAGTTTTTCTTACAGAAGAAGATGTTTCCTTTTTATTTTTTAATACCTATTTTATCTGTTTTTAGAAATTCTGTAGAACCAATGGGGATTGCAATAGGATTATTTATGACATGTAGTACGATTATATATATTTCTTTTTATTATGAAGAAAAAAGTAAAACAGAAAAAGTATTAGTGAGTTTGCCTATAATGAGAAAAGAGATAGTGATAGCTAAATATATTTCAAGCACATTATTTATTATAGTCGGTTTGAGTATAACCTCTATAGTCGTAATATTAGGAAATATTTTGTTGAACAGGGATATAGTTATTCCTGGATATGCAATATTTTCAGCAATAGCAGCAACCTTGATTTATTGTGTAGTAACGATACCTACTAATTACATTGGGGGATATAAAGCTATTACTGTCTTGAATGTGATTATGATTTTTCCTTTAATGGGTATGATTGGCCTTATGTGCAATATTTTTGGTGATGAAATAATCATGTTAAAAGTACTCCACTCTCAAGAGGCTACACTAGCAATGAGTGTTGTTGGTATCGGAGTGTTAGTAAGTATAGTCATATCAATGTTGCTCTCAATGAAAATGTTTCAGGAGGCAGAGTTATAGAAGGGGCATTTTCATATTAGGAGGGTAAAAAATGATCAAGCAACTAGTTTTAAAAGATATGAAGTTGCAAAGAAAGTTAAGTTTTGTGTATCTAATATGTTTGTTTTTCCTTGCTATTGTTGATTTTCGTAGTGAGAGTTTCCTTATGACGATTAGTGTATCTATACCTTTTCTTGGTATGGTACTGTCAATGGGTTATGAGGGGAAAAATAAAAGTGAAATAATAGTAAATAGTTTACCGTTTGAGCGTAAAGATATTGTCATAGGGAAATACATATTTGTAAGCATTTTAGTTGCTCTAGGTGGATGTTTCTCACTAGTGGTGGGTTTGATACAGTTACAAAATGAACATATGACAGGACTTATCCTGTGGGGAGAAATTCTCGGAGGTATAACAGGTGGATTTGTTTGTAGCATAATTGTACTTCCGATTGAATTCTCAGTAGGATATAGCAGTGCAAAACAAATTGCACCCTTCATCGGAATTGCATTTGGGTATTTAAGTGGACTGATTGTAAGTAAAGTATGGTTAGATGTAGAAAATATTTGGAGCACGAGTCTAGTCGTAAATATTTGTTTTATAGCGGGGCTACTTCTTTTATATATCATGTCTATGTTACTCTCAATTCATTTGTACAATGAGCGTGATTTGTAAGAGAGAGGAGAATAGTTTTGAAACAACTAATTTTAAAAGATTTCATCATTCAATGGAAATTTTTAATTTGGTACATACTGTATCCTATTTTCTTTTATATGGCTTTAACAGATACGGAAAATCTGTTCATAATTATGTCAGTAATTTTTACAATTGGGGCAACAGTAAAAACATTTGAAGCAGATAGTAAAAATGAGAGTGAAGTTATAGTAAACAGCTTACCAATATGGAGAAAACAAATTGTGTATGCGAAATATATAGTAGCAATTATTATTCTTTTTATAAGCGTAACGGTCGGTTGTTTCACGATGGGAATGAAGAATGGGGTTAACCTATTTGAATTTATTGAAACGAAAATGGTTGCTAGTATTAGCTTTATTTTAGTGTATTTAAGTTTCGTTTTACCAATATCGTTTTGGTTAGCATACAAAAAAACTATTTTTATTACGTTTTTCATACTAATAGCACCAATAGCAATTGGTACCATGTTCTTTGAAATCAACTTGGAACAAATTCAACTATATAACAACTTGTTATTCGTTAGTTCAATATGCATGTTCATAGTATCTATCTTCATTTCAGTGAAATTGTATGAGAAGAGAGAATTTTAAAAGGTGCCTTATGTAAGGCACCTTATTCAATAACGACAATATGAAAGTAAGAGTTTATAAACAGAGAGGCTATTCGGTACAACATCTTTTGGAGTATGTAATATAAAGCTGAAAACGATAACGAGAATGAGAAAGAGGAAAAATAAAAATAGGATCTGCTTATGTATAGAATTTTGCATAGTATTCACTCCTTTTTTAGGTAGTATGTCCAAAAGAAAGAAGTGTATGAAAAATGTTAGGAGGAGAATGATGAACAAAAGAAAATGGTTATATAGAATAGGGGTACTTTTATTTTCAATCGGTCTCATATTAGCAAATTTTTACTCAGATATACCATCACCATTTCCTGATTTGCATAAAGGGATTGGTATAAGTATTGTCATAGTTGGTCTTCTTTGTCTTATCACATCAAACTTCTACAGAAAGTCTGAATGAATATAAAAAAGGACAGTTACTCTTTTTCAGAAGTACTGTCCTTTTTAAATAATGTATTCCATAGTTTGGCGATACTCCATATAATGACGATTGCAATGGAGGCAATAATAGACCAAGCAATAGATGCAATTTCAAGTGCTATGCTAGGAAGAAATGTAAGAATGGATATTACTTTATGAAACAACCATTCTATTATATGAAAACTGATTTGCGATAGAATGACAATTCCGAGTGTAATCCATGCTAACATTTGTTTTCCTTTTTCTTTCCACATGACATTCACCTCACGTTAGCTTAATAGTTTTAAGCCAACAGCGCCGCATAGAATGCAGCTTAAGAAGGCAAGACGACGCCAATCCGCTGATTCACGGAAAATAAGAATACCTAGAAGTGCACTTCCGGCAGTTCCGATTCCAGTCCAAATCGCGTAAGCAGTTCCCATCGGTAATGTGTTCATCGCAAGAGATAAGAAGAAGAAGCTTACGCCGAAGTTAGCGATTAAAATAACTTTTGGTGCCCAGCCTTTCTTTTCAGTGGCTACTTTCATAAAGAGTACACCAATAATTTCACAAATACCAGCTAGAATTAAAAATAACCAAGCCATTTTATGCGGCCTCCTTCGCTTCTTTTTCTTCTGTTACTCGTTTTAAACCAATTACACCGAAGAAGATTAAGCCGATTAATAACACTTTTACAATAGAGAAAGGTTCCCCGAAGATGAAAATCTCTGTCAGAACAATCCCACCAGCTCCAATTCCTGTAAAGACTGCGTATACAGTGCCGACAGGTAAATCTTTATAAGCTCTAAATAATAAAACGAAACTAATTGTAATTAATAACGCAACACCAGCCCATTCAAGTGGTGCCTCCGCTTTTTTAAGTCCAATGACCCAAAAGATTTCAATAATACCAGCTATGATTACATAAATCCAAGCCATATGTCATTTCTCCTTCCTACCAATCGTTAGGTAAAGGGCTAAAAACGACGCATTGCAAAGGAGCAATCCGTCAGTTTGAAAGGCCTCGCCAAAATACTTGCCAAGAGGCGTTTAAACGAGCCTCAAAGCGATTTAAACCTGCAAATAGTAGCTCAACCATAAGTCCGTCTAGTAAGCATAGAAAAGCTTCTAGAGCGTCTTCTACTGTAATGTTATGCAGTTCACTTTGTTCGTTTGCCCGTTTAAATATAGGGAATAAAAGTTTTCCGACGTTCTCAATGTGTGTATTCGCTTTTTCGATAATTTGTTCGCGAAATGCATCGGGCGGAAAATAGGAAGTTCGTAACCAAAACATTGATTCTTCACTTTCACCAAATCGTTTTGCGTAGCCCTTTAGTAACTGTAAGAGCGATTCTTCAGTAGACGAATTTGAAAAATTTTCGATATCGTCTGTGAAGCTCTGTAAATCTTTTTGAAAAGCGGATTCCAAACATATAAAATATAGCTCTTCTTTTCCTTTAAAGTGTGCGTAAATTGATGGTTTTTTAATCCCAACTTCTTGAGCAATATTTGCTAATGAAGTTCCTTCGTAGCCATAGCGTGCGAAATGAGAAAGTGCTACAGCTTTAATGCGGTTTGCTGTCATTTTCATCCCCTACCTATCGTTCGTTAGGTTCATTATATGAGATGGAAAATATAAAGTCAATAGGTGAAGAGCTGAAAAAAGAGCGCTATAGGTAACGCTCTTTTTTTAGACAGTATCTCGCTCAATTAAATGGAATGAAAGTTCTTTTGCGCTCCCGACAATTTGCTCGCTTTGGATTTGTTTATGGAATAAAGAAAAAGCATGTGAGCCCATTGCGAGACCAGGATGCTCAATAGTTGAAATTTCTAACGCCTTTGAAATTTCATGATTATCAAATCCGAGGATAGCGAGATCTTCAGGGACGCGAATGCCATGTTTTCGCGCCTCTGTTAATAAACCAGCTGCAACTTGATCGTTCGCTGTAAAAATAGCGGTTGGACGATTTTTCATATTTAAAATACGATGGAGTATTTGTGCACCGTCTTGCATTGTATAGCATTGATGAAAAATCCAATCAGGATGTGCCGTTTTACCTGCGTTACGAAGTGTATCTGCGAAAGCTTTTTTACGCTCGATTGAATTAACACTTGTATTTCTTGCTAAACATATCCCGATTTTCTCATGCCCTTTACTGAGTAAATAGGCAGTACCGAGACGGAAGCCTTCGTAATGATCTACATAGATAGATGAAATGAGAGGGTGGTTCATTTTTTCACATGAAATAATAGGGGCAAATTTTGCAAAAGGTTCAATTTGTTCCCATGAACTCGTTTGAGAGCAAATAATCATTCCGTCGAATTGTTTCATTTTCATCATTTCAAGAACGCGAATTTCTTCAATACTATCGTAATTCGTTTGGCATAAGTTAATGTGATATCCAGTTGCTAACGCTTCGTTGCCAATTCCTTCAATAATGGTACTAAAGTAAGGAACATTAATGAAAGGGAGCATAACCCCGATTGTATAGGTTTTTCCCTTTATTAAATGAATAGCATTTATATTTTTGGCATAATTCAATTCTTCAACAGCATCTAGAACACGCTTACGTTTTTCTTCTTTTACGTAAGGGTGATTATTAAGGACGCGGGAAACAGTTGATATGGATACACCAGCGGTTTTTGCAATTTGTTTTATATTGGCCATATGTATCACCTCTTTCCCTTATTATAAAGGGAAAATAATAAGAATGAAAAAATCTTGACCTGAAAAGCTTTTCACAAACTATGTTATAAACATGGCTTCTGTTATTCGCGTAACCTTTGTATTTGGGCGTGAGAATGATGGCGGTCTTTTTTGCGTTTATAAAAGAGTTTTTGTCAAAATGTGTGAGAATAACGTGGAAAGTTTTCAAAGGGGAGTTTGTTAATGAAGCGAATATGAATAGCATATAAACGCTTCATTCATAAATATAGCGGTATGAAGAAAGGGCGGAAACAAATTGAAAAAAAGAATCATTTGTTTCGTGTTTTCTAGTCTAGTGCTAAGTTCATGTTCGTTTCAGCAAACGATGCAAGAAGAAAAAAACTTTGTGGGAAAAACAGGGGGAGCTATGGATCGTGTTACGGATCCAATTCCGCTGAAGGAGCTTCCGAAATATTTTCCAGTGAAATTTAAAGTTCCGGCGTTTTTACCGTATGACATTACGAGTGATGTGAAGGGGGAAGTCAGAACGATTGGACAAAAGAACACGGTTTTGATGATTAAATATAAACAGCGGGAGCTGGGGAGAAATGAGTATATTGAGTTAAATGTTGCGAACTTTCCTTATAGTTTTCCGGATCTTGTGGAAGAGAAGCGATTTCAAGAACAAATGAAATTGAATAATGGAGCACTCGCTTATTTTAAAAATAAGGATGATTCCGAGCGAGGAGACGAATTTGCTACGCTTATCTGGAAAGAGAAAGGACTTGAATATCAGATTTTGTATCGTAATGCACAAGAGAATGATAAAGATGTGATTAAGCAAAATTTAGTATACATTGCGAATAATATGGAATGAAAAAACTAGCTGAATCATTCAGCTAGTTTTTGTATGTTATTATTTCTTTTTAATTTTTCCAGTCCACGTTTTGAATCCACCTTGTAATTGGTAGAAATCTTTGTAGCCTTGTTTCTTTAAGTATTGAGCCGCACGACCAGTACGGAATCCGCTTTGGCAGTATAAGTAAACTGGTTGATCTTTACGAAGTTCTTTATGACGAAGGCGAATTTGTGATAACGGAATGTTACGTGCGCCTAAAATATGCCCTGCAGTATATTCGTCTGCTTCGCGAATATCGATAAGCTGTGCTTTACGGTAGCCAGCGCGAAACTCTTCTTCTGAAAGTGTTTTAATTAATTTTTTCTGATAGAAATACATCCATACAGTGTAGCCGATGAACGCTACGATTACGGCTAATAAAATAATCCAAGTTGTTGACACGGTTCTATCGCTCCCTTTTTTCTTATCCTACTTTCAATATTATAATGCCCTTATGTATTTATGCAACAGATTCATTTGCATATAAGAAGAAATTTCGTATTCTTTCACAAATTTTGTCGAATTTGGTAGACTAGAGAATGTGAAAAATAATTGGTTATATGAGGTGCAGGATGGGAAAAGAAAAATGGTGTTATATTAACTCTGGTCAATGTTCACCGGCATTTAATATGGCGTTAGATGAATGTTTATTAAATTGGCAAAGTGAAAAGAAAATGCCACCAACCATTCGTTTTTATGAATGGGAAGTACCAACATTAACAGTTGGGTATTTCCAGCGTGTTGAAAAAGATATTAATATGGATGTAGTTAACGAAAAGAAATATGGATTCGTTCGTCGTCAAACAGGCGGCAGGGGTGTACTACATGATAAAGAATTAACGTACAGTGTTATTGTGTCTGAAGATCATCCAAATATGCCAAAAACAGTTACAGAAGCGTATCGTATTATTTCGCAAGGTTTATTAGACGGTTTTAAGGCATTAGGATTAGAAGCGTATTATGCAGTTCCAAAAACAGAAGCAGATCGTGAAAATTTAAAAAATCCACGCTCAGGTGTATGTTTTGATGCACCATCTTGGTATGAAATCGTAGTAGAAGGAAGAAAAATCGCAGGTAGTGCTCAAACACGTCAAAAAGGTGTTATTTTACAGCACGGGTCGATTCCGTTAGAAATAGATTTAGATGAGTTATATGATCTGTTTTTATTCCCGAATGAACGTGTAAAAGAGCGTATGAAGAGTATGTTCTCTTCTAAAGCGGTAGCAATTAATGAATTAACAGACCGTACGTTTACAATCGATCAGTTAATTAAAGCGTTTGAGGTTGGGTTTGAAAAAGGATTAGATGTAGAACTTGTTCCGTATGAATTAACAGAAGAACAATTACATGAAGTGCAAACATTAGCAAAAGAGAAGTATGAAAGTAACGAATGGAATTATAAAAAATAAGAGGTGGCAATTGCCACCTCTTATTTTTTTATAGTAAATTAAGTACTTTTTCTACTTTGATTCCTTTATCTTGTAAAGAACGAAGGCGATTTACAACGTCCATAATTTCTTTGTCGAATGTAACGCTAATACCTTGGCTTTGTAGTTCTTGTTTTAAGCTTTCAATAGAATCATCTATGTCGATGCCAAGCTCGTAATCTTGACAAACTTCAATTGTCTTTTTCACGAGTTTCACATAATTTTCTTGTAGTTTTGTATTTGTTTCAGTCAAAGCAGGTTGCTTCGGTTTTGCAGGTGCAACCGGTGCTGTCTCTTGCTTTGTAACTGGAGTTGGTACTGCTTTTTTCACAGGTGCTGGAGTAGATAATTCCACAGCAGCTTCTACACTTACTGGCTTCGGTGTTGGTACCGGAGTAGGTTTAGGTGCTGCAGGTGTTTCTACTCGCGTAACAGGTTTTGGAGCTTCTACAACTACTTCTTTTTTCGGAGTAGCTTCTACAACAGTTTCTTCTTGCTCAGCAGCTTCTTTATTCTCTTTGCTCCACATAACGCGTTCAACTTCTAGAGAAACATTGTTTTTGTTCATCGCTGTTAATGTAACTTTACCAACTTCAGCGTTCCCAGTGAAATCAACAATTTTATAAATAACACTCTTGTTCCAATCCACGTTTCCGCTCAAAAATAATTCTTCGTTACATTTCGGCGTTAAGCCCTCGATTTTAATTTCTGCGTTTACACCGTTTTCACTATATACCATAATTAGCGAAGCATTTACATCTTCGTCTGCTAACATTAGTTCACGTACCATTTTGCCGGTGCGTACTTGCGTTTTCTTCTTAACTGACATCTAATTTCTCCTCTCAAAAATTCAGTAATAATAAAAAAATCGTATAACGAAAAATAATTGCTCACGAAGATTTATGATACCGATAATAAAAGCATCACGTCAACAATTAACTTTAATTATTTTGCATTTTTCTTATTTTCTTTATGAAATTTTTCAATTTGTAAAATTAGACAGAAGAAAAACAGCCTTTTGAAAGGCTGCTAAAAATTTGATTTTTTATATAGTAATTTATATAAAACAAAAAATAAGATAGCAATTAAGGCATTTTGCCAAAATGTTAAATGATAAATGAGATAAGGTTGCTTTTTAAAATAAACATGTAAAAATACAGAGGCGCAATATGGAGTAGCGAACGTAAATCCAAATAGAATTCTTCTTTTCCAAGTCGTTTTTTGATCAAAGGAGTAACGCTTTAAAAAATACAAAATAAGCAGTATTCCTAGAATAATGAGTGAAACAGATAAAATGGTTCCAGGGATACTAAAAGATGGAGTGAAGTGTTCCGTATTCTTTCCAAAAGTTAAAATAAAAAATGAAACGATTGCATCGATTCCAAACTGTATAGCAAGAAGTAAACTAATAGCAAAACCGATTAAAGAAGTTTTTTCTAACTTTGTTTGGGTTGGTAAAGCTGATATAAGTTCATTGCAATAAGATTGTAAATCGTTACCGAAAATGTCGTAAGCACTTTTATTTTCTGCTTGTGCTTCGATGAGATGATCTAATATTTCTAGTAACAGTTCCTCCATTTGTTGCTGAGGTACATTTGATATTCGAAGATATACTAACATATCACCATAAGCAGCTTCGTTTTCAGGTGTTAAGAGTTCTCGTTTTTTATTGTTTAATTCAACCATGTCTTTAGCTTTCATTCCTATCACTCCCCTTGTAATAAGTTGTTTACGGTTGTTGAAACCATTCCCCAGCTTTGTTTAAATTCTTCAAGCTGTTCTAATCCTTTATCGGTTACGTGATAATATTTACGTTTTGGACCGAGTGAGGAGGCTTTTAATGTTCCTTCAATCAACTTTTCTTTTTGCATACGTAACAATAACGGATATATGCTTCCTTCGCTTACGAATGTAAATCCGTGTTTATTTAATTTTGTACTCAGTTCATATCCGTACACTTCTTCTTGTGAAATGATGTATAGGATGCAACCTTCGAGCACACCTTTTAACATTTGGCTGTGCATGATTTCACCACCTTTTATTCAGGTAACTTGCGTTGCAAGGTAGCTGATATCCAAATTATAACATCCAGTAACTTGCAACGCAAGTTACTGACGTGGAAAACTTTTATGAGTTTTAATTTTTCAACATTCCCCATACTAACGAGAGGAGGGAAACGTATGAAACCATTTATGCCAAAACTCGTTTACTTTGAACCGAAGGCACTTGAATATCCGCTTGGAAAAGAGCTGTATGAGAAGTTTACGAAGATGGGATTAGAAATTCATGAAACGACATCTCATAATCAAATTAGAAATTTGCCAGGTGAAAATGATTTGCAAAAGTATCGTAATGCAAAGGCAACGCTTGTCGTTGGGGTTAGGAAGACATTAAAGTTTGATACGTCAAAACCGTCAGCTGAATATGCAATCCCGCTCGCAACGGGGTGTATGGGGCATTGTCATTATTGTTATTTGCAAACGACACTTGGGAGTAAGCCTTACGTTCGCGTGTATGTTAATCTTGATGAAATATTGGAGAAGGCAAAGCAATATATGGATGAAAGAGCACCTGAAATAACAAGATTTGAAGCGGCTTGTACATCAGATATCGTTGGGATTGATCATTTAACACATGCATTAAAGCGGGCGATAGAATTTATTGGAGAAAGTGAATACGGGCGTTTACGTTTCGTTACGAAATATTCGCACGTGGATCATTTGTTAGATGCAAAACATAACGGGAAAACTCGTTTCAGGTTTAGTATTAATTCACGGTATGTGATTAAAAATTTTGAACCAGGGACATCACCGTTTGAAGAACGAATTGAAGCCGCTCGTAAAGTAGCAGGAGCGGGTTATCCACTTGGCTTTATAGTTGCGCCACTTTATATGCATGAAGGATGGGAAGAAGGATACCGTGAACTATTTGAGCGACTGTACAATGCGCTAAAAGATTTGTCGATACCGAATTTAACGTTTGAATTAATTCAACATCGCTTTACAAAACCGGCAAAAAAGGTCATTCAAGAGCGTTATCCGAATTCGAAACTTGAAATGGATGAAGAGAAGCGTAAATATAAATGGGGACGATACGGAATCGGGAAATACGTATATAAAAAAGATGATGCGGAAGTATTAGAAGAAACAATAAGAGGTTATATACATGAGTTTTTTCCTGATGCAGAAATACAATACTTTACTTAAGAAGAGTCTGTATACAAATACAGATTCTTTTTTGTTTTATATATTTAGGCTTGTTTTCAACTTGTCACGTTATTCTTTCTGGTGTATCATTTTATTGATTGCTTCGTACGGAATGAGCAAAATGAAATTGGATGGAGGAAACCGATGCCTACCCCTAGTATGGAAGATTATATTGAACAAATTTATTTGTTGATTGATGAAAAGGGTTATGCCCGCGTATCTGATATTGCTGAAGCGCTGAGTGTACATCCATCCTCTGTAACAAAAATGGTGCAAAAATTAGACAAAGATGAATATCTAATTTATGAAAAATATAGAGGGCTTGTATTAACATCAAAAGGTAAAAAAATCGGAGAACGTCTCGTATACCGTCATGACTTGCTAGAGCAATTTATGCGTATTATCGGTTTGGATGAAAGCAAGATTTACAATGATGTAGAAGGAATTGAACATCATTTAAGTTGGGAAGCAATTGACCGCATCGGTGATTTAGTGCAATACTTTGAACAAGATGAGGTTCGAGTGGAAACACTTCGTGGTGTTCAAAAAGCAAATGAAGAGAAAAGTAATTAAGGGGAACGTATGTCGTTTCCTTTTTTATTTCAATCGAAAAGGATGGGAGAATTATGAAAGCAATTATTTTTGATTTTGATGGATTAATTGTGGACACAGAGACAATATGGTTTCACTCTTTCAGAGACGCCGTTCGTGAGTATGGCGGGGAGTTACCCTTAGAGGAATTTGCAAAATGTATTGGAACGACAGATGATGTACTATATGCATATTTAAATGAGCAATTAAAAGAGAAGTTTAACAAGGATGCATTAAAAGAAAAAGTGAAAACTTTACATAAAGAGAAAATGAAAATACCAGAAGCTCGTGACGGGGTAAAAGAATATTTAGAGGAAGCGAAAGAAATGGGATTGAAAATCGCATTAGCTTCCAGTTCATCTAGAGAATGGATTATTCCTTTTTTGGAAGAGCTACAAATTCGAGATTATTTTGAAGTCATTAAAACGAGAGACGATGTTGAAAAGGTAAAACCGGATCCAGCACTTTATCGAATTGCGATAGAAGATTTAGGGATCGATCCGTCTGAAGCAGTTGTATTTGAAGACTCGTTAAACGGATTGAAGGCAGCGATTGCAGCAGGATTAAAGTGTGTCGTAGTACCTAATGATGTGACACGGAACTTACCTTTTGAAAATCATCACCTTCGAATTGAAAGTATGAAAGATAAAAGTTTGAAAGAAGTACTGCAAAATATAAAAAAAGACCGTATTTCCTAAAAGGAAGCACGGTCTTTCTTTTTTGTTTTTTTACCTTCAATGACAGTTAAATGAGATTGTTTTCTTTTTCGCTTCAAAGTGGAAGGAGTGCCTTTTTTCCCTTTGTCATTAGAAGCGTTTGATTTAAATAATGAATTGCTTAGGGGTGCTACATTTTGTTTCCCATGTTTGCGGTTCGATTGTTTTGCAGCACGCTTATAAGAGCTTTGCGAATTTGCAGAACCACTAGAGTTTGTAAACATTTTGTAGAGTAAATAAAAGATACCAACGACAGCCAACATGATACCAATATTTCTTAACACTCCCATTGGGTCTGTAATGACAGATGAAACAAGGCCGAATATTGCTAATCCGATAATAAGCACAAATATAGCGAAAGTAAACGAACGACCGTTCATAAGGGACACCTCCTAAAAACATATATTAAAAATAGTATATTAACGATGAGGAAAGGAGTTGAACACCATTTTTAAATAATTATTGTTTGTTTTCTAAACGTAATAATTCTTCAAACGATGCAATGGCTACTTCCACTTGATCATCTGTTGGTTCTTTCGTTGTTAACAGTTGCAGCCATAATCCGGGATATCCAAGTATGCGTAATACTGGAATATCGCGTAATCGATTTGTAAATTGTAACACTTCGAAAGAAATGCCGAGAACGACTGGAATTAATAAAATTCGGTTTACGACTCTGGCCCAAAGTGGATCTGTAGGGACAAGGAAATAAACAAACATGCCAATAATGACTGTAAATATAATAAAGCTACTGCCACAGCGATAATGAAGGCGAGTTTGTTTTTGTACATTTTCTACAGTCATTGGAAGGTTATTCTCGTAGGCATTAATTACTTTATGCTCCGCACCATGGTACTGAAATACCCGCTTAATAAGTGGGGTTAAAGAAATAAAGTATATATAGCTCAATAATAGCACGAGCTTAATGACACTTTCGACAATGATTTGCCCTGTATGTGAGGGGAAAATCGGTCTCGTTAATTCAGCTAGTAGTGCAGGAACTGCTGTGAAAATGACTTTACCAAATATGAAAGATAAAACACCAACTGCTGCAACTCCTAATACCATCGTTAATTTCGATTGTTCTTCTTTGTTATTTGCAATTTGTTCGTCGTCTTCTGGGTGGACATCAAATCGTTCTGAAGCAAAGTTTAAATGTTTTGCTCCGTTCGCACTTGCATCCACAATAGCGGCAATACCTCGTAAAAATGGAATTTTTTTCAGGATAGATAATGCTTTATTACGAACGCGTGGTAATCGATAAAATTCAATCGATTTATCTTTACGACGAACCGCTGTAACAGTATATTCTCTACCGCCAAACATAACTCCTTCTATGACTGCTTGCCCGCCATATATTTGTTTTGACTCTTCTGCCATGTTAACACCAACCTGTATTTGTTTCTCTCTTATGTAGAAAAAGAGGCAATTGTCATACTGGGTTCTGTCATTTTGAAATAAGACAATCACCGAGTTTCCTTTATTTTATCGACAAATACAAGTATATGACAAGGGAAAATGTTACGAGAGTCGGACATTTCTTATTCTTTTTATAGACAAATTTCGCAGTATTTAAACATGGTTCAAAATAGTTTCGGGCATACTATTGAGCGGAGGTGTCGATGTGAGTCAAGAACAATTAGGAACAAGGAATTTTGTGCAAATTGGTTTATTTGGTGGAGTCTTTTGGGGAGGGATATGGTATTTCCTTCATATATTTTCATTTACGGAAGCGGGACCGAACTATTTACTTTTACCATTTGCCTTTGGAAGCTGGAAGGAAGGGGTATGGGGCAATGTGTCAGGAATTGTTTGTATGGGACTACTTTCGATTTTAATTGCCTTTTTGTACAAAGCGTTTTTGGTAAAGTTTGAGGGAATTCTTCCAGGGATGATTTACGGTTTATTTTGGTGGGCGTTACTATTTTTCGGAATGGGATTAATAGCGCCTGCTATTAAAAGTGCACTCCATTTACCGAAAGAAACGATTGTGACGACGATATGCATTTTTATATTATATGGTGTGTTTATAGCATACTCTGTTTCCTACGCCGTAAATACCAATAAGGCCGAGCGTGAAGGGGAAGAGAAGACAAACTATTCAAATAAGTAACTCCTATGTTAAAATGTTGTATAGACATTTAATATTAAGGAGTTTTAAGCATATGAAAAAGGTACTCCTCGTAAACGGTCCTAACCTAAATCGCCTCGGTGTCAGAGAGGTAAATGTATATGGAAAGGGCACGCTAGCGACACTTGAAGCAGATATGAAGCAAGAAGCAGAAACAATGGGAGTGGAGTTAGAATGTTTCCAATCGAATCATGAAGGTGCGATTATCGATCGTATTCATGAGGCGGAAGATATATATGAAGGGATCATTTTAAATCCTGGAGCATTTACGCATTATAGCTATGCGATTCGAGATGCAATTGCGAGCATTTCGATTCCTGTTATTGAAGTACATATTTCAAACATTCACCAGCGTGAGTCGTTCCGTCATGAATCTGTGACGGCAGCTGTTTGTGCAGGACAAATTGTTGGATTTGGTTTTTATGGCTATAAGTTAGCGTTATTTGCATTAATGGAGAAATTGAGGGAGGCATAAAGTAATGGAGAAAATCGAAAGAGTAAGAAGTGCATTTGATGAGGCTGGTATTGACGGTATTTTGTTAACAAATGAACATAGTCGTAGATATATGGCTAACTTCACAGGAACAGCTGGTGTTGTACTGATTTCGAAAAATCGTGCTCAATTTATTACAGACTTCCGTTACGTAGAGCAGGCTACTAAACAAGCTGTTGGATATGAGATTGTACAGCATGCAGGATTAATTATTGATGAAGTTGCAAAGCAGGTGAAGGAACTAGGAATTCAAAAGCTTGGCTTTGAGCAAGATACTCTTACATATAGTTCTTATTCAGCGCATAAAGAAGCGATCGATGCTGAATTTATCCCAACTTCTGGGCTTGTAGAAAAGTTACGCTTGATAAAGACTGATTCAGAGATTAAGATATTAAAGGAAGCTGCACAGATTGCAGATGCTGCCTTTGAACATATTCTATCATTCATTCGCCCGGGAGTATCTGAAATTGAAGTGTCAAATGAACTTGAATTTTTCATGAGAAAACAAGGAGCAACATCTTCTTCGTTTGATATTATCGTTGCCTCAGGTCTTCGTTCGGCATTACCGCACGGCGTGGCATCTGAAAAAGTGATAGAAACAGGAGATTTCGTTACATTAGACTTCGGCGCTTATTACAAAGGATATTGCTCTGATATTACTCGTACGATTGCAGTTGGTGAACCATCTGATAAATTGAAAGAAATTTATAATATCGTTTTAGAAGCACAACTACGTGGTGTGAACGGTATTAAAGCTGGTTTAACAGGCCGTGAAGCGGATGCGTTAACGCGCGATTACATAACTGAAAAAGGATATGGTGAATACTTCGGACACTCTACTGGTCATGGAATCGGTCTTGAAATCCATGAAGCACCAGGTTTAGCGTTCCGTTCTGATACAGTTCTTGAACCAGGTATGGCTGTAACAGTAGAACCAGGTATTTATATTCCAGGTATTGGCGGCGTACGTATTGAAGATGATATCATTGTAACAAGTGAAGGTAATGAAGTAATTACGAAATCACCAAAAGAACTTATTATTTTGTAATACACAGGAGGATTTTTTTACATGATTTCAGTAAACGATTTTCGTACAGGTTTAACAATTTCAGTGGATAATAGCCTTTGGCAAGTAATGGATTTCCAACACGTAAAGCCAGGTAAAGGTGCTGCATTCGTTCGTTCTAAACTACGTAACCTTCGCACAGGATCTGTTCAAGAGAAAACATTCCGTGCAGGTGAAAAAGTAGAAAAAGCACACATCGAAAACCGTCGTATGCAATACTTATACGCAAGCGGTGAGTCTCACGTATTTATGGATAACGGAACTTATGAGCAAATCGAACTTGGTGAAAAACAAATCGAGCGCGAACTTAAATTCCTAAAAGAAAACATGGAAGTATCTATTATGACATACCAAGATGAAGTACTTGGTGTTGAACTTCCAAACACAGTTGAATTACAAGTTACAGAAACAGAGCCAGGTATTAAAGGAGATACAGCTTCTAACGTAACAAAACCAGCTACATTAGAAACTGGTCTTGTTGTACAAGTACCAATCTTCATTAACGAAGGCGAAATGCTTATCATCAACACTGGTGAAGGTAAATACGTTTCTCGTGCATAGTAGAAAAGCACTCGTGATTATCACGAGTGCTTTTTTCTATAGGAAATAGGGTAGATAATAAATCCCTGTTATAACAAAGCTAACTAAGACAAGTGAAAGGGTACCCATAATATAGGGAGTCAAAACAATTTGAAATGGTTTTATCTCGCCAGTTTCAACGCCAGTCAGTGTTTTACTGATTGCATGATCTGTAATGTTGTTTCTATGATTACTCATAATAATTAGCCACGTAATTGCAAATATCGCTAAACTACCAAGGAAAAAGGCCTCCATAAATGACCAACTGACCAATAATGAAAAAAGATAAATAAGAGCTAATTCTACTACAATTGTTAAACTAATTTTTAATACCTTCATATTTTACCCCCTCATTTTGTACATATAGCTAGCGAGATGACTTTAGTTCTGTCTCTCGTGCTGCATCGTCTATACCCCTTTTAAATTAAATATACCATAATATACCATTAAATAATACGAATATTCTGATTGTGTAAAGGCGTTAGATAAAAATTATGTTTTTACTTCTGAAATAGACAACCCTTGCATATGGTTGTACAAATATACTCTTTTGTAGCAGACAGCACTAGTAACCGTTATGGGAGAAGGTGGGAGAATGAAACAGTGGCTAGCGGCAATGGAAACATCCGTGCTCGTAATGGGGTTACTTCGGTTGTTTTCAGGCAGCGCGGAAATATTCGCCGCTTTGCTTATGCTTTATGTGAATGATGCGAAGAAAGCATTGTTTATAAATGGTATGTTGGCGTTTGTTGGACCGACCGTATTAATTTTAACAATGACAATAGGTATAGCGAGTGTGGCAAGTGAGATTTCTTTTTTGAAACTCTTTTTTCTAGCACTTGGAATTGGCTGCATTTTTATCGCGTTGTTGAAATAGTAAGTCGAGTATAGTGGGGAGAAGCTGATGAAAGAAGTATTAGAAGTTTTACCGAAAACGATGAAGCAGCTAGTGGAAAGTTGTAAGTGGTGCGATGCTCTAGAGGAAATTCGTGTTCGAATTGGAAGACCGCTAGAGTGTATTGCTCATGGCGAAGTGTTTTTCTATGACTATATCGTTACGGCAGAGGATGCCATTTACTTATTGAATAAGTTAAGTCAATTCTCAATTTATACGATGGAAGAGGAATTAAAACGTGGGTATGTGACACTTCGAGGAGGACATAGAATCGGCTTAGCGGGAAAAGTCATTACAGAAAAAAGCGCAGTGAAAATGATTCGAGATGTCTCTTCCTTTAATATTCGTATCGCTCGTCAAAAAATAGGAATTGCTGAACCACTTTTGCCGTATTTGTATGAATCACGATGGTTAAACACGATGGTTATTGGCCCGCCGCAAACGGGGAAAACAACACTTTTAAGAGATGTAGCACGTTGCATGAGTCAAGGTGTAAGTGCTTCGAACATTCCTTCTTGTAAAGTTGGAATTGTAGACGAACGGTCAGAAATTGCAGGCTGCGTGAAAGGTATTCCGCAATATGACTTTGGAGCGCGAGTAGATGTGTTAGACGCATGTCCAAAAGCTGAAGGAATGATGATGATGATTCGTTCTATGAGTCCAGATGTTTTGATTGTAGATGAAATCGGACGTAAAGAAGATAGTGAAGCAATTATGGAGGCGGTGCATGCAGGGGTTCAACTTTTTATAAGTGCACATGGATTTTCTTATGATGATGTTGTGAAACGTCCATCGCTAAAGGCGGTGCTGGAGCTCGGTATATTTGATAGGTTTGTGGAGCTATCAAAAGCTAGAGGGCCAGGAACAGTTATGCAAGTGAAAGATAAATATGGAAAATCGGTATTACCTCATAGAAAGGCTGAGGGCGTATGGTAAAAATATTTGGTGCAGTGTTAATCGTTGCAGTCAGCACCTTTTTCGGATTTTCATACGCGAAAAAATATAGCGAGAGGCCGCGGCAACTTAGATTATTAAAAGCGGCACTTCAATCATTAGAGGCAGAAATTATGTATGGGCATACACCTTTGTCTGAAGCCGCCGAGCGATTAGTGAAACAAATGCCGAAGCCGTTAAATTGGATATTCCAAAGTTTCGCTAGAAGGCTAGAAAGCGGAGAACAAACAGTAAGAGAAGCTTGGATAGATAGTTTGAAAGAAAATTGGAAGTTAACAGCATTTCAACAAACTGAGTACGAGATTTTGCAGCAATTTGGCGAAACGCTCGGACAACATGATCGTGAATCACAACAAAAACATATACGCTTATGCATTACACATTTAGAGAGAGAAGAAGAAGAAGCGAAAGCGTTACAACTGCAATATGAAAAAATGATCAAGAGCTTAGGGGTACTAGCGGGGCTACTTATCGTAATTTTACTGCTATAGGAGGGAGAAAGGCGATGTCCATTGATGTTGGATTAATATTTCAAATCGCCGGAATCGGCATTGTTTTAGCTTTTATTCATACCGTACTAAAAGAATTAAAGCGAGAGGATATTGCAAATTGGGTTATCCTTGTCGGTTTTGTCGTTATTTTATTTCATGTGGCATTTTTAATTAATACGCTATTCGACAAGATTAAGAGTGTCTTTCTCTTCCAGTAAAGGAGGCGGTTCGAATCGAAATTATACAAATTGTCGGATTAGGCCTCGTTGCTACGTTTTTAGCAGCTGTATTGAATCAGCATAAATCTAGCATTACGTCGTTATTTATTGTGTTCGTAGGTAGCGTGATGTTTCTTCTTTTAATTGATCAAATTCACTCTATTTTACAAATGATTGAGAGGGTAGCGAGTGAAGCGAAAGTTAGCAACGTATATGTAGAAACGTTGCTAAAAATTATTGGGATTGCTTATATTGCTGAGTTTGGAGCGCAAATTACAAAAGATGCAGGGCAGGGTGCAATCGCTTCGAAAATTGAATTAGCTGGAAAAATCTTAATTCTAGTAATGGCGATTCCTATTTTGACGGTTGTAATTGAAACTATTCTCGGATTTTTACCGACGGGATAAGGGGGAGTGAATGTTGAGGGGGTTTGGAGCTAAGCTGCTATTTGCTTGCTTCCTTTTCTTTTCTTTACCGGTTGTTGTACAAGCTTCTCCTGTAGAAACAAACGTCGTTGATCAACAATTGGATAAGCTCGGAATTGAAGATGTGAAGCAATTTTGGGACGGGCTTGTTACAAAATATGGAGGTTATTTACCAGAGAGTCAAAAAGGTAGCTTTATGGAGTTCGTGAAGGGAGAAAAAGAAATTTCTATAAAAGAGTGGATGCTAGGTTTATTAAAGTATTTATTTCACGAGCTGGTTGCAAATGGGAAGTTACTTGGAACGCTCATTATGCTTACAATTTTTAGTGCATTGTTGCAATCACTGCAATCTGCATTTTCAAAGAGTAGTGTAAGTAAAATTGCTGATGCTGTTGTATATATGGTACTTATTATTTTCGCTTTAAATAGTTTTTATGTCGTCATGACATATGCAAGAGAAACGATACAAACAATGGTAGATTTCATATTAGCGCTATTGCCAATCTTGCTTGCACTCATAGCAACTGGGGGTGGTGTTGTATCTGTATCGTTTTTTCATCCGATTATCATCTTTTTAATGAACACGAGCGGGCTTTTGATGAATTATATCGTTCTACCACTTTTATTACTTGCAACGATATTAAGTATTGTAAGTACAATGAGTGATCAATATAAAGTTACGAAATTGTCCAAGCTTCTGCAAAACGTTAGCGTTGGGATTATCGGTATTTTTTTAACGATTTTTTTAGGGGTATTATCTGTACAAGGAACAGCGACAGCGGTTGCTGATGGAATCGCTGTGAAAACTGCTAAATTTGTAACAGGGAACTTTATTCCCGTAGTAGGAAGAATGTTTACAGAGGCGGCGGATACTGTTATTAGTGCATCGGGGTTATTAAAAAACACAGTCGGAATTATCGGGCTCGTCATTCTATGCTTAATTGTTGCTTTTCCAGCGATTCAAATTTTTTGTATCGCGTTTATTTATAAATTCGCAGCAGCAGTATTACAGCCAGTTGGCAGCGGAGCAATTATTCAATGTTTAGATATTATCGGGCGAAGCATCATTTATGTATTTGCTTGCTTAGCTATCGTATCATTTATGTTCTTTTTAAGTATCACAATTATTATTGCTGCGGGGAACATTACACTTATGATGCGGTAGGAGGTGAAGGGTATGCAATTTGTTACAGAGTGGATTAGAAATATTATCGTTTTTTTACTCTTAGCGACAATGCTGCATCTTATTCTTCCAAATTCTAATTTGCAAAAGTACGTCAAATTCGTTGTAAGTCTATTATTAGTTGTTTTAATTTTAACGCCTCTTTTTAAACTATTGCAAACAGATGTGAATGAAGTAATCGCAAATTTTAATGAAGAGAAGTACGTAGCAGAAGGATCTGTAAAAAATTCAATAGATTCGAAGAAAAAAGAAATACAAGCTCTAACACGTGCATATAGTTTAGAAGAGATGGCTACCAAAATGAAAAAAGAAGTAGGAAAAGAATTCGAGAAAAAGTATGGTATGACAGTCTCTGAAATACAAATAGTCGCAGCGGAAAGCACCGCGGAAGTAAAGTCAGCGAAAGATATTCAAACTGTTGTTGTGACGTTGAAAGAAAAAGAACGTAGTAAAAATGATGCAATTGAAACAGTAAAGCCAGTTGAAATTAACACGAAAGAACCTCCGAAAAAAGTAGAAGAAACAAATGTAGAAATGAAAGACTTCTTTTCAAGCAGGTGGCAACTAGAGAATAAACAAATCCAAGTTCAAATGGAAGGGAGGACAGGTAGAGTAAATGGACAATAAAGATAAAAATTCAAAGTTTTCATTTTTTCGAAACTTATTGAATGGGGATGAAAAAGAGAGTAATGAGAAAGGGAAGAAGGTAACACCTAAGTTTTTACTTGTCCTACTCATACTTGGAATTTTGCTTATGTTTTCTAGTAGTTACTTTTCAAGTAAAAAGGAAGAAGTACCTGTATTTAAAGAACAAAAAACGCAAAATCAAGAAAAAGACGTGCCAACTTTTGGACAAAAAAATAACGATAGTATGTCAAATGTAGAAAAGTATGAAAAAGCGTATGAACAAGAATTAAAAGCAGCCTTAGAAGACATAGCGGGAGTAAAAGATGTAACGATTAAAGTAAATTTAGATTCATCTGAAGAAAAAATATTAGAAAAAAATACAGTGAAACGTTCAGACACAACAAGTGAAACAGATAAGACAGGTGGTCAGAGGAAAGTAGAAAATGAGTCCCTTGATGAAAAGACAGTCATTATACGTGAAGGTGATAAAGAAACTCCTGTTGTTTTACGAACAGAGAAACCGAAAGTGCGAGGTGTTCTTGTCGTAGCAAAAGGAGTGGATAATATACAAGTTAAAGCGATGGTAAAAGAAGCTGTAATACGGCTGCTAGATGTACCAGCCCATCGTGTTTCAGTTTCGCCGAAAAATTGATAGGGAGGAAATAAAGTGTTAAAAAAACAAACGGTTTGGTTATTAACGATGTTAAGTTTAGTTGTTGTACTATCTGTTTATTACGTAACAACTCCTGACAAAATGAATACTGCATCGCCGGCAACAGGTGAAAAGATTGGACAAGAAAAACAAGGTACTGATAAAGCAGTAACAAATGAAGCACCGAAAGAAACGCCAAAAAAAGAAACTACAAGCAAGGAAACATCAAATAAAGAAACAAATAAAGAAACAGACAAAAAAGAGAGTGCTAACAAAGAAACAAGTAAAAAAGATGCTAACGTAACAGTTCAATCAAGTGATGAAAATTTCACAGCATTACGTATGCAAATGGAAGATCAGCGAAGTGAAGAAAAATCAAGATTACAAGAAGTGATGAATTCAGCAAAATCTTCAGCAACAGAAAAGAGTAAAGCGAAAGATAATTTTGATGCAATTACTACAATGGAAACGAAGCAAGAATTACTTGAGACAGTAATTAAGTCTCAAGGAGGATATAAAGATGCTCTTGTAAGAGCTGATGGAACTGACATTAGAGTAACTGTGAAAGCAGCAAAGCATTCACAAAAAGAAGCGAATAAAATTATACAGCTTGTAAGAAGTGAAGGCGGCTCAAAAGATGTAGGTGTGAAATTTGATCCACCAACAAAATAAAACTAATAATCCGCGGGGAAATCCTCCGTGGATTATTAGTTTTTACGAATTGGATTGTTTGAAAATAGTTAGATAAAAATAATAATAGAAAAAAGCTATCATTTTCGATAGCTTTTTTCCGTTTCGTCTTTGTAGTTGTTTTTACTATGTTCAACTCGGAACGGAGAAATACGTTGTGAGTAAAAGATTAGCGGTTCATGGTAACGATGATTACTTTTTCCGGATTTGACGTGGATGAAAAGAACGAATGCCCAGACCATTACGGCAGGTAAGAAGAGAATGAGCCATATCATATGTCCACACCTCGATACGATATATTTTCTACACTTTGAACATACTATTCTTATATGAAGGAATGATGAACGGGGTGTAAACAAAAAAATAATATTTGGTAAAAATATGTTATTGACTATAGATGAAGTGAAGAGTGGAGCGGTAATGATATGTTTACTTTGTAGTATTTTGAAAAAAGTAAGGAATGTTTTTTAGGAAGTGGTCTTGCCAATTTTGTGTGAAACTTGGTATTATTACTAGGTAATAAATTTTTTATTGAAATAATATTTTTACAGGAGTTTCGATTTATTATAAAGAAATATAAATTGGAATGTTTAAAAAATTTATCGTAAGATGGAAATAGCAATTATTTCTATTAGTAAATGAAATGCATTTTCTAATAGAGTACATCGTATTTTTACAGTCAATCTAGTTTTAATGGCGAGAATCTGTAAAAACGGGACAAACAAGAGTATGGGAGTGGATTTTACATGTTTAAAATTCAAGAAGTTCGTGAATTAATTAAATTAATTGATAGCTCTAATATTGATGAATTTGAATACAAAAAAGATGGTACGACAATCAAAATGAAAAAGCGTGGCAATGAAGTAGTTGCTGTGCAAGCACCTGTAGCAAAACAAGTCGTGCAACCAGTAGCACCTGTTGAAGTTGAAACAACAGTAGCGGCAGCACAAGTGGAAGTACCAAAACAAGAAGAGAAAAAAGCTGTTCAAAATGAAAACCTACATAAAATTACATCACCAATGGTAGGTACATTCTATTCTTCTTCTTCGCCGGATACACCTGCATATGTAAGTGTAGGGGATAGAGTATCGAAAGATTCTATCGTATGCATTGTCGAGGCTATGAAATTATTTAACGAAATCGATGCTGATGTAGACGGTGAAATTGTTGAAATTCTTGTTAATAATGGACAACTTGTGGAGTATGGACAACCGCTATTTCTTGTAAAAGCGTAATAAGGGAGTCTTAGTGATGATAAAAAAAGTATTAATAGCCAATCGTGGGGAAATTGCTGTACGAATTATTCGTGCTTGTAAAGAAATGGATATTGAAACAGTCGCAATTTATTCAGAAGCAGATAAAGAGTCACTTCACGTACAAATTGCTGATGAGGCGTATTGTGTAGGGCCAACGATTTCGAAAGAAAGCTATTTAAATTTGACGAACATTATTAGTGTTGCGAAGTTAACAGGCTGTGATGCTATTCATCCGGGATACGGATTTTTAGCAGAGAATGCCGATTTTGCAGAGTTATGCCGTGAATGTAACTTGATTTTTATCGGTCCAAGTCCAGAAGCTATTTCAAAGATGGGCACAAAAGACGTTGCTCGTGATACAATGAAAGAAGCAGGGGTTCCGATTGTACCAGGTTCACAAGGGATTATTAAAAATACCGAAGAAGCGATCGAGCTTGCTAATCAAATTGGATATCCAGTTATTATTAAAGCGACTGCAGGTGGCGGCGGAAAAGGTATTCGTGTCGCACGCCATGAAGAAGAGCTTGTAAAAGGAATTCAAATTACACAGCAAGAAGCTAGTACCGCTTTTGGGAACCCTGGTGTATACTTAGAAAAGTACGTTGAAGATTTCCGCCATGTTGAGATTCAAATAATGGCAGATACACACGGAAATGCCATTCATTTAGGAGAGCGTGATTGTACAATTCAGCGCCGCTTGCAAAAACTACTAGAAGAAAGTCCATCACCTGCACTTGATGAAAATGTTCGTAAGCAGATGGGTGAGGCGGCAGTTAAAGCGGCGGTAGCGGTTGATTATACAGGTGCTGGTACGGTTGAGTTTATTTATGAATATAGAACGAAAAGCTTTTATTTCATGGAGATGAATACGAGAATTCAAGTTGAGCATCCAGTTACTGAAATGGTAACAGGGATGGATTTAATTAAAGAACAAATTCGTGTTGCTTCTGGAGAAAAGTTATCGTTACAGCAAGAAGAAGTACAATTTAATGGTTGGGCAATTGAATGCCGAATTAATGCGGAAAACCCTGCCAAAAAATTTATGCCATCTCCAGGTAAAGTAGAAATGTACTTGCCACCAGGCGGATTTGGTATTCGCGTCGATTCAGCTGTATATCCGGGATATTCAATCCCACCTTTCTATGATTCGATGGTTGCTAAATTAATTGTTCACGGAAAAACACGTGAAGAGGCAATTGCAAAAATGAAGCGTGCACTCAGTGAGTTTGTCATTGAAGGCGTACATACAACAATCCCGTTCCATTTGCAATTGCTAGATCATCCTGATTTTGTAAAAGGTGAGTTTAATACGAAATTTTTGGAAGAGCATGAACTTGTGACGCAGTGATACATTAAAGGAGGTTTTTTTCATGGCTGAACATATGTTAGATATGGGTCAAGATACAACTCTTGGTAAAGTAGAAATTGCACCAGAAGTAATTGAAGTAATCGCAGGTATTGCAGCTGCTGAGGTAGAAGGTGTAGCGGCAATGCGTGGTAATTTTGCTACAGATGTTGTTGAGAAGTTAGGTAAGAAAAATCATGGTAAAGGTGTAAAGGTTGAATTAGCAAACGAAGATATTATCGTTGACCTTTATGTTGTGATGTACTTTGGCGTAGCAATTCCAGTTGTTGCACAAAAGATTCAAGACAACATTCGCCAGGCACTCTTTACAATGACAGGGCTTGAGCCAAAAGAAGTGAATGTTCACATCGTTGGCGTAACATTCGAAACACAAAAAACAGAAATCGAACCAGTGTAAGAATGAAAAAGGTGCCTAGTAACATAGGCACCTTTTTTATCGTTTCATTTCTTCACAAATTAAAACCCACTAATTATTATACTATTTCAAAAAATAAGAAATCAAAAAGGAAATGTTTCGTTTTTCCAAAAAACGTACATTGTGATAAGATATGGAACTTGAAGTTAATCTTTTTATTATTTTTCAGCCTTGTAACCCGTGTGTGAAACGATAAATTGTGTTATTATCATTGTATTATAAGGTTGGAAAATCAATGAAAACTGTAAGAGTAAGTGAATTGACGGCTTATAAATTATAATAATATAACAAAGCATAAGGAAAGACTTGAAGCATAAAGGAGAGTTACAATGAAACGTAGGACGGCTAGAGAAAGAGCGATGCAAGCATTATACCAAATGGATATTACAGGTGAATTAGAACCGAAAGTAGCGGTGGAAAACACGCTAGATGAAGGTGAAGAAACAAATGAGTTTTTGGAATCACTTGTAGTAGGTTTTGTAGAAAATAAAGAAGTCATTGATGAAGCGATTCGTCAAAACTTAAAAAAATGGAAGCTGGAGCGTATTAGTATTGTTGATCGCAGTATTTTACGTGTAGCTGTGTATGAAATGAAATACATGGAAGAAATTCCACACAACGTAACAATTAACGAAGCGATTGAAATTGCTAAAACATTTGGGGATGAGGAATCTCGTCGTTTTATTAACGGCGTTTTATCTAATATAAAAGATACACTGTAATTTCTTTAAGGGGGAATCTTAAAATGGTAGCAGTAATCATCAAAGGAAATGAAGTTGCGGAGAAAAAACGAGCACAATTAACAGAAGAAGTTGTGAAGTTGAAAGAGCAAGGGATTGTACCAGGATTAGCAGTTATTCTAGTTGGAGAAGATCCAGCATCTCGTTCTTATGTAAAAGGAAAAGAAAAGGGCTGTGAACAAGTAGGAATCTATTCAGAGCTAATTGAACTTCCTGAAACAATTACTGAGGAGCGTTTGCTTGCTGAAATCGATCGCTTAAATGGCGATGATCGCATTAATGGCATATTAGTACAATTACCTTTACCAAAACATATTGAAGAAAAAGCTATCATTGAAAGAATTTCACCAGAAAAAGATGTAGATGGATTTCACCCAATCAGCGTGGGACGTATGATGACGGGACAAGATACATTCCTTCCATGTACACCGCACGGTATTGTAGAATTAGTAAAAGAAACAAATCTTGATATCTCGGGAAAACATGTTGTAGTAATTGGAAGGAGTAATATTGTCGGCAAGCCAGTGGGACAATTGTTCTTAAATGAAAATGCAACTGTCACATACTGTCATTCTAAGACGCAAAATATGAAAGAGTTAACGAAGTTAGCTGATATTTTAATCGTAGCAGTTGGACGACCTAAGATGATCACAGCTGATTATATGAAAGAAGGAGCGGTTGTAATCGACGTTGGTGTAAACCGTTTAGAAACAGGGAAACTTTGTGGTGATGTTGATTTTGACAACGTGTTAGACGTTGCAGGCTACATTACACCTGTGCCAAAGGGTGTTGGTCCAATGACGATCACAATGCTTCTTCATAATACTGTAGAATCTGCTAAACGTGCAGGTGTCGTTTGTAAATAATTTGAGTCGGCTATGAGGAGAGAGAAATGGAGAAACAATATTTAACCGTTACAGCGTTAACACGCTATATAAAAACAAAAATAGAATATGACCCGCATTTGCAGTCTGTTTGGTTAAAAGGTGAAATTTCCAATTTTAAAAATCATAGCCGTGGTCATATGTATTTTACATTGAAAGATGAAAATGCAAGAATCGCAGCGGTTATGTTTGCGGGTCATAATCGCAATATTAAATTCAGACCTGAAAATGGGATGAAGGTACTTGTGAAAGGGAAAATTTCCGTTTACGAGGCGAGCGGTTCTTATCAAATTTATATTCAAGACATGCAGCCGGACGGAATCGGAAACCTGCATTTAGCTTATGAACAATTGAAGGTTCGTTTAGAGGAAGAAGGTTTGTTTTCTCAAGTTTATAAAAAAACAATTCCTCCTTATGCTAAAACAATAGGTGTGATTACGTCGCCAACAGGAGCTGCGATTCGTGATATTATAACAACGATTAAACGTCGTTATCCAATTGGAAATATTATTGTGTTTCCGGTACTTGTACAGGGGGAGTCAGCAGCTCCCTCAATTGTACAAGCGATTCGTACAGCGAATGAAATGGGAGAGATAGATGTCCTAATCGTTGGGCGCGGGGGAGGCTCTATTGAGGAATTATGGGCGTTTAATGAAGAAATGGTTGCAAGGGCAATCTTTAAGAGTGAGATCCCTATTATTTCGGCAGTAGGTCATGAAACGGACTTTACAATTGCGGATTTTGTTGCCGATTTACGTGCGCCAACACCGACTGCAGCAGCTGAGCTGGCAGCGCCTAACATTATAGAGTTACAAGAAAAGGTATTACAAAGAACTCTAAGATTGCAAAGAGCAATGAGAGAGTTAGTACATAAAAAAGAAGAAAAACTACAAGTATTGCAAAAATCTTATGCATTCCGTTATCCAAGACAAGTATATGAGCAAAAAGAAGAGCAATTAGATAGAGCGTTAGAACAGCTTGTTTTAGCGAAAGAGCGTTATATTGATAAAAAGTTAAATCAGTTAAAACAACTTTCATTTTATTTAGAAAAGCACCACCCAGCTCAAAAAATTATACAAACAAAGGTAGCGGTTGAAACATTGCAAAAGCAATTGCAACGTGAAATGCAAACATTACTTCAAACGAAAGAATTTGCCTTTGTAAGAGTTGCTCAAAAACTTGAAGCGTTAAGTCCGCTCAAAGTAATGATGAGAGGGTATGGGCTTGTATATGATGAAGAGAAGCAAGTGTTAAAAAGTGTGAAAGATGTCAGCCTTGGAGATGCTGTTTCAGTTCAATTACAAGATGGAATACTAGATTGTAGCGTATCAGGCATAGAGGAGCGTGAATTGAATAATGGAAAATAAATTAAGCTTTGAAGAGGCAATTTCGCAACTTGAGCATCTCGTTTCTAAGCTAGAGCAAGGTGACGTACCTTTAGAAGAAGCAATTTCTTATTTTAAAGAAGGTATGGAATTATCAAAGCTTTGTGATGAGAAGTTGAAGAACGTACAAGAACAAATGGCAGTAATTCTTGGGGAAGATGGAGAGCTTGAACCGTTTACTGCTTTAGGAGATGAAGCATAGTGACTGTTGCTTTTGATACTTTTTTGAAAGAAAGTAAAACTTTCGTAGAAGAGAAGCTTGTAAGCTATGCAAATGAATTACAATGTCCAAATGTACTTCGTGAAGCGATGGCATATTCTTTGGAAGCGGGTGGAAAGCGTCTCCGCCCGTTACTTTTATTTGCGACATTACAAGCGTTTGGTAAAGAAAGAAATCTTGGAGTAGGTGCAGCTTGTGCTCTTGAAATGATACATACATACTCGTTAGTTCATGATGATTTACCTTGTATGGATGATGATGATTTAAGAAGAGGGAAGCCCACAAATCATAAAGTATTTGGTGAAGCGATGGCAGTTTTAGCAGGCGATGGTTTGTTGACGTATGCTTTTCAAGTTATTATGGCATATGAACAAAAGGAAATCTCTGCTGAAAAAAAAGTAAGACTTGTACTTGAGCTTGCAAAAGCGGCAGGGCCAGAAGGAATGGTTGGCGGACAAGTGGCAGATATGGAAGCTGAAGGGAAACAGCTTACGATTGATGAGTTGGAGTATATTCATAAGCATAAGACTGGGAAACTACTTGAATTTGCTGTACTTGCCGGATCGATACTTTCTGATGCCACAGAAGAACAAGAAGAAAAGTTACTTGCGTTTGCGAAATATATCGGCCTAGCGTTCCAAATTCGAGATGATATTCTAGATGTGGAAGGGACCGAAGAAGAGATTGGAAAACCGATTGGTAGTGATGTTTCCAACGAAAAGAGCACATATACGACGTTATTTACTGTAGATAGAGCAAAGGATATTTTAGAAGATACAATTGCAAAAGCAAAAGATGCTATTGGTTCCTTGCAATTACAAGATGAATATTTACTATCTATTTGCGATTTGATTGCAAAACGTAATAACTAATATAACAGCGTTTCCATTTGTTGAGTCATTCATCATTTTATGATATAAATGTAGGAAAAGGTTTTTCTTTTCTTGTTATTGGCAAAAATATATGTAGATTACATTGCCGTTATCACTTCGTGTTAGCGGCTATTTTTTTCATCGCCTAAAGAAATATGGTTTATAATAGGATTAGGGCGCAATAGACTGGTTAATAGCAGGACAAGGTGAAAAATAAAAAAAGAGAATTTCTTGTTTTGTGTAAATGTTTTTTATAATATTTGACATGTTGACAGATTATGAAATGAAAGTGAGTGATCCATATGGATCTAACGCAAATTCAAAACCCTAGTTTTTTGAAAGATATGTCTATCGGTGAACTAGAGGGATTGAGTGAGGATATTCGTAAGTTTTTAATTGAAGAGCTCTCTCAAACAGGTGGACATATTGCACCTAATTTAGGTGTAGTAGAACTCACAATTGCTCTGCATAAATTATTTGATAGTCCGAAAGATAAATTTTTATGGGACGTAGGACATCAATCCTATGTACATAAAATTTTAACAGGACGTGCAAAGGAATTCGGTACATTAAGGCAATATCAAGGCCTATGTGGTTTTCCGAAACGTTGCGAGAGTGAGCACGATGTATGGGAAACTGGCCATAGCTCGACATCATTATCTGCTGCAATGGGAATGGCTCTAGCACGTGATTTAAAGAAAACGAAAGAATATGTTATACCAATCATTGGAGATGGTGCTCTAACAGGTGGAATGGCTTTAGAGGCATTGAACCATATTGGACATGAAAAAACAGACATGATTGTTATTTTGAATGATAATGAAATGTCAATTGCACCAAACGTTGGTGCGCTTCATAATGTGCTTGGACGTCTACGTACCGCTGGGAAATACCATTGGGTAAAAGATGAACTAGAGTATATATTGAAGAAAATCCCAGCAGTCGGTGGGAAAGTTGCTGCGACAGCAGAGAAAATAAAAGATAGTCTTAAATATTTACTAGTATCCGGTGTCTTTTTCGAAGAATTAGGCTTTACATATTTAGGTCCAGTTGATGGGCATGATTATGAAAAGTTATTCGAAACGTTGCAATATGCAAAGAAAACAAAAGGCCCAGTGCTTGTTCATGTTATTACGAAAAAAGGAAAAGGTTATAAACCAGCTGAGAGTGATGTTATTGGAACTTGGCATGGAACAGGACCTTATAAAATTGAATCAGGTGACTTCGTTAAACCGAAAGAAGTTGCACCAGCATGGAGTGCTGTTGTTAGTGATACAGTACTTAAGCTAGCGAGAACGGATGAGCGTATCGTTGCAATTACACCTGCAATGCCTGTTGGATCGAAACTTGAGAAATTCCAAAAAGAATTCCCGGATCGTATGATTGATGTAGGTATTGCAGAACAGCATGCTACAACAATGGCAGCGGGTATGGCAACGCAAGGTATGAAGCCATTCTTAGCGATTTATTCAACATTCTTACAAAGAGCGTATGACCAAGTTGTTCATGATATATGCCGCCAAAATTTAAATGTCTTCATCGGAATCGATCGCTCTGGTTTAGTAGGAGCAGATGGTGAAACGCATCAAGGTGTGTTTGATATTTCATTCTTACGTCATTTGCCGAATATGGTACTTATGATGCCGAAAGATGAAAATGAAGGGCAACATTTAGTATATACGGCGATGCAATATGAAGATGGACCAATCGCATTACGTTATGCGCGCGGTAATGGACTTGGCGTTCATATGGATGAAGAATTAAAGGCGATTCCAATCGGTTCATGGGAAACGTTAAAAGAAGGTACACAAGCGGCTATTTTAACATTCGGTACGACAATACCAATGGCAATGGAAGCAGCTGAGCGTCTTGAAAAGGCTGGAGTTTCAGTGAAAGTAGTGAACGCACGCTTTATTAAACCGATGGATGAAGCATATTTACATGATCTCTTAGGGAAAAATATACCGATTTTAACGATTGAAGAAGCTTGCTTAATTGGTGGTTTTGGAACGGGAGTAGTTGAATTTGCGTCTGAGAACGGGTACCATAGTGCGTTAGTTGAAAGAATGGGTATTCCAGACCGTTTCATAGAGCACGGTAGTGTAACAAAATTATTAGAAGAAATTGGTTTAACGACAGATGCTGTTGTAGACCGTATTCATACAATGATTCCATCAAAACAAAAAAGGGCGTAACAAATGAGTGCAAAAAAAGAAAGAGTAGATGTACTATTAGTAGAGCGAGGACTTATAGAAACACGTGAGAAAGCAAAACGCGCCGTTATGGCCGGACTTGTATATGCGAATGAGATGAGACTTGATAAGCCAGGAGAGAAGATCCCACAAGATACGGAGATTACGGTGAAGGGACAAGTTATGCCGTATGTAAGCCGTGGTGGTTATAAACTTGAAAAGGCATTAGAGACATTTCACCTGGATTTACAAGATAAAGTTATGATAGATATTGGTTCATCAACTGGTGGCTTCACAGATTGTGCGCTTCAAAACGGAGCGAAATTATCTTATGCATTAGATGTAGGATACAATCAACTTGCGTGGAAATTGCGTCAAGATGAGCGTGTTGTCGTAATGGAACGGACAAACTTCCGTTACGTGACACCAGCAGACTTAGACCGTGGTTTACCGCAATTTGCTAGTATCGATGTTTCATTTATATCATTAAAGCTTATACTGCCGGTTTTAAAAACAATGCTTATGCCTAATGGGGATGTAGCGGCATTAATTAAACCACAGTTTGAAGCTGGGAGAGAGCAAGTTGGGAAAAAAGGTATCGTTCGTGATCGAAAAGTACATGAGGCTGTCGTGGAAATGATTGTCGACTTTGCTATAAAAGAAGGATACGATGTAGAAGGTTTAACATTCTCACCAATTACGGGCGGGGATGGTAATATTGAATTTTTAATTCATCTGAAATGGCATGGTGAACGCGAGAATGGTGAAAATCATTCTCCAGTTTCTGTTGAGCAAGTAGTTACAGAGGCGCATGATGTCTTAAAACAAAAAGGAAAAGGGGAATAACATATGTTGTTCCTCTTTTTGTTGTAATTGTATAATGATTGTAAAAACAATTGTGTACAAGCAACGAATTATAAGTTAACATAAATAAGTGAAGTATACCAATGTTTAAACTATGGTAAGAGATAGTGTGAGGTGCAAATGTATGAATAAAGGTCAGCGCCATATTAAAATCAGGGAAATTATTGCGAACAAAGAAATTGAAACACAAGATGAATTAGTTGATATTTTACGTAATGAGGGATTTAATGTAACGCAAGCAACAGTATCGCGCGATATTAAAGAACTGCACTTAGTGAAAGTGCCATTACATGATGGTCGCTATAAATATAGCTTGCCAGCAGATCAACGATTTAACCCGTTACAAAAATTAAAACGCAATCTAGTGGATTCATTTGTAAAATTAGACACGGCAGGACATATGCTTGTGCTAAAAACATTGCCTGGTAACGCTCATTCACTTGGAGCACTTATTGATCATTTAGAGTGGGATGAGATCATCGGAACCATCTGTGGTGATGATACTTGCTTAATTATTTGCCGTACACCTGAAGATACAGGTGTTGTCTCTGATCGTTTCTTAAATATGTTGTAACAAAAAAATCTTGTTTGCTTTCCTCTGTAAAGTGGAAAGTGAACAGGATATTTTTATTGGTTAAAAATGTGAATTTCTAATTGTAATATAATATTTTCTTTGAATAAAATTAGAAAATAGGTGGATTGACCCGTAAAACAAATGTTTGGTACAATGGAGCGGTTAGAAAAGTAATTTATACATACAAACATATAGTATGACTATTTGAATGAAGAACTGAGAAAAGCCCTTAATAGGGGATTAGTTTATAACGAGGTGAATGGGGCATTGTTATCGGAATTATCGATTAGAAACTTTGCTATTATTGAGGCATTAAATATTTCTTTTCAAAAAGGGTTAACGGTTTTAAGTGGCGAAACAGGAGCCGGAAAATCGATTATTATTGATGCGATTAGTTTACTTGTAGGTGGCCGTGGTTCAGCGGAATTTGTTCGATACGGAACAGAAAAAGCTGAGATAGAAGGGTTATTTTATGTAGAAGATGATAAGCATCCGTGTATTGAAAAGGCAGAAGAATTGGATATAGAAATAGAAGACGGCATGATTATTTTGAAGCGTGATATCGCTGCAAACGGAAAAAGTGTATGTCGTGTAAATGGGAAACTGGTTACCCTTAGTATATTAAAGGAAATTGGAAAAACACTTGTTGATATTCATGGGCAGCACGAAACACAAGATTTAATGAATGAAGAGCGTCATATGTTTATGCTTGATCATTTTGATGGAGATCGCATTGTTAAACAATTGGGTATATATCAAAATGTATACACTGACTATGAAAAGTTAAAAAAACAGTTAAAATCGTTAAGTGAAAATGAACAACAAATGGCGCATCGTTTAGATTTAATTCAATTCCAGCATGAAGAAATCCGTAAGGCGGATTTAAAGATGGATGAAGAAAATGAATTAACTGAAGAACGATTGCAAATTTCCAATTTCGAAAAAATTTACAAAGCATTAGGCGATGCATATCGCTCACTAAGCGCTGATGGACAAGGATTAGATAATATACGAAGCGCAATGGGACAAATGGAAAGTATTACACATTTAGATGAAGTGTATCAAGAAAACCATGATTCAATTGCAAATAGCTATTACTTATTAGAAGAAGTTGCGTATCAACTAAGAGAAAAGCTCGATATGATGGAATATGATCCGAATCGCTTAGATGAAATTGAAACGCGTTTAAATGAAATTCGTATGCTAAAGAGAAAATATGGAAATACTGTAGAAGAGATTTTAGCGTATGCTGATAAAATTGAACAAGAAATTTTTACGATTGAAAATAAAGACGTTCATATTGAAACGACGAAGAAGCAGTTAAAGGAATTAGAAAGTGTTATTCTGAAAGAAGCAACGTTGTTAAGTAATATGCGTCATGAGCTTGCAGAGCATCTTACAAATGCTATTCATCAGGAATTAAAAGAATTGTATATGGAAAAAACAAAATTTGAAGTGAGAATTATGAAGAGAGTAGGAAATGCTGAAGAGCCTCTTGTAGAGGGAGCACCGGTAAGACTTACGGCGGATGGCTACGATCATGTGGAATTTTATATTTCAACAAATCCAGGTGAGCCGCTAAAACCACTTTCAAAGGTCGCTTCTGGCGGAGAGTTATCTCGAATTATTTTAGCTTTAAAAAGCATTTTTTCTAAACATCAAGGTGTTGCATCTGTTATTTTTGATGAAGTGGATACTGGTGTAAGTGGTCGAGTTGCACAGGCTATTGCGGAAAAAATTTATCGAGTATCAGTAAACTCACAAGTACTTTGTATTACGCACTTACCTCAAGTAGCTTCAATGGCGGATTCACATTTATTTATTCGAAAACAAGTAGCGAATGATCGGACAATTACATCAGTTACCGTTTTAACTATGGAGGATAAAGTAACAGAAATAGCTCGAATGATTTCTGGTGTAGAAATTACAGATTTAACGACAGAACATGCGAAAGAATTACTTACGCAAGCGCATCATTTTAAACAGACAGCAGAGGCTATCCAGTAATGGATAGCTTTTTTTCTCAAATAATGATTTCTTGATTCTTCCGGTTATAAATAAAGCACTGCAAGGAGAGATTAAAAAGTGAAGCCAAGAGGCTGAATGTGGGGTAGGAGCGAGGAGAGTGAACGAATTGAGATTAGAAAGATTTCGCAAAATAATAGGTCTTTGTCTCCTTGTTTCTTTAGTTTTTATTGGGTGTTTTAAACCGCTTCGGATGTTTGTTTCATCTCCGAAGCAACTTGTTGTCTTTGAAGGGCAACAATCGGAAATAGCGTCATTACCAGTTTTTAAAGCTTCATCTACAGATCGTCATGTTTTTACAGTAAGTTCAAATGAACAAAAACAAGGACTTATGGTAAATTCTCATCAAAATGGTGAAGCAGATATGGTGTTTCAGCTTGCTGGTTTTCCAGTGAAAAAAGTAAATGTGAAAGTATTGAAAGATTTTAAAGTTATTCCAGGTGGACAATCAATTGGTGTGAAGTTAAACACAAAAGGGGTACTTGTTGTAGGCCATCATTTAATTCAAACTGAAAAAGGGAAAGTATCTCCTGGTGAAACAGCTGGTGTGGAAATTGGAGATATGATTACTGAAATTAATGGTAAAACAATTGAAAGAATGAGTGATGTAGCACCATTTATTCATAATAGTGGTGAAACGGGTGAACCGCTTAATCTTGTTTTGTTAAGAGATGGAAAACATATCCGTACTAAGTTAACACCACAAAAAGACAGTGGAGAATCGTCTTATCGCATTGGGTTATATATTCGTGATTCGGCAGCTGGAATCGGAACAATGACATTTGTTCATCCTGATTCTATGAAATATGGGGCACTTGGTCATGTTATTTCTGATAACGATACGAAAAAGCCGATTCAAGTCGAAGATGGACAAATTATGCGTTCGACAGTTACATCAATTGAAAGAGGTAGTCACGGGAATCCAGGAGAGAAGTTAGCGAGGTTCTCACCAGATCGTGAAGTGATTGGTAATATTACAATAAATAGTCCATTTGGTATATTCGGGAAATTGAATACAAATATACCAAATGGCGTAATGGATAAAGCAATGCCGATTGCACTATCTCATCAAGTAAAAGAGGGACCAGCAAAAATATTAACAGTTATTGATAAAGATAAAGTGGAAGCGTTTGATATTGAAGTTGTTAGTACAGTACCGCAAAAGTTTCCGGCTACAAAAGGAATGGTAATAAAAGTAACAGACAAACGTTTATTAGCGAAAACGGGTGGTATCGTACAAGGCATGAGCGGAAGTCCAATTGTACAAAATGGGAAAGTAATTGGTGCTGTTACACATGTATTTGTAAATGATCCAACATCAGGATATGGTGTTCATATTGAATGGATGTTACATGAGGCTGGAATTAACATTTATGAACAAGAAAGAAAAGCGAGCTAATGATTAATTAGCTCGCTTTTCTGTTGAAAAATTCGTTGAAATTTTGTAAAAGCTCCGCAAGAGGTGTTTTTTGTTGTAAAATAAAAGAAAAGGGTTGAACGTTTCGTTGTATTTCTATGATGGAATGTGTTGCGAAAGGGAATAAATGAACGATAAACATATTTTTTTGTGATTTTATCGGAAAGTAACAAACTTTAAAAGGGAATTTTCACACAATTGTCGAACAATTCATGTAGCCTAGAAGGATACACATGTCGGAGAATCGATTCGGTAAGGGAGGAAAAGCTGTGGAGAAAATTAAAGTATGTCTTGTGGATGATAATAAAGAATTAGTATCAATGCTAGAGAGTTATGTAGCTGCTCAAGATGATATGGAAGTAATCGGTACTGCTTATAATGGTCAAGAGTGTTTAAATTTATTAAATGATAAGCAGCCGGATGTACTTGTTTTAGACATTATTATGCCACATTTAGATGGTTTAGCTGTACTAGAGAAAATGCGACATATTGAAAGGTTAAGACAGCCTAGCGTAATTATGTTAACAGCATTTGGACAAGAAGATGTGACGAAAAAAGCAGTTGACTTAGGTGCTTCATATTTCATATTAAAACCATTTGATATGGAGAATTTAACGAGTCATATTCGTCAAGTGAGTGGCAAGGCAAATGCTACTATTAAACGTCCATTACCATCTTTCCGATCAGCAACAACAATAGATGGAAAACCGAAAAACTTAGATGCAAGTATTACGAGTATTATTCATGAAATTGGTGTGCCTGCTCATATTAAAGGGTATATGTATTTAAGGGAAGCAATCTCTATGGTGTACAATGATATCGAATTACTGGGATCTATTACGAAAGTATTATATCCGGATATCGCAAAAAAATATAATACAACAGCAAGCCGTGTTGAGCGTGCAATCCGTCACGCAATTGAAGTAGCATGGAGTCGAGGAAATATTGATTCTATTTCGTCCTTATTCGGTTATACAGTATCCATGTCAAAAGCAAAACCTACGAACTCAGAGTTCATCGCAATGGTTGCAGATAAGCTAAGACTTGAACATAAGGCTAGCTGAGAGTAAAGATAGTATGGGATGTAAGTTTTAGTAAAGCTTAATCATTCTTTAAATTTATACTCGATATTAAATGTAAAGCCAATGAACTTTTTATTCAATGACCAATGAATATTAGAATTCATTGGTCTTTTTATTTTATTGAGAACAACAGATTATTTGATATCATGGAAAATAAATCCTGTTTTTGGTGATATTACATATAAGTGAATTAAATAGGTATAGATAGGGAGAAGGGGAATGAAAAATAAAGTATTAACTTGGCTAGGAATAGTAGCGGTTACGGGGGTTCTTGCTGTTGCAGTTACACTTGGAATGTTAGAACTTGCCGATAATCCAGTAGATCAAGAAGTGAGTGCTCAAATAGATAAAAAAGAAGTCCAAACGATAGTAGGAAGAGAGGTAGATGGAATCTTCGTTGATGTGTATGTCACTGAAAATTCTACTGAAAGCGAAGTCATTACAGTAATGCATCACATGACTCATCAAAAAGTAGTGGCAGGACGAAAATCAGGATCCATCCCAATGATTCAAAAAATGTTGAAAAATTAAAAAAATCATAAATAAGAGTGGCTTTACGAAAAAAAATGAGCTTTTAGCGATTGCTGATAGATGGGCGAAAAAAGATTTTAGTGAAATTGTGGAAGATCATAATTATTTCTCGGATGCTCAAGAAGGTAACACTTGTACAGCGACTAGAGCGATGGATGCGGTAGATGAGCAACATTATATTTTAACTACATTCGGGGAGGAAAAAGCGAAAGAACTATATAATTCAGGAGATGCGCCACACGTTCAATAAAAAATAATAGGAAAGGGTTTTTAGTTATATTATTATCTTGCTTTCTTTATGAATTGTAACAAAAAAGAAGATATATCATTCATTATTAAATGATGAAGTGAAGGTTAAATCGCATCGTAGTACATCTGTTAAGGGATTTTAGCAGGGGAGTCATCCGTGATATAATAAAAAGCCCTGCAAAACAGGACTGTATTATTCTTCGTCTTTATTTTGTTTTTCTAATTCAACTAACTTTTGAATTAAAATGTGCTGCGGCATATGCATAAGTTGTTCGAGCGGAACACCTAATGCTTTTGATAGGCGGACTGCAGTGTCTGGAGAAATTTGTAATGGTCTCATAGAAGTACCTCCTTTTTCGTATAGTATAGCATAAGATTGGGGGAGTGAGGATGACTCTTATATTTGCACATCGTGGTGCAGCGGGAACGTACCCAGAAAATACAATGATTTCATTTGAGGCAGCTGAATCTTTTAGAGCCGATGGAATTGAATTGGATGTTCAATTAACGAAAGACGGAAAAGTTGTCGTCATTCATGATGAAACAGTGAACAGGACAACAAATGGAAAAGGTGCGGTTCGAAATTATGTATATGAGGATTTATGTAAATTAGATGCGAGCTATACATTCAGTGATAAAGTAGGATTTTGTAAAATACCTCTTTTAGAAGAGGTATTAGAATGGATTGAAAAAACAGAGTTGCTACTTAATATTGAACTTAAAAATAATAAAATCCCATACAGAGGTTTAGAAGAAGAAGTTATAACGCTTGTACGGAAATGTAATTTAGAAGATCGTGTTATATTTTCTTCGTTTAATCACTACAGTATGAAAAAGTGTCATATGATGGCTCCTGATATTCAAACAGCGATTTTATATCGCGAAGGTTTGCATAGTCCATGGGCGTATGCAAAAAAAATGGGTGCTACAGCAGTACACCCGAATTATCGTTATCTGCAAGATGCCGTTGCTGAATTAACGATGGAGAGTGGTGTAGAGGTTCGCCCTTATACAATTAATGAAGAAACGCTTATGCGAAAATATTTTGATATGAATATTTCGGCGATTATTACTGATTACCCTGAAACGGCAAGAATGTTATTGCCAATAAAAAAATGAGACCGCGTGTAACGGTCTCATTTTTTTATTTATCCCGCTATTTGCGGGCAGTAAGACCCCCGCCTCAAAATTCAGCGAAAGCAAAGAAGTTAGTTGGGGGTCGGGCTGCCCGTAAAAGCCCGATTGGTGAGGGCTGATTAAAGTTTCACTTTATAAATAGTGGGGCTTTCTTATCTTCTAAAGCGAGCTTGTACTTTATTTCGTTTACGGTCTCGGTGTAAGACGAAGCCGCCAAAAATATAAAACCCGAGCGCGAAGCAAAGAGCGCCAATTAAAAATTGTAACCACAGTATAGAGAGTGGAGGAAATAGAATCCCAAATACAGTATCTCTCATTAACTTAATGCCAAACACAGCTAATGAAATGGGGATGAGTGCTAATAATAGAGCAAGGTAACGCTGCATATAAACGCTCCTTTTCAGATTATTTTGTTTATTTCAATGATGTTATATGGAAAGGGGGTTTGTCAAGAGGGGGCTGAACGAGTAAGATAAGGGTGTGAAAAATTTTGCAGAGATACTTCGAGAGGAAGTGTAATATATGAAACAAAAAGTGTTAATTGTTGGTGCCGGTGAAGGTGGTAGTACACTGCTGAATCTGTTACAAAGTTCAAATATATTTCAAATTATAGGGATTATTGATATAAATCCGTTAGCGAAAGGATTACAAATGGCTACGGAATATGGGGTTACGATTGGAGAGAGTGTAACGCCGTTTCTTGCTATGCACATTGATGTAATGTTTGATATGACAGGTGACGATAATTTACATAAAGATTTATTAAAGAAAAAGCATAAAGATACTCTTCTTATACCAGGCGATATTGCGAAAATTGTTACGAGATTAGCACATGAGAAGGAAGATTTAATTGGAAAGTTAGAAGAACAAACGCAGCAAGGGGATTTAATTTTAAATTCTACGCATGACGGTATGATTGTGATTGATCGAGAGGGACAAGTTCGCCTATTTAATAAAAGTGCAGAGCGTATTATTGGGTATAAAAAAGAAGAGGCGGTAGGGAAGTATATTTTAGAAGTTATTCCGACTAGTAAGCTGCTTCGTATTATACGTACGAAACAAATAGAAGTAAATTATGAACTGACATTAGAGAATGAAAAGAAAATTATTACAACCCGTATTCCTATATTAAAAGAGGAGGGAGAGGTGCAAGGGGCATTTGCGATTTTTAAAGATATAACAGAAGTTGTAGATCTTGCGGAAGAAGTTACAGATTTAAAAGAAATTCAAACGTTACTTGAGGCAATTATTAACTCATCTGAAGAAGCAATTTCAGTCGTGGATGAAAAAGGAAGAGGGTTAGTAATTAACCCTGCGTATACGAAATTAACAGGTTTAACAGAAGAGGACATTATTGGAAAGCCAGCTACAACTGATATTGTAGAAGGTGAAAGTATGCATATGAAAGTACTTCGAACGCGTAGGGCGGTACGAGGGATACATATGAAGATCGGGCAAAAAAAGAGAGATGTAATTGTAAACGTAGCACCAGTCATTGTGGATGGGATATTGAAAGGGAGCGTTGGTGTAATTCGTGACGTATCAGAAATTCAAAAGTTAACAAATGAATTGAATAGGGCAAGGCAAATTATTCGAACGTTAGAAGCAAAATATTCATTTGATGACATTGTCGGAAAATCTGATGAAACAACGGCGGCTATCGAGCAGGCAAAACTTGGGGCGAATACACCAGCAACAGTATTACTACGCGGAGAATCTGGAACGGGTAAAGAATTGTTTGCACATGCCATCCATAATGGAAGTAATCGAAAATACAATAAGTTTGTTCGTGTAAACTGTGCAGCTATTTCGGAGACGTTGCTAGAAAGTGAATTATTCGGTTATGAGGAAGGTGCATTTTCTGGCGCGAAAAGAGGCGGAAAACGTGGATTCTTTGAGGAGGCGAATAACGGTAGTATCTTTTTAGATGAAATAGGGGAACTATCTGCAAATACGCAGGCGAAACTCCTTCGCGTGTTGCAAGAAAAAGAAATTGTAAAGGTTGGTGGAACGAAAGCGATACCTATAAATGTCCGGGTAATTGCAGCGACACATGTGAATTTAGAAAAAGGCATTCTAGAAGGAGAGTTTAGGGAGGACTTATATTATCGATTAAATAAAATTCCAATTCAAATTCCATCTCTTCGTCAGCGGAAAGGAGACATACCGGCAATCGCAGAAAGATTAATTCAAAAAATTAATCAAGATTATGGCCGAAATATAGAGGGGCTCACTGATCCAGCTATTTTATATTTACAATCATATGAATGGCCAGGAAATGTGAGGGAACTTGAAAATATTTTGGGGAGAGCTATTATCTTTATGAATTATAACGAGACCTATATTGATGTACACCATTTACCGCCATTACATAATGAAGAGCAGGTGGAGTCAAAGCAAACTCATTTATTACCCGAGTTGGAGGAAAAGCCACTTGAACATTTAGTGACAGAGTTTGAAGGGAATATCATTCATGAATATTTAGAGAGGTTTGGCGGAAATAAAACACAAACGGCAAGAGCGTTAGGAATTTCGGTTCGAAATTTATATTACAAGCTAGAAAAGTATGAGTGTGCAAAAAATAGCATGCAATAAATTGCGTACCGTGCAATTTATTGCATGGTATACAAAATACGACAAATCAAGACAGAATATTTTGTTATTTTCCAAAGTATTGATTTTACTGCATTTTGAATGCGTTTTCATTATTGGTAGGACCACTTTTAAAAGTTGGCACGGTATTTGCTTTATAAATAGACGAGGGACGACGGAAAGGGTTGATTACAAAATATGAAGTTAGAACACTTAATTGATCAAGCAGCGGGACAGCCTAAAAAAACTGTGGCTGTAGCAGTAGCTGAAGATCATGAAGTAATTGAAGCTGTAGCGAAAGCAATTACATTACAGCTAGCTCAATTTCGTCTATATGGGAATCAAGAAAAAATAATGGGGATGTTACAAGAACATGGTTTACAAACTTCAGAACATATTGAAGTGATTGCAGCAGCATCAAGTGCTGAGGCTGCGGAACTTTCTGTTAAAGCTGTAAGAAATGGCGAAGCAGATGTGCTTATGAAGGGAAACATCCCAACAGCAAATATTTTGAAATCTGTATTAAATAAAGAGTGGGGACTTCGTAAAGGTAGCGTACTTTCACACGTTGCAGCATTTGAAGTTCCAAATTACGATCGTCTAATTTTTGTTACAGATGCAGCGATGAACATTGCACCTGATGTAACACAGAAAGCTGCTATTATACAGAATACTGTAGAAGTTGCCCGGGCAATAGGGATAGATCTGCCAAAGGTAGCACCAATTGCAGCGGTAGAGGTTGTGAATCCTGCGATGCAAGCGACAATTGATGCAGCGATGTTAACTCAAATGAATCGCCGCGGACAAATTAAAAATTGTGTCGTTGATGGACCACTTGCTTTAGATAATGCAGTATCACAAATTGCAGCAGAACATAAAGGCATAGTAAGTGATGTAGCAGGTAAGGCAGACATTTTACTCGTCCCAACGATTGAAGCTGGAAATGTGCTATACAAATCACTCGTATACTTTGCGGATGCAAAAGTAGGAGCTATGATTGCTGGCGCAAAAGCACCGATTGTTTTAACATCTCGTGCTGATTCAGCAGAAACAAAAGTATATTCATTAGCATTGGCAGTTGCGACTGCTTCAAAATAAACCAAAAAGGGTAAAACACTAGGGGGAAACGACAATGACATTAGAAATCTTCGAATACTTAGAAAAATATGATTATGAGCAAGTAGTATTTTGTCAAGATAAAGAATCTGGTTTAAAAGCAATTATTGCAATACATGATACAACACTTGGACCAGCTCTTGGTGGAACAAGAATGTGGACATATGATTCTGAAGAAGCGGCGATTGAAGATGCATTGCGTCTTGCAAAAGGGATGACATACAAAAACGCAGCAGCTGGCTTAAACTTAGGTGGTGCGAAAACAGTAATTATCGGTGATCCACGTAAAGATAAGAGCGAAGCGATGTTCCGCGCATTAGGACGTTACATTCAAGGACTAAACGGACGTTACATTACAGCTGAAGATGTTGGTACAACAGTAGATGATATGGATATTATCCACGAAGAAACTGACTTTGTAACAGGTATTTCACCATCATTCGGTTCTTCTGGTAACCCATCTCCAGTAACTGCATACGGTGTTTACCGTGGTATGAAAGCAGCTGCGAAAGAGGCTTTCGGTACTGATAATTTAGAAGGAAAAGTAATTGCTGTTCAAGGCGTTGGTAACGTAGCATATCACCTATGCAAACATTTACACGCTGAAGGAGCAAAACTAATCGTTACAGATATTAATAAAGAAGCTGTACAACGCGCGGTAGAAGAATTCGGTGCATCAGCAGTTGAACCAAATGAAATTTACGGTGTTGAATGTGATATTTACGCACCATGTGCATTAGGTGCAACAGTTAATGACGAAACTATTCCACAACTTAAAGCAAAAGTAATCGCAGGTTCTGCAAATAACCAATTAAAAGAAGATCGTCACGGCGACGTGATTCATGAAATGGGTATTGTATACGCACCAGACTATGTTATCAATGCAGGTGGCGTAATTAACGTAGCAGACGAGTTATATGGATACAATAGAGAACGTGCACTAAAACGTGTTGAGTCAATTTATGACACAATTGCAAAAGTAATCGAAATTTCAAAACGCGATGGCATTGCAACTTATGTAGCAGCAGATCGTCTAGCTGAAGAGCGCATTGCAAGCTTGAAAAACTCTCGTAGCACATACTTACGCAACGGTCACGACATTATTAGCCGTCGCTAATCATTCATATATTACTTTTACAAAAGGTGTGGTTACCTCTTATGAGGTTTCCATTTCCTTTTGAATTTATTAGTGGAGGTAGCAACAGTGTCCTTAAATCGAATTCTTGTTATTAATCCGGGTAGTACATCCACAAAAATTGGTGTTTTTGATAATGAAAGACCCGTTTTAGAAGAGACTATTCGTCATGACGAAGAACAAATTGGAAAATATAAGAGAATTATCGACCAATATGAATTTCGTAAAGAAACGATCTTAGAAGTTCTACATTCTCACGGTATTAACATTTCAAAGTTAAACGCAGTTTGTGGGCGCGGGGGATTACTTCGTCCAATCGAAGGCGGAACATACACAGTAAACGATTCGATGTTAGAAGATTTAAAAAATGGCTTTAGCGGTCATCATGCTTCAAATCTTGGAGGCATTTTAGCATATGAAATCGCTTCTGGATTAAATATTCCGGCATTTATAGTAGATCCTGTCGTTGTAGATGAAATGGAGCCAATTGCTCGTATAAGCGGTATTGCTGGTATGGAACGTAAAAGCATTTTCCATGCATTAAACCAAAAAGCAGTTGCTCGTAAAGTAGCTGAAGAATTAAATCACAAATATGAGGATTTAAATTTATTAGTTACACATATGGGCGGCGGTATTACAGTTGGTGCTCATAAAAAAGGAAAAGTTATTGATGTGAATAACGGCTTAAACGGTGAAGGACCATTTAGTCCAGAGCGTGCTGGTACAGTACCGGTAGGGCAATTAGTTGAGATGTGTTTCTCTGGTGAGTATTACCGTGACGAAATGGTTAAAAAGCTTGTTGGACAAGGTGGACTTGTAAGTCTAATCGGTACAAATGATGCGATCAAAGTAGAACAAATGGTTGAAAAAGGTGATCCTGAAGCAACTCTTATTTATAAAGCAATGGCATATCAAGTTGCAAAAGAAATTGGCGGAGCTAGCGCTGTACTTCACGGGAAAATTGATGCAATCGTTCTAACTGGTGGACTTGCGTACAGTAAAATTCTTGTCGATGAAATAAAAGAACGTGTGGACTGGATTGCTGATGTTATCGTACATCCAGGGGAAGATGAATTACAAGCATTAGCAGAAGGAGCACTTCGTGTATTACGTGAAGAAGAAGCGCCGAAAGAGTATGTTGTACGAGAAAAACAAACAGTAGCTAGGGGTTGAGATAATGGCAAGAGAATATGATTTAGTCATCGTTGGCGGCGGTACTGGTGGATATGTTGCTGCTATTCGAGCATCGCAACTAGGTTTAAAAACTGCACTTGTTGAAAAAGAAAATCTTGGTGGTACTTGTTTGCACAAAGGATGTATTCCTAGTAAAGCTCTTTTGCGTAGTGCGGAAGTATACGCAACTGCTAAAAAAAGCGAAGAGTTCGGGGTTATTGCAAGTAATGTAGAACTAAACTTTGCGAAAGTACAAGAGCGTAAAGAGAAGATTGTAACGCAACTTCATAAAGGTGTTCAACACTTAATGAAACAAGGTAAAATTGATGTGTTTGAAGGTATTGGCCGTATTCTTGGCCCATCTATTTTCTCTCCAATGCCAGGGACAATTTCAGTTGAACTTGCAAGTGGAGAAGAGAATGAAATGTTAATTCCAAAAAATGTACTTGTTGCAACAGGTTCTCGTCCGAATTCATTACCAGGTTTAGAATTAGACGGAGAGTATGTAATGTCTTCCGATCATGCTCTAAAAATGGAAACGCTTCCTAACTCGATTATTATTGTTGGTGGCGGTGTAATCGGTATTGAGTGGGCATCTATGCTTGCTGACTTCGGTGTAGAAGTTACAGTATTAGAGTATGCGAAAACGATACTACCACTAGAAGATCAGGACATTTCAAAAGAAATGCAACGTCTATTCAAGAAAAAAGGTATTAAAGTGGTAACTGGTGCAAAAGTATTACCAGAAACATTGGTAAAAGATAATGGAGTAACAATTCAAGCTGAACATAACGGTGAGAATAAAGAATTTAAAGCAGAAAAAATGCTTGTATCTGTAGGAAGACAAGCCAATACACAAAATATTGGTTTAGAGAATACGGATATCGTTGTGGAAAAAGGATACATTCAAACAAATGAGTTTTATCAAACGAAAGAATCTCATATTTACGCAATTGGAGATGTAATCGGTGGCTTACAACTTGCTCACGTTGCTTCTCATGAAGGAATTGTTGCAGTAGAACATATTGCGGGTAAAGAAGTTACACCAATTGATTATTCTATGGTATCAAAATGCGTATATAGCAGTCCGGAAGTTGCTTCTGTCGGTTTAACAGAACAAGAAGCGAAAGAAAAAGGCTATAAGTTAAAAGTAGGTAAGTTCTCATTCCGTGCGATTGGAAAAGCACTTGTATACGGCGAATCAGATGGTTTCGTAAAACTTGTAGTTGATGAAGAAACAAATGACATTCTTGGTGTTCACATGATTGGACCACATGTAACAGATATGATTTCTGAAGCTGGTCTTGCAAGAGTACTTGATGCAACACCGTGGGAAGTAGCACATACAATTCATCCGCATCCATCATTATCTGAGGCGATTGGTGAAGCAGCATTAGCTGTAGATGGAAAAGCGTTACACGCATAAAAATGTGGATTTAGGAGGTTATGAAAAATGGCAGAAGTAAAAGAAAAGCGCCATGAAGAGCTTGGCTTAAGTGATGAGCAAGTATTAGAAATGTTCCGTACGATGTTACTTGCACGTAAAATCGACGAACGTATGTGGTTATTAAACCGCGCTGGTAAAATTCCATTCGTAATTTCTTGTCAAGGACAAGAAGCAGCGCAAGTTGGAGCAGCATTCGCTCTTGATAGAAAGAAAGATTATGCATTACCATATTACCGTGATATGGGTGTTGTACTAGCGTTTGGCATGACAGCTAAAGAACTTATGTTGTCTGCTTTTGCGAAAGCTGGAGATCCAAACTCTGGTGGTCGTCAAATGCCTGGTCACTTCGGTCAAAAGAAAAATCGTATTGTGACAGGATCATCTCCGGTAACAACACAAGTACCACATGCAGTTGGTATTGCATTAGCTGGAAAAATGGAAAAGAAAGATTTAGTAACGTTTGTTACATTTGGAGAAGGTTCTTCAAACCAAGGTGACTTCCATGAAGGCGCAAACTTTGCTGGCGTACACAAACTACCTGTTATTTTCATGTGTGAAAATAATAAATACGCAATCTCTATTCCAGTTGAAAAACAATTAGCATGTAAAAATGTATCAGATCGTGCAATTGGTTACGGTATGCCTGGATATACAATAGACGGAAACGATCCACTTGCAGTATATAAAGCTGTAAAAGAAGCTGCAGACCGCGGCCGTCGTGGTGAAGGCCCAACTTTAATTGAAACAGTATCATATCGTTTAACAGCACATTCTAGTGACGACGATGATCGTGTTTATCGTGATAAAGAAGAAGTAGAAGAAGCAAAGAAAAAAGATTCAATTATAACATTTGCTGCTTATTTAAAAGAAGCTGGCGTGTTAACTGAGGAATCTGAAAAACAAATGTTAGACGAAATTATGCATATCGTAAATGAAGCAACAGAATATGCAGAAAATGCTCCGTATGCAGCACCTGAAGATGCATTGAAGCACGTATACGCAGAATAGGGGGGAACGTTTCATGGCTGTAATGTCTTATATTGATGCTATTACATTAGCAATGCGCGAAGAAATGGAACGCGATGAGAAAGTATTCGTTTTAGGTGAAGATGTTGGTAAAAAAGGTGGCGTATTTAAAGCGACACAAGGTTTGTATGATCAATTTGGTGAAGATCGTGCGCTTGATGCACCGCTTGCAGAATCTGCAATTGCTGGGGTAGCAATTGGTGCAGCAATGTATGGTATGCGTCCAATCGCTGAAATGCAGTTTGCTGATTTCATTATGCCAGCAGTAAACCAAATTGTTTCTGAGGCAGCAAAAATTCGTTATCGTTCTAATAACGATTGGACTTGTCCAGTTACAATTCGTGCGCCATTTGGCGGGGGTGTTCACGGTGCATTGTATCATTCACAATCTGTGGAAGCGATGTTTGCGAACCAACCAGGTTTAAAAATTGTTATCCCTTCTACACCATATGATGCAAAAGGCTTATTAAAAGCAGCAATTCGTGATGAAGATCCAGTATTATTCTTTGAACATAAACGTGCATATCGCTTAATCAAAGGTGAAGTGCCAGAAGATGATTACGTATTACCAATTGGAAAAGCAGATGTAAAACGTGAAGGTGATGATATTACTGTTATCACATACGGATTATGTGTTCATTTTGCTCTTCAAGCAGCTGAAAAGTTAGCACAAGATGGCATCTCTGCACACGTTCTTGATTTACGTACTGTATATCCATTAGATAAAGAAGCAATCATTGAAGCGGCTTCTAAAACAGGTAAAGTTCTTCTTGTAACAGAAGACAATAAAGAAGGAAGTATTATTAGTGAAGTGGCAGCAATTATTGCTGAAAACTGTCTGTTTGATTTAGATGCGCCAATCGCACGTCTTGCAGGTCCAGACGTTCCAGCAATGCCATATGCACCAACAATGGAAAAATTCTTTATGGTAAATCCAGATAAAGTTGAAAAAGCAATGCGTGAACTTGCGGAATTTTAATCGGGGGGACTATACATGGCTGTAGAAAATATTACAATGCCTCAGCTCGGGGAGAGCGTTACAGAGGGTACAATTAGTAAATGGCTCGTTAATGTTGGCGATCACGTAAATAAGTATGATCCGCTTGCAGAAGTAATGACTGATAAAGTAAATGCTGAAGTACCATCTTCTTTCACTGGTATTGTGAAAGAGTTAATTGCTGGTGAAGGTGAGACGTTAGCTGTAGGTGAAGTAGTTTGTGTTATTCAAGTAGAAGGCGCAGATGAAGTGGCAGCGACAGCTGTTGAGGAAAAAACAAAAGAAGAACCAAAGGCAGAAGTAGCTACGCCTGCAAAAGCACCGAAAGCAAAACAACCAACTGATGGAAAACCACGTTTTTCACCAGCTGTTTTAAAACTTGCGGGTGAGCATAACGTTGATTTAGATTTAGTAGAAGGTACGGGAGCAAATGGCCGTATCACTCGTAAAGATATTTTAAAGCTAGTGGAATCTGGAAATATTCCGCAAGCAGGTGCAAAGAAAGAGGAAGCGGTAGCAGCAGTAGTAGAAGCGCGCTCAGCAGCACCAGCAGCACCAGTAGCGCAAAAAGTAGAAGCTGCAAAACCAGTTTCTGTACCAACAATGCCTGGCGATATCGAAATACCAGTAACAGGTGTGCGTAAAGCAATTGCAGCGAACATGTTACGTAGTAAACACGAAGCACCACACGCTTGGATGATGATTGAAGTAGATGTGACAAACCTTGTGTCATACCGTAATTCAATTAAAGGTGATTTCAAAAAACGCGAAGGCTTTAACTTAACGTTCTTTGCTTTCTTCGTAAAAGCAGTAGCACAAGCGTTAAAAGAGTATCCTCAAATCAATTCAATGTGGGCTGGCGATAAGATTGTTCAGAAGAAAGATATTAATCTTTCTATCGCTGTTGCAACAGAGGATGAACTATTTGTACCAGTAATTAAACACGCGGACGAGAAGACAATTAAAGGTATCGCTCGTGAAATTACAGAGCTTGCAGGAAAAGTACGTACAAAATCATTAAAAGCGGACGAAATGCAAGGTGGAACATTTACAATTAATAACACAGGATCATTCGGTTCTGTTCAATCTATGGGTATTATTAATTACCCACAAGCGGCTATTTTACAAGTTGAATCAATTGTAAAACGCCCAGTAATTATGGATAACGGTATGTTCGGTGCTCGCGACATGGTTAACTTATGTTTATCACTTGATCACCGTGTACTAGATGGTCTAATTTGTGGTAAGTTCTTAGGACGTGTAAAAGAAATTCTAGAAAATACGTCAGAAAATAATACATCTGTATATTAATAAAAAGCTCGCTTATGCGAGCTTTTTATTATCTTATTTCTTCATTTGCATCCTACATATGTACATCACTTTTCCCAGCAATCTTACAATGAACAAGTATGTATTAGAAATTTACGAAAATACATTGCTGATATATGGTATATAGATATAAAATAAGAAAAGAATAATTTTTTTTGGCAAATCTTACTGACGAAACTGTAGTATAATATATTGTATTGTATGAAAAAGAGAGTTATTCTATATAAGTGTTTTATAGATAATGTGTAATCAGTCGTCAAAACATGAAGAATGTTGACTCCTGGTTTTTTATTTTGCTGTAACAATGTTTCAGGAGGATGTCATGAAAAGAAGTACCGAGTTTCTAAAAAGTTTAGATGTAAAATTAATATTAATTTTGTTTGCATTATGTGTTACGAGTATAGCTGCTATATATAGCAGTCAGCAGACTGGCCAATATGGGGCTGAGAATTTTGCTTTGAAACAAGGACTTAACTACATAATTGGGATTGTAATGTTGCTTCTTGTTGCAAGTGTTGATTCGGATCAACTACAAAAACTATCTTGGCCATTGTATATTGCTACATTTGCTTCGATTATTTTATTGAAGATATTACCAGTTTCAAACTTTACACCTGAAATACTGGGGGCGAAAAGATGGTTTAGGTTTCCAGCAATTGGAGCTATTCAGCCATCGGAGTTTTTCAAAATTGCACTGATTATGCTAGTAGCAAATTTAGCAGTAAAACATAATGCACAGTACATGGTTCGAACATTTAAAACAGACCTAATACTAATAGGGAAGGTAATGTTGGTAGCTATTCCTCCTACGGTAGTTGTATATAGCCAACCGGATACAGGGATGGTGTTCTTATATGCTGCTGCTATTGCATGTATTTTATTTATGTCAGGTATTCAGAAGAAATTGATAGCGTTATGTACAGTTATTCCGGTGACCGTATTATCTACGTTAATATTTATTTACGTAAGGTATGAGGATTTCTTCTTTAATAATTTAGTTACGTTACTAAAACCTCACCAACAATCACGTATTGTAGGTTGGTTAAATCCATTTGAAAATGCAGATCAAGGTTATCAAACACAGCAATCGATTTTAGCTGTAGGTAGTGGCGGTATGGAAGGGAAAGGCTTTGGCGAAGGGAACGTCTATATCCCTGAGAAGCATACTGACTTTATTTTTGCTACAATTGCCGAAGAAGGTGGATTTATCGTAGCAGCTTTAGTCGTATTCTTATTCCTATTACTACTATATAGAACAATTATTATTGGTTATTCTGCGGATAATTTATTCGGTACATTATTATGTGCTGGGGCAATTGGGATATTAACGGTTCAAATATTCCAAAACATCGGTATGATCGTTGGATTAATGCCTGTAAAAGGGATTGCATTACCTTTCTTATCATATGGGGGAAGTTCCTTGTTCTCGAATATGATTATGATGGGTCTCATATTATCGGTACGGAAAACGTATAAAAAGTATATGTTTTCTGTTAAGTAAAAAAGCTGGTTCGTGTAAATACGAACCAGCTTTTTTACATATATGCTCTTAAACGTTGCAAACTAAAACAAAGTAGCAGTTTGAGACGGGTAAGGAGTGCAAAGAGTAGCAGTTTGAGACGGGTAAGGAGTGCAAAGTGATGCATATGCATATTTTTGAAGGGGCACGGCATCTTTCAAATAGTGAATGGGTTATTCGGGCTATTATAGCATACATATTTTTAATATTAGTTGCGAAAGCGATGGGACAAAGGTCCATCGCACAACTTCGTTTTTTAGATGTTGTATTAGTGTTATTGCTCGGAGGGAATATTTCTAATGCATTATCTGATGAAAAAGTAGGATTACTCGGCTCGATGATTACGACGTTCATACTCGTTGTACTTCACATTATAAGCTCAGTCTTAATGTTGAAATGGGATAGATGGAGACGCTTTTTAGAGCCAGCACCTATTATTCTTATACACAATGGTTCCATTGATTTTAGCAATTTGAAAAAAGCGAGAATTACGGTGGAATATTTATTTTCAGAACTTCGTATGCGAAATGTGAGCGACATTCAAAAGATTAAATTAGCATTATGGGAAGCGAACGGTGTTGTTTCTATATTTCAGTATCCAGAATATGAAGCAGTTTCGCGGCTTGATCTGAAAGTGGCGGGAAAAAAATCTCCAGTTTCTTTTGTATTAGTAAAGGATGGGAGCATTCAGCAAGATGTTCTAGCTTTAGTAGGAAAAACAGAAGAGTGGGCGAGAGAATTTCTAGAGAAGAGTGCAGAAGTCGAATCCATTATATTAGCTACAGTAGATGAAGCTCATAAAATAAATATTTTGTTAAAAAAATGAAAAATATACGCATTTTGTCGTTTCATACATATGATACAATAGTGTGGACAACGAAAAAGGAGGGATACGATGGGATATGTAGAGGAGTTACGAAAAGTAGTTGGTCATCGCCCTTTAATTTTAGTGGGTGCTGTTGTACTTGTTATAAATGAACATGGATATGTATTATTACAGCAAAGAACAGAGCCTTACGGAAAATGGGGATTGCCTGGCGGGTTAATGGAGCTTGGCGAATCACCAGAAGAAACAGCTTGCCGTGAAGTATATGAAGAGACAGGAATAGAAGTGAAGAACCTGCGATTAATTAATGTATTTTCTGGAGCGAACTATTTTACAAAATTAGCAAATGGTGATGAATTTCAATCCGTAACGACAGCCTATTATACAGAAGAATATGAAGGTGAGTTTGTTATGAATAAAGAAGAAGCGGTTCAGCTTACATTCTTCCCACTAACAGAACTACCTGATTATATTGTAGGATCGCATAAAAAAATGATTGTGGAATATATAAAAATTATGAGAAATAAGATATAATGCAATGAAAGAGATACAAAAACACAGTTCTGGTCGGTAGTCCAGACGCATGATTACATGTCAGTAACCTTCCCCTCCGGGATGTCCAGTATTTCTAATTTTTTTAAAGGAGGGGCTGTCAATGGATTTGACAGTATATCACGATGGTCAATTTTTCGTAGGAATTATTACGCATAAAGAAAAAGGGAAATTGTATGGAGCACGGTATATTTTTGGAATGGAACCTTCAGATGAAGAAGTACTTATATTTGTGAATGGTCCAATGCTAGCATATTTCCAGCATGTTGCAAAATGCGGTGTGGAAGTGAAAGAAAAACAACGTCCAAAAAATATAAAACGTATCATACGACAAGCGGCAAAAGAAGTAAATGTAAAACGTTTTACTAAGGCACAAGAGGCAATTGGCTTATCTTATGAACTGCATAAACAAGAAAAGCAAGTGCGCTCTAAAGAGAAGCGAGAAGCTGAAAAACAAAGAAGACGTTTAATTAAAGTACAAAAAGCAAAGCAAAAGCATCGTGGACATTAAGAAAAGGTGTTAGAGCAAGAGCTCTAACACCTTTTCTATACCCAAATACAAGTAAACTTACTTGTATTTCATAAACATTAACTGGTAAGATACAAATAGGTAGTTTTAGAGGAGGGAAAAGATTGATTAATTTTAACTTTTTTATGAATGATGTTGTCCGCCAAGCGCGTGAAGAGATTGTCTCTGCTGGATATACAGAATTGACGACGCCGGAAGCAGTAGAAGAAGCGTTTAAAAGAAATGGAACAACACTTGTAATGGTAAACTCTGTATGTGGTTGTGCAGGTGGCATTGCTCGTCCTGCTGCTGCGCATTCCGTACATTATGATAAACGTCCTAACCATCTTGTAACGGTGTTTGCAGGTCAAGATAAGGAAGCAACAGCAACAGCTCGTGAATATTTCGAAGGATATCCACCTTCTTCTCCATCATTCGCTTTATTAAAAGATGGAAAAATTGTAACGATGGTAGAACGTCATGAAATTGAAGGTCATGAACCAATGCAAGTTATTGCAAAACTACAATCTTATTTCGAAGAGAATTGTGAAGAACTATAAAAATAAGCAAAAAGGCGGTACGCCCACAATCAAGTGGATGTACCGCCTTTTTTATTTATTATTAAAATTTATCCCGCTTTAATGGGCAGTAAGACCCCCACCTCAAAATTCAGCGAAAGCAAAGAAGTTAGGCGGGGGGCGGGCTGCCCATAAAAGTCCGATTGGTTCAACTAATAATCAGTGGGGGATGAAGAAAACCCCCATTGATTAAAGTTTCACTTTATGGGACATGCATAGTTATGTTTTTTTATGCATTATTTTATGCATTACAAATGGTATTAATATTGTTATTTTATTTATTTTTATTTTATATATTGCATAAAAATGAAAGTGCTGATACAATACAAACATCGAATAAATATTCTATTAAACTTTTAAATATACATTATTAGGGGGAAGAAAGATGAAGAAGTTATTATCAATATCGTTTGCACTGATTTTAATTATAAGTATGTTCAGTGCTTGTAGTAATGGGGAAGAAAAGGCTAGTGGAAAAAATAAAAAAGTACTGGTTATGGGGACTTCAGCAGATTATAAACCATATGAATACGTGGAAGCTTCAAAAAGTGATGAAATTATCGGCTTCGATGTTGATGTTGCTAAATATATCGGAAAAGAACTTGGTTATGAAGTGAAAGTGAAAGATATGGATTTTGGTGGTTTACTAGCATCTCTTAGCTCAGGAAAAGTTGATTTCGTAATGGCAGGTATGACGCCGACTGCAGACCGTAAAAATAATGTTGATTTCACAGATATTTATTTTGTTGCGAAAAACATGGTCGTTTCTAAAAAGGATTCTAATATTCAATCTGTAGAGGATTTAAAAGGGAAAAAAGTAGGGGTACAAACAGGATCTATTCAAGAAGAGAAAGCGGCAGAATTTAAAAAACAAGTAGATTTCAAAGTTGAGGGACGTGACCGTATACCAGAAATCGTACAAGAAATTAAAGCTGGTCGTTTTGACGCTGCAATTATCGAAGATACAGTTGCTAAAAATTATTTAGAAAAAATGAAAGAATTACAAGGAATTGAAATTCAAGAAGCACCAGAAGAAGTAGGAGCAGCAATTGCCCTTCCGAAAAACAGTGATAAAACAGCTGAATTTAATAAAGTAATTAAAAAAATGCAAGAAAATGGAGAAATGGATAAATTAGTGAAGAAATGGTTTGGCAGCGAAAAATAAGCTGCCTTTCACTTTTCTTTGAAGGGAATGACAAGAATGAACTTAGATTTTTCGGCGATTACGCCTTCGATACCATATATACTAAAAGGTCTAGAAGTTACTTTGAAAATTGTAGCAGTATCAGCGTTAGTTGGGTTTATTTTAGGAACGTTATTAGCGCTTTGCAAAATTGCTAGAATACGAGCATTAAATATAGCAGCAGATTTTTATACATCAATTTTCCGTGGTACACCACTTGTATTGCAATTAATGATTATTTATTTCGGTGTCCCGCAAATAATTGGTTATGAAATACCAGCATTCGTAGCGGCTGTATTAGCATTTAGCTTAAATTCAGGTGCATATATGTCAGAGGTAATTCGTGCCGGCATTCAAGCGGTTGATAATGGACAAACAGAAGCAGCGATGGCTTTAGGGATTCCTTACGGAAAAATGATGCGAAATATTATTTTTCCTCAAGCATTAAAAAATATATTACCAGCGCTTGTGAACGAGTTTGCGACACTTACGAAAGAATCGGCTGTAGTAACAGTAATAGGAGCGACAGATTTAATGCGCCGTGCTTACATTGTAGGCGGTGAGACGTTTAAATATCTTGAACCATTACTTTTTGTTGGGCTAATTTATTATATGCTAGTCATTATTCTTACATTAGTCGGGAAGGCAATTGAAGGGAGAATGAAGAAAAGTGATTAAAATTGAAAACCTTCATAAATCATTTGGAAAAAACGAAGTATTAAAAGGAATTACAACAACGATTGAAAAAGGGGAAGTAGTAGCAATTATTGGACCGTCTGGGTCAGGGAAATCAACATTTTTACGTTGTATGAATGTGCTAGAAGCACCGACAAATGGTCACATTTGGATTGGAACGGAAGAAGTAACGAATCCGAAAACGAATATTATGCACGTTCGTGAAAATGTCGGAATGGTATTTCAGCATTTTCACCTATTTCCTCATATGACTGTATTAGAAAATATTACGTATGCTCCTATTAATGTAAAAGGAGTAACGAAACAGGAAGCCGAAAAGAAAGCCGAGAAACTTTTAGAAAAGGTCGGTTTATTAGATAAAAAAGATACGTATCCAAACCGTCTTTCGGGAGGACAAAAGCAACGTGTAGCAATTGCGAGAGCGTTAGCGATGGAACCAGAAGTTATGTTATTTGATGAACCAACATCAGCACTAGATCCAGAGATGGTGAAAGAAGTATTAGAAGTTATGAAATCATTAGTTACGACAGGAATGACAATGGCGATTGTTACACATGAAATGGGATTCGCGAAAGAAGTAGCTGATCGTGTTCTCTTTTTAGATGGTGGAAAGCTTGTAGAAGATAGTGCACCAGAAGAATTTTTTGCAGCACCGAAAAGTGAACGTGCGCAACAATTTTTACAAAAAATATTGTAATATGTAACGGTTACGTGAATAATAAGTAGAAAAGGATGACATTGTGTCATCCTTTTTTTATACTAACTGTAAATACGTTTATACATATAGGAGCAATGCTATGTTCAAAATTGGATACCGTACAGTAAAAACAGCAATAGGGACAGGCGCAGCAGTGTTTATTGCTCAGTTATTAGGATTAGAATTTTATAGTTCAGCGGGTATTTTAGTTATATTATGTGTACAAAATACGAAACGTAAATCACTTCAAGTATCGTTACATCGTTTTTTAGCTTGTGTACTATCAATGGTATTCGCGTTTTGTATTTTTGAAACAATTGGATATACACCGCTAGCAATTAGCGTATTATTACTTACATTTATTCCGACTGCAGTTATGCTTAAAATTCAAGAAGGTATTGTCACGAGTTCAGTTATTGTGATGCATCTATATTCATTGAAACAAATTACATGGCTTATTGTTGGAAATGAAATTGCGATATTAACGATAGGAATTAGCGTGGCTTTATTAGTGAATATGTATATGCCAAGTAGTGAAAATAAGTTAAAAGAGTATCAGGATACAATAGAAAGTAATTTTAAAACAATTTTGTTTGAAATGGTCGTTTATTTACGAAACAGAGAAAGTAGTTGGAGCGGGGCTGAACTTATTGAAACTGAAAATATGCTAAATGAAGCAAGGGATTTATCGTTTAAGAAACTTGAGAATGCATTTATGCGAGAAGATGGCTATTACTATCGTTATTTTAATATGCGTATGCAGCAATTCGAAATTTTAGAGCGGATGATACCATTAGCAGCTTCTTTATCATGGACATATGAACAAGCTGACATGATTGCGGATGTGGTTGAAAACATCGGGAATGCTATTAGCCCTGAGAGTACTGGGGTTATTTCCTTAAGACAGCTGCAAGAAATGAGAGAATTATTTAGAGACATGCCATTGCCAGTTACTCGTGAAGAATTTGAGATACGTGCGAAGCTTGTTCAACTTGTGTATGAAATGGAACAATATTTACTCATTAAAAGTCGTTTTAAGGGAAAGGATAATATAAAAGAACTTATATAGAAGGTAGGAATTATTTATGCCGTATCTTCTCTCTTTCATATTATGTCTTTCTTTATCGCCTATTTGGCCTCTTGGAGATAATCCACGTGCCGGAGATCCTTTTATTATTGTAAATAAAGCGACAAATAAACTAGCTTATATTGATGATGGAAAGATTCAAAAGGTTTTTCCAGTAGCGACAGGGAAAACAAATGAATTAACTCCAGAAGGAACTTTTGATGTTGTAATGAAAGCGAAGGATCCGTATTATATTGCGAAGGATATTCCAGGGGGATCACCGAAAAATCCGCTTGGGTCAAGGTGGATTGGATTTAATGCAAGAGGAACTGATGGAAGTAAATATGGAATACATGGAACAAACCAACCTAGTTCAATTGGAAAGTATATTTCACAAGGGTGTATAAGAATGAAGAAAAACGATGTGGAGTATTTATTTGATCGCATTCCAATTGGAACGAAAGTATGGATTGTGAAGTCGAAAAAATCATTTCAGCAATTGGCAAAACAAAAAGGAGCCATTGCATATGAAAGAGCCAACGAAAAGGTTGGCTTTTTCTATTGTAATAAGTTGTCTTGACATGTGTACATAACCATGAGTTAATGAGAGTATAGAAAGATAAAGTGAAACTTTAATCAGTGGAAGGTTTTTGTCCGCTGATTATCAGCCCGCACCAATCGGGGGGGAAATTAGATAAAGGGGTTGCTCATATGTACTTGAATCCAAAAATTTCGTATATGCAATTTTTTATGGGATTTCTATTTGTTATTACATTCATATTGGCAACTTTTAATATATGTTCTTATCTTGTAGCAATTGTATGCATGGCATTACTCAATCTTACTTTTGTTATTGGAGCATTTCAGCAGAAACAATATACAAGTTTTATAACAGCACTTATAATGTCATTTTCCTTTAGTATTGTAGCGATTGTGCTTTATATAAAATAAACCATCTCGATATCGAGATGGTTTATTTTGTTATGTATAAAAAGTAAAAAAAGGACGAACACATCGCCCTTTTTACCAAAACATACTTGCGCCAGCAAGTAATGTTGTTACAAGCATAGAAATTAGCATTACATAGACCATAACTTTTTGAGCTTTTTTATGCATCGTTATACCTCCTTGCAAATCAGTACAATATCATTGTAACGAGAAATGATATTGTGGACAAGGGGAGAGAAGTGACAAAATTCGAGAAGTGTGTGTAAAGTATAACAGGAAATTTGTATGTATGTAGAGAATATATAATAATGATAGAGTATAAGTCTTTTGTGATGCAAGCTGAAGAATGGAGATACGATGATGAAAATATACGAAACAAATCGTTTACATTTAAGGGAAATTGATGAGTCGTATGCTGAAAAAGTTCTTCAATATTACGACAGAAATCGTGAATTTTTAAAAGCTTGGGAAGAGTATAGACCGGATGATTTTTTTACGTTAGATTATCAGAAGAAAAAGTTACAAAAGGATAGAAAAGAGTTTGCAGAAGGTAAAATCATCAGACTTTGGATTTTTAAAAAGGGTGATGATACAAAAATTATTGGGTGTATCTCATTTAATTTAATTGTTCGCGGTATTTATCAATCTTGTGTGCTTGGCTATAAATTAGATAAGGCAGAATTGAATAAAGGTTACACGACAGAAGCGCTTAGGAAAGCTATTCAAGTTACTTTCGAAGAATTTCAGTTACATCGTATAGAAGCACCGATTATGCCACGAAATTTAGCATCTATACAAGTAGTGACGAAGATAGGCTTTCAATATGAGGGCGTGTCTAGGAAGATGTTAATGGTAAATGGAGTATGGGAAGATCATATGCGCTGGGTATTGTTAAATGAGTAATAGAAAGCAGATGGTTATCTAGACATATAAACCGTCTGTTTTTTGTCTTGTATTTCGAAACTTTTGCGAAATTCTGTTATAATTAATAGTGTTACATACATAATGGTAGTGCAGGAGGCGCAGTCTTATGATTAATCAAGAACGTTTAGTAAATGAATTTATGGAATTAGTACAAGTGGATTCTGAAACGAAATTTGAGGCAGAAATTTGCAAAGTATTAACAAAGAAATTTACAGATTTAGGTGTAGAAGTATTTGAAGATGACACAATGACTGTTACTGGTCATGGTGCAGGTAACTTAATTTGTACTTTACCAGCAACAAAAGATGGTGTTGATACAATTTACTTTACTTCTCATATGGATACAGTAGTTCCTGGTAATGGAATTAAGCCTTCTATTAAAGATGGATATATCGTATCAGAGGGTACTACGATTTTAGGTGCGGATGATAAAGCAGGATTAGCATCAATGTTCGAAGCAATTCGTGTTTTAAAAGAGAAAAACATCCCTCATGGTAAAATTGAATTTATTATTACAGTTGGAGAAGAATCAGGTCTTGTTGGTGCAAAAGCATTAGATCGTGAGCGCATTACAGCGAAATACGGTTACGCATTAGATAGCGATGGAAAAGTTGGTGAAATCGTTGTTGCAGCTCCAATACAAGCGAAAGTGAATGCAATTATTCGAGGGAAAACAGCTCACGCTGGTGTAGCGCCAGAAAAAGGTGTATCTGCAATTACTATCGCAGCGAAGGCAATTGCGAAGATGCCACTTGGTCGTATTGATTCTGAAACAACTGCAAATATTGGACGTTTTGAAGGTGGAACACAAACAAATATCGTTTGCGATCATGTACAAATCTTTGCAGAAGCGCGTTCTTTAATCAATGAAAAAATGGAAGTACAAGTTGCGAAAATGAAAGAAGCATTTGAAACAACTGCAAAAGAAATGGGTGGTCATGCAGACGTTGAAGTAAACGTTATGTACCCAGGATTTAAATTTGCTGATGGCGATCACGTTGTAGAAGTTGCAAAACGTGCAGCTGAAAATATTGGTCGTACACCTTCTCTTCACCAAAGTGGTGGCGGAAGTGATGCAAACGTAATCGCAGGACACGGTATTCCAACAGTTAACTTAGCGGTTGGTTATGAAGAAATTCATACAACAAACGAAAAGATTCCTGTTGAAGAATTAGCGAAAACAGCAGAATTAGTTGTTGCAATTATTGAAGAAGTAGCGAAGTAACGTACTAGAAAAAAGCGTGTAAATCACAATCGATTTACACGCTTTTTATTTTGATTCGATTGCTTTTACAAGGCGGATCAGCCAATACAAGAAAATCCATGGCAGTATAGAGCAGCTGTTATAATACCCAGTAGACTTGGAAGGATTCCTGCTACGTTTATATCAAAAATAGGGAGTAATAAATAATTAATTAAGATGATTAATATAATAACGAGAAATGTATAGTTGAGATTACTGTGTGATTTCATAACAAATCACTCCTTTTCCAATAATATCCATATCTCATATTAAGTATAGCAAAAATAAGGATAAAAAGAATAAGTAATTATTATATTGTACATGAATTTGATATAATGAAGGAACAAATGTTCTTTGAAAGGGTGAGTATTGTGCGAGAAATGTATCCGAAAAATGGTCGTGTTATTTTACATGTAGATATGAATTGTTTTTTCGCATCTGTTGAAATTGCTCATGACCCATCATTACAAGGGAAGCCGTTAGCAGTTGCTGGAAATGAAAAAGAAAGAAAAGGAATTATCATAACATGTAGTTATGAGGCGAGAGACTACGGAATACGTACAACGATGCCTCTTTGGGAAGCAAAAAGGTTATGTCCGCAATTAGTTGTAAGGCGTCCTAATTTTCCATTATATCGTGAAGCATCATTTCAAATGTTTCAAATCCTTTCTCGTTTTACGGAAAAAATACAACCAGTCTCTATAGATGAGGGATATTTAGATATTACAGATTGCTACGCACTTGGTTCGCCTCCTGAAATAGCAAAGATGATTCAACAAGCATTATTAACAGAATTACAGCTTCCGTGTAGCATCGGAATTGCTCCAAACCTTTTTCTAGCAAAAACAGCTTCTGATATGAAAAAGCCTCTCGGTATTACCGTACTTCGAAAACGAGATATTCCAGAAATGATTTGGCCACTTCCAGTTGGAGCAATGCATGGAATTGGAGAAAAAACAGCTGAAAAATTAAATGATATTCATATACAAACAATTGAGCAGTTAGCAAAAGGAAACGAACATATCATTCGCGCTAAAATTGGAAAGCATGGTGTCGATTTAAAGCGGCGGGCAAAAGGTATGGATGATAGGGAAGTTGATCCGAGTCAAATGGGACAACATAAAAGTGTTGGTAATTCGATGACCTTTTCAAAGGATATGGATGAAGAGAAAGAATTACTTGATATGTTAGAACGGCTATCAAAATCAGTGAGTAAAAGATTACAAAAGCGAACTCTTGTCAGCTATAATATTCAAATTATGATTAAATATCATGATAGGCGGACAGTAACGCGGAGTAAGCAATTGAAAAATGCGATTTGGGAAGAACGAGATATTTTTCAGGCAGCATCTCGTTTATGGAAGCAACATTGGGACGGTGATTCCGTCCGTTTACTAGGTGTTACAGCTACTGAAATAGAGTGGAAGACAGAATCGGTGAAACAATTAGATTTGTTTTCATTTGAAGAAGATGCGAAAGAAGAGCCGCTACTTGCTGTCATCGATCAAATTAATGATAAATATGGAATGCCCCTTTTACAACGAGGTAGTCAATTATTACGTAAGCAAGAAAAGTCTTTTCAGCAAAAATTAAAAAATAAGTTTATGTAGAAGGTGTCATGAAGCTGTACATATCATGACACCTTTCATTTTTAACTTGCTTCTAAATCTAATGAAGTTTTCCAACCAGCTGCAGTCACGCCAGCTTCTAATAGCATTCTGCTCACTATTTTTTCAATTAAGACTGCTGCATTTGTATTGCAATGTAATGTAGCTTGTATACACACTTTTTGCTTAGAATCTACGTCTTCACTATACAATTCTTTTAAACCAATGCCTTCAGAACTGACCATATGCATAAGTAAAAACCGAATATGGGCTTCATGTTCTTCTGAACAAGTAAGAGAAAGGAAGTAGTTCGTTTGTTCAGGTGATTCTTCTTTTGATTTTTGATTCATAAAGAGAGCGATTGGACGTAGTAGTATATTTGCTAGTAAAACGCCGGTTGCACCTAATATAGCTGCAACGAGGAAACCAGCGCCTGTAAGAGTACCAACAGCAGCTGCGCACCATAGAGTAGCCGCAGTATTAAGCCCTCTAATACTAAAACCATCGCGGATAATAACGCCGCCTCCTAAAAAACCAATCCCACTAACGACTTGAGCAGCAATACGTGAGGGGCTAGCATCGTGATCAAGCATGACGGATAATAAAACAAATATACAGGCACCAAGTGATACGAGAGCATTTGTCCGTAATCCAGCCATCCTGTGTCTCCATTGCCGTTCCATTCCGATGCAAGCACCTACAATAATTGCGATACATAATCTTAATACAATGTCATACCATACCATCATGGTCACCTCCATACATATAAGTCCATGTTATGTTTTTGAGAATGAGTGGGGAGCACCTACTCATTCTCATTTTCATCCCGCTATTTGCGGGCGGATGAAAGTTTTACTTTATAACCAGCTATGAAACTTTTTAATATAAACTTTTTTTAGGAATTGTGTTAAGAAAGCATAGGTTAATAGTATTCCTATTAACCAAGGGAAGTAGCTAAGTGGTAATGCTTGTAATCCAACAGCTGCTCCAAGTGGCGAGAATGGAATATAAATTCCGATTGCCATAATACAAGCGGTTAATAAAAGAACCGGTATTGATGCAGTACTTTGAATGAATGGAATTTTCTGTGTTCTTATCATGTGAACAATTAAAGTTTGTGTTAGTAATCCAACGACAAACCAACCAGATTGGAATAATGATTGTTCGCTAGCTGTATTTGCACCGAAGACGTTCCACATGACTACATATGTGATGATATCAAATATGGAACTAATTGGACCGATACAAATAATGAAGTTCCGTAAATTCGCAGTATCCCATTTTCTTGGTTTTTCTAAAAACTCTTTATCCATTTTGTCCCATGGAATAGACAGTTGTGAAATATCATAAAGCAAGTTTTGAATTAAAAGGTGAATGGCAAGCATCGGCAAGAAGGGGATGAAAGCACTTGCTACTAACACACTAAATACATTTCCGAAGTTAGAGCTAGCTGTCATTTTAATATATTTTAAAATGTTTCCAAATGTAGTGCGTCCTTCTAAAATACCTGCTTCTAATATTGTTAAGCTTTTCTCAAGTAAAATAATGTCAGAAGACTCTTTTGCAATATCGGTAGCAGTATCAACAGATATGCCAACATCAGCTTCACGTAACGCTACGGCATCGTTAATGCCATCTCCCATATAACCTACAGTGTGTCCGTTTCCTTGTAAAACTCGTATAATGCGAGATTTTTGCATCGGATTTAGTTTAGCAAATACAGTTGTTTCTTCAGCTAATTTTGCTAATGCTTTATCAGGTAAAGAATCGATTTCGTAACCAAGGACAGGCTCACCGATATTTAATCCAACTTCTTTGCAAACTTTTCTTGTCACGATTTCGTTATCGCCAGTTAAAATTTTTACTTGTACACCATGTTTCTGTAATGCTTGAATGGCAGTAGCTGCAGATGGTTTCGGTGGATCTAAAAAGCCGATATATCCAGCGAGAATCATATCATTTTCATCTTGTACCGCGTACTCTGTATCATTTATTGGTCTATCTTTTTTATACGCTACAGCAATAACACGCATACCTTCACTATTTAATGTCTCACCTAGTTGTTTTACATGTGAGCGTATGTCAGCGGTAAGAGAAACAACTTTTCCATCTACTTCAGTGTAGTTACAAATAGATAAAATTTCTTCTACTGCCCCTTTACAAACCATTGTATGTTCACCTGAAATATCTTTCACGATGACAGACATACGCCGGCGAGCAAAATCAAATGGAATTTCATCTAGTTTTTGAAAAATGGATGGATTATACTTCTGGTTTTCTTCCGTATGTTTCATAACGGCTTTATCTATTAAATTTTTCAATCCTGTTTGATAGAAGCTATTTAAATAGGCGAAGTGTAATACACGATTACATGTATTACCGTTAGGATCTAAATGGCGGACAAGTACAACTTTATCTTCTGTTAAAGTACCTGTTTTATCGGTACAAAGAATGTTCATAGCACCTAAGTTTTGAATAGAATTCAGTTGTTTTACAATTACTTTCTGTTTAGACATGTTAACGGCACCTTTTGCTAAATTAGCAGTTACAATCATTGGTAACATTTCAGGTGTGAGACCAACGGCAATTGCGATAGCGAAGAAGAAAGCCTCTTGCCAATCCCCTTTTGTGAATCCGTTAATGAGAAGAACGATAGGCGCCATAATAAGCATGAATGTAATTAAGAGCCAGCTTACTTTGTTTACCCCTTTATCAAAGCTTGTTTCTACTCGTTTGCCGATTACCTTTTTTGCTAAAGAGCCGAAATACGTATCGGTACTTGTGGAGATGACAACAGCTTTTGCGCTACCACTTACAATATTTGTACCCATAAAACAAAGGTTTTCCATATCGAGTGGATTGTAATTTTTTTTCATGTTTTTCGGTAAGATATGTTTATTTTCTGTATGGTAGCAGTTTTCATACTTTTCCACAGGAAGTGCTTCCCCAGTTAAAGAGGACTGATTCACAAATAAATCTTTTGCTGACAAAATACGCACATCAGCTGGAACGATATCACCGGCTGAAAGTGAAATAATATCGCCAGGTACAAGTTCCTCAATTGGAATTTCCGTTGTATTATTTTGCTTCAAATTCATTACGTTTTTTGTTTCGTGTACAAATCCATCTATTCTAAAGACGCTCGCCGTTGTTCGAACCATGGCTTTTAACTGATCCGCAGCTTTTTGAGAACGAAATTCTTGTAAAAAACGAATCGTTGCACTTAGCATTACCATTACAGATACGACAAGGGTTCCTTGTATGTCATTTGTGAAAAAAGAGAGTGCGCCGAGAGCTAATAAAACAAAAATAAATGGATTTTTAAATGCCAGTAGAAATTGAATGTACCATGGTGATGTTTTATTATGAGCGATTTCATTCGGGCCATATAAAGTAAGTCTACGAGCCGCTTCTTGTTTAGAGAGTCCATTTTGTGTTGTTTCTAAAAGTTGTAACGCCTTGTTTGCATCTTGTGTTGCGACTTCCACCAATAATTCGTTATTTGTTTTCATACGATCTTGATTGTAAGAATGTTTTGTTTCTTGTCTTTGTAAATTTAACATCGGTAGTTCCTCCTTTTTCATGAAGGAGGAAACAATCTGTTACTCGACTATTTAAAATTAGGAGGAACAGCTTCTTTCCTACCTACATGATGAAATATTAACGTAAAACATATGGGTATCTGGGCCGAATCATCAATTGCCAACTGTTCCTCACCTCCGTACAATTTAGTAGTTTCTGAATATGCTATGTTTGTTTCATAGTAAGGTGCATATATAAAAAGACCTTTACTCAAAACGAGTAAAGGTCTAAATTCGCAGTTAAAAGAGTCCACAACAAAGACTGTTAGTAAACATAGATAAAAACAGTTTTTGTGTATGACAAAAATACATGCACCTCTCCCTCGTTGAGTTTTAGCACTGTATAGCATAGGTACTGAAACCAGCTACGTTAAGAAAGGCCTTCATTCCGACCTTTCCTGTTGACCCATTGGCGTCTCTCGACATTTTTGGGCAGCAGCGTTTCTCTATACAGGAGCCTCACCTAACAGAGACCATATTCAATTACAATTTGAATGTTAGCACTGTAAATTTATAGTGTCAATATCTTTTTTTGAAAAATCAAATAGGTTTATGATGGCTATATAGTAGGAAAGAAGCGGAGTTTTTTTGAAAGATGTTTGGAAAATAAATACTGTAATGAATATAAATAAAAAGCACTGATTACAGTGCTTTTTATTATAGATTATGAGATTGTAGCATTTTCAAAAATAACAATTTCTGAACTGTTTGTTGTTGAAATACGTTGTGCATAATATGTTAAAGCTGAAGAAATATATGTCGGTAACGAATCATTTGTATGTGTTGTTGTATATTCATGGATTAATTCTTTCAAAGTCGTCCATTCTAATTGTGCTGGGTGATCAGACACGAAAGAACTTACCCAGCGATCAAATGAAGATGAAAAATCAGTTTGTAAACGAAATGCTTCTTTCATAATAAAACGCTCCCTTAAAATGTAGTATAATCATTTTAACACAAAACACGAACGAATACTAAGTTTTTTGAGTATAACGTTCGTGTTATATAGTTGTCTAGATGATTGGTTATGTAAATTCGATTTGCCATTTGAAATAACATTCCGTAAGATGAAAGGTAGATTATATAAAGAGCTGGAGGAAAGAAAGTGGAATTTGTATTTTTAGGAACTGGTGCAGGTGTTCCTTCGAAAGGAAGGAACGTTTCGGCAATTGCCTTGCAATTGTTAGAAGAACGAGGACAGACTTGGTTATTTGATTGTGGCGAGGCGACGCAACATCAAATATTACATACATCAGTACGCCCACGCCGCATTGAAAAAATATTTATTACGCATTTACATGGTGATCATATTTTTGGCTTGCCTGGTTTATTAGGAAGCCGTTCATTTCAAGGAGGGACTACACCTTTAACAGTGTATGGACCAAAAGGAATTAAACAATTTATTGAAGTGGCATTATCAGTAAGTACGACACATGTAAAATATCCACTTGAAATTGTTGAGATAACAGAAGAAGGTACTGTATTTGAAGATAATGAATTTCACGTGGAAACGAAAAGATTGTCACATGGCATTGAATGTTTTGGGTATCGTATCGTAGAGAAAGATATACAAGGCGCCCTTTTAGTCGATAAATTGCTGGAGATGGGTGTGAAACCTGGCCCGCTCTTTAAATGTTTAAAAGATGGAGAAGTAGTTGAATTAGAAGATGGTACGATACTAAATGGAAAAGACTTTATTGGTCCACCTCAAAAGGGAAGAATTATTACCATTTTAGGTGATACAAGGTATTGTGAAGCGAGTAGAGAGCTGGCACAAGACGCTGACGTACTTGTTCATGAGGCAACTTTTGCGGCAGAAGATGAACTACAAGCGTATGATTATTTTCATTCTACATCTAAGCAAGCTGCGAGTATTGCACTTCAGGCAAATGCAAAACGATTAATATTGACTCATATTAGTTCTCGTTATCAAGGAGATACATATAAGGAATTATGGAAAGAGGCAAGAGAGCTATTTTCTAATACAGAAATAGCTACGGATTTGAAATCATTTCCAGTATATAGGTAATAATGGTGTGAAAAAATGGTGACGAAAAGGTTGCCATTTTTTTATTTCTAAAAAAATTTAAAATAAATCTGTTATCATTTTATACTTATATTGGATGAAACAGAAAATTTTTATGATGTGAAGATATAGGATAAAAATGCATAGTACCGATTGTTTAGAAAAGCTGTTATATAAGTCAGACGACATACGAGTGATACAAATAGCGAAAATGGATTGTTATTCAGAACTTTTAAAATTCATTAAAAGTAAGCGTTTTATTAAAAACAAGCTATAATGAAGGCAGATTATAATTTATTGTAAGCCACATGCGTTTTAGCTATTTGTCGTAACAAGTGGAGTTGACTAAATCGTGAGAGGGCAACATGGGAATTATAAATAAGAAGGATATTACTATTATTTGTACTAATTCTTTTTCACCTTTTAGCTTTTAAGCACTAAAAGGTATGAAAGCAATGGGAGTTTCACTTGTTTATGCTATCCTTGTAAGTGGTTCTGTGTTAAACTTTGGATTGCTACCAGACCTTATTGTGGATTAGCTTATATTATTTTTAAATGAAGGCAATGCTAAGTTTCTTATTTATTATGGTAACTAGTATTATTTCAGGATATATTGTTTCACTGTTATTCAAAAATGATCCAATTCGTATAGCGGAACAAATTCGTAGTACAACTGGAAAAGCAACCGATTTGGTAGCTTAATAGAATAGGAAAAAATTTTTTCATAGAGGTTTAGGGGGAGTTATGATGAAGTATCGCTCAGTATTTGATATTATTGGTCCAGTTATGATTGGTCCATCAAGTTCACATACAGCAGGCGCAGCAAGAATGGGGCAAGTTGCTCGCCAGCTGTTTCGTCATGAACCAGAAAGAGTAAGCATTTCATTATATGGATCATTTGCAAAAACGTATCGTGGGCATGGTACAGATGTAGCACTGATCGGTGGAATATTAGGGTTTGAAACAGATGACTTACGTATTCCAGAGGCGCTAGACATAGCAAAAGAGCGCAAAATCGAAGTAGAATTCATTGAAGAAGATGCAAATGCACCTCACCCAAATACAGCGAGAATTCGTTTGTATAAAGGTGAAGAAGAAATTGAAGTTGTTGCTTGCTCAATTGGTGGCGGTAAAATTGAAGTTGTAGAATTAAACGGATTTGATCTTCAGTTAACAGGCACGAGTCCAGCACTACTTATTGTAAATAACGATCGCTTCGGTGCTATTGCAGCAGTAGCTTCAATCCTTGCGAAACATGAAATTAACATTAGTACAATGAGTGTTTCTCGTAAAGAAAAAGGAAGAAGAGCGCTTATGGTCATCGAAACAGATGAATTATTAGCAAATGAAGTGATTGAAGAAATAAACGCACAACAAAATATTTGTCAAGTAACTATTATGGAATAATTGCAGGGGGGACACACCATGTTTCGGAACGCAGCGGAACTAGTGGCGCAAGCTAAAGAACAAAATGTAAAAATCGCAGAAATTATGATTCAATGTGAAATGGAAACAAGAAGTATTTCACGTGAAGAAGTAATTGCTGGTATGGAAAAGAACTTAGTCGTAATGGAGCAAGCAGTAGAACGTGGTATTCGCGGAGTGAAATCACCAACTGGTTTAACTGGCGGAGATGCTGTAAAAGTTCAGACGTATATGAATAGCGGAAAAGGCTTATCTGGAGATACGATTTTGGACGCGGTGAGTAAAGCTGTTGCAACAAATGAAGTAAACGCAGCGATGGGAATTATTTGTGCAACACCAACAGCAGGGTCTGCTGGAACAGTGCCAGGTGTACTGTTTGCACTGCAAGAAAAATTACAACCGACGCGCGAAGAGATGATTGAATTTTTATTTACAGCAGGAGCTTTCGGTATGGTTGTTGCGAATAATGCTTGTATTTCCGGCGCGGCAGGAGGTTGCCAAGCTGAAGTAGGTTCAGCAAGTGGAATGGCAGCAGCAGCAGCAGTTGAGATGGCTGGTGGAACACAAGACCAAGCAGCTACAGCGATGGCAATTTCATTAAAGAATATGCTTGGTTTAGTATGTGATCCTGTTGCAGGGCTTGTAGAAGTACCTTGTGTAAAACGTAATGCAGCAGGAGCTGCGAATGCGATGATTTCAGCTGATTTAGCATTAGCTGGTGTAACGAGTACAATCCCATGTGATGAAGTAATTGAGGCAATGTTTAGAATCGGACAAACGATGCCAGTAGCACTTCGTGAAACAGCTGAAGGTGGACTTGCAGCAACACCAACTGGTCGCCGTCTGCAAGAAGAGATTTTTGGGAAGACTAATAACTAAACAATATATGTTTATAAAAAAATGGAGCTCAAATAAGATTGAGCTCCATTTTTTATTTTTCTTTTGTTAGTTGTTCTAATGTTTTCCCAAGATTATGTGATCGTTGTGTAGCCTGTGTAATACAAGAAATAAGTGCTTGTTGAAATTTATGTTCTTGTAATACTTCAATGCCTGCTTCGGTCGTTCCGCCAGGAGAAGTGATTTCCTTTCGCAAAACAGAAGGGTGTTTTTCACTTGCTTTTAGCATTTCAGCAGCACCAATCATCGTCTGAAGAATAAGTGACTTTGCAACATCTTCTTTTAAACCAATTGTTTTTGCAGCTTTTTCCATCGCTTCCACTACGTAATAAATATAAGCAGGTCCACTTCCAGATAATGCAGTGACAGCATGCATATCTTCTTCCTCTACAACAGAGACAAGACCAATCGTTTCAAATAAAGCTATGGCAGTCTGAATATGTTCCGCTGTTGCATGTTTTGAAGGTGAGATAGCAGTAGCTGATTTTAAAATAGCTGCAGATGTATTTGGCATCGCACGAATAATCGGAACATCTTTTTGAAGTAGGTTTCTAATTGAGTGAGTAGAAACACCTGCTAATAACGAAATAATAAGCAGGTTATTATGTATATCTTCTTTAAAAGGAGTAAGCGCTTCTGCAACATCCTTCGGCTTCATTGCAAGAAAAAGAATAGTTGTATCAGTAAGTAGCTCTTTTTTATTATGCGTACCTTTGACGCCATATTTTTTATGTAGCTCCTGCAACCGTGTCTCGTTAGAACGATTACTTACAGTAATTTGTTCGCCTTTCACAACATTTGCATGTAACAAGCCACCAATAATAGCTTCAGCAATAGAGCCTGCACCGAGAAAGGAAATGTTTTGAATAGACATGATGTTCCTCCTTTAAATTTGGTTAGAAATTCTTATAAATGTACATACATTCGTTTTTTTATAGGAAACACCTCTTTTTATCTGAAAATAATGACAAATATATATAGAAGTTGTAAACTGAAGAAGTATTCATTTTTGAACCGGAAAGAGACAGGGGGGCTAAGCATGACGGCGATTCACCGAATGGAGATTCCTGTGCCATTTGCAGTTGAAACTGTGAATGTGTTTTTAGTTGAGGGGGAGACATTAACATTAATTGATACAGGGACGAAGACAGAAGGGGCAAGAAGTGCGTTAGAAAGTCAATTAGGTGCATTAGGATATACGATAGAAGATATTGAAACAGTAGTCATTACGCACCATCATGCAGATCATTGTGGGCTTTTAAATATATTTTCTGAGAAGACGAACATTATTGGACACCCTTGGAATGAGCCTTGGATCACACAAAATCCAGAATTTCTAAAGCGCTATCATGAGTTTTTTAGAGAGACAGCTTTGCAATTTGGTGTTCCAGCAGCATTTTTGAAAGACGAGGCGTTATTGACGACAAAGACACTGAAGTATTCTTGTAATAGATCGTTAACGCATACTGTGAGAGAGGGAGATCGTATTGATTCTTTACCTGGGTTTACAGTTATTGAAACACCAGGTCATGCTTCCACTCATATTTCATTATATAGAGAATCTGATGGAATATTAATTGGCGGGGATGCTCTCATTAGTCATATTTCTTCGAATCCCATATTAGAACCACCATATGAAGGACAAACAGAAAGGGCACGCCCGTTATTACAATATAATCAAACGTTGAAGCGTTTAAGTGAAATGAATATTTCACGCATTTTATCAGGACATGGAGAAGATGTTCTAAATGTGAAACAACTTATTGAAACGAGATTACAAAAGCAAGAAACACGTGCGTTTAAAGTGCTTGAGTTATTAAAGGAAAAACCAATGACAGCATTTGAAGTATGTGTAAAACTATTTCCGGTATTATATAAGGAACAATTGCCACTTACTATTTCAGAAACTGTTGGACAATTAGACTTTTTAGCATATAATCAACAAGTGATGATTGATGAATCTTCACAACAATTGATTTATTATGCAAAGTAGGTGACAGCAATGACGGGACGTTTACAAAATAAAGTAATCGTCATTACAGGTGCTTCTAGTGGAATTGGAGAGCAAGTTGCAATGCAAGTTGCAGAGCTGGGGGCGACTCCAGTATTAATGGCTAGAACAGAAGAAAAATTAAAAGCGTTAGCAGAGAAAATTAAAGAAACTTATAATACGCCTTGCTATTACTATGTATTAGATGTAAGTGAAGAGACGGAAGTACAATCTGTTTTTTCAAAGGTATTACAAGAAGTAGGACGTATTGATATATTAGTAAACAATGCGGGATTTGGTATTTTTAAAACGTTTGAAGAGGCGTCAATGGATGAAGTGAAAGATATGTTCCAAGTAAATGTATTTGGATTAGTAGCTTGTACGAAAGCGGTACTACCTTATATGGTGAAAAGAAACGAAGGGCATATTATTAATATTGCTTCACTTGCTGGGAAAATTGCAACTCCGAAATCGAGTGCGTATGCTGCCACGAAACATGCAGTATTAGGATTTACGAATAGTTTACGCATGGAGTTATCTAGTACAAATCTTTTCGTAACAGCGATTAATCCAGGTCCGATAGATACGAACTTTTTTGAAATAGCTGATCAATCCGGTACATATGTGAAAAATATGGGACGATATATGTTAAAACCAACATATGTTGCAGAGCAAATCGTAAAATCGATGCAAACAAAAAAGCGTGAAGTAAACTTACCGAAGTGGATGGGCATGGGTCCAAAACTTTATGCTCTATTCCCAGGTTTATTTGAGCGTGTTGCAGGCAAATCATTAAGTAAAAAATAGGAGATTTCCATATGGAAATCTCCTATTTTTTTATTTTCCAGTCACATAATCGTAAACGATATCCTCAACTGCCTCGTATACATCAACTTTAGTATTTGAATGAATTATCGTTTGAATATGTTTAATTAGCATTTCCTGATCCTCATTTGACATAGGATTACATTGATATTGTTGAAAACTTTTTATAATCATCTTCTCAATGAATTTCTCATTCATGTTTTTCCCCGCCTGTATGTACGTATGTATTGTTTTATTGTACTTGAAGTGAAATGAAAAAACTACTATACAATATTTATGTATAAAAATTCGGTTGTGTATATTGTTTTTCTAGTAAAATTAAGTTTTTAAAGTTTTTAAAATTTGTAAATATTTAATTGACTCTATAAATATACAATATTATAATCATACTTAATTTAAAGAATTGATATGAGGAGGAGCATATGAAAGTCGCGATTATTGGAGCAACTGGGTATGGAGGTATTGAGTTAATTCGGTTATTAGAGCAACATCCATATTTTTCGATAGCATCTCTTCATTCTTTTTCGCAAGTTGGCGAGTGTATAACAAATGTATATCCGCATTTTCAAAATGTTCTTGTTCATACGTTACAAGAAATTGATGCGGAAGAAATAGTGAAAGAAGCAGAAATTGTATTTTTGGCAACCCCAGCAGGAGTATCAGCAGAGCTAACTCCAAAATTATTAGCAGTAGGTTTAAAAGTAATTGACCTATCTGGAGACTTTCGTATGAAAGATCCTTTCATATATGAACAGTGGTATAAAAGGACAGCTGCAAAAGAAGCAGTTCTTAGTAAAGCTGTATATGGGTTAAGTGAATGGAAAAGGTCCGAGATTCAAAATGCAAATTTAATTGCAAACCCAGGATGCTTTGCTACAGCTGCATTATTAGCGGTATTGCCGTTAGTTCGTAGCGACATAATTGAAGAAGATTCCATTATTATTGATGCGAAATCAGGAGTATCTGGAGCAGGCAAAACGCCAACGACAATGACTCACTTTCCTGAGTTATACGATAACCTGCGTATTTATAAAGTAAATGAGCATCAACATGTTCCTGAGATTGAGCAAATGCTCGCGGAGTGGAATAGGGAAACGAAGCCAATCACGTTTAGTACACATTTAATACCGATATCACGGGGAATTATGGTTACACTTTATGCGAAAGTAAAACGAGAAATGGAAATAGGGAAACTTCAAAAGTTATATGAAGAAACGTATGAACAATCGCCTTTCATTCGAATTCGTACGCAAGGAGAGTTTCCAAGTCCGAAAGAAGTGAGGGGCTCAAATTATTGTGATATGGGGATAGCTTACGATGAAAGAACCGGAAGAGTGACAGTCGTTTCTGTTATAGACAATATGATGAAAGGTGCGGCTGGGCAAGCGATTCAAAATGCAAATATAGTAGCGGGACTAGAAGAAACAACAGGTTTACAGCATATGCCGCTTTATTTATAAGGGGGACATGATGATTAAAGTAGAGTCTATTACAAAATTAGATAATGGTTCAATTGTAACGCCAAAAGGCTTTTCGGCAGTCGGTACTGCAAATGGTTTGAAAAAAGACAAAAAGGATTTAGGTGTAATCATTTGTGAAGTGCCAGCATCATGTGCTGCCGTTTATACAACGAATCAAATACAAGCAGCTCCCCTGCAAGTAACGAAAGACAGTATAACAGCTGAGGGGAAATTGCAGGCAATTATCGTCAATAGTGGAAATGCAAATGCTTGTACAGGAATGAAAGGGTTACAAGATGCTTACGAGATGCGTGCATTAGGAGCGAAACATTTTGGAGTGAAAGAAAATTACGTTGCAGTAGCTTCAACAGGTGTAATTGGTGTCCCTTTACCGATGGATATAATCCGAAAGGGAATTGCAACTCTTATCCCGACGAAGGAAGAAAGTGAAGCTCATTCTTTTTCTGAAGCAATCTTAACGACGGATCTTATAACGAAAGAAACTTGCTATGAAATGATGATTGATGGGAAGAAAGTGACGATTGCTGGTGTTGCGAAAGGTTCAGGGATGATTCATCCAAATATGGCGACGATGCTAAGTTTTATTACGACAGACGCTTATATAGAGCATGACGTATTGCAAACAGCATTATCACAAATAACGAATCATACATTTAATCAAATTACGGTGGATGGAGATACTTCTACGAATGATATGGTCATCGTTATGGCAAGTGGATTATCAGAAACGAAACCAATCAATACGGAACATGCAGATTGGGAAACTTTCGTATTTGCTTTACAAAAGGTATGTGAAGATTTAGCAAAAAAAATTGCACAAGATGGTGAAGGTGCTACGAAGTTAATAGAAGTAAATGTGCTAGGAGCCCGAACGAATGAAGAGGCAAAGAAAATTGCAAAGCAAATAGTCGGTTCGAGTCTTGTGAAAACAGCAATACATGGTGAAGACCCAAATTGGGGCCGAATTATTAGCAGTATGGGACAAAGTGAAGTAGCGATTCATCCAAATACAATTGATATTACTCTTCAATCTATCGCTGTGTTAAAAAATAGTGAACCTCAAATGTTTTCTGAAGAGGAAATGAAAAAGAAATTAAAAGAACATGAAATTATGATTGATGTGCATTTACATTTAGGAGAAGAGAACGGATCAGCTTGGGGCTGTGACTTAAGCTATGAATATGTGAAAATAAACGCTTGTTATCGTACATAAGGAGAGGGAAGATGAGCGATTATATTGTAGTGAAATGTGGCGGTAGTATGTTGGATCAATTAAATGATGTGTTTTTTGATTGTATAAAGAAATTGCAACAGAAGTATAAAGTAGTGATTGTCCATGGTGGCGGCCCAGAAATTGATGCGCAATTAAAAGATTGTAATATCAAAGTAGAAAAAAGAGATGGGTTACGAGTAACACCAAAAGAAGTTATGGATATTGTTCAAATGGTGCTATGCGGAAGTACGAATAAAAAATTTGTAATGAAGTTGCAAAGGCATAATTTACTTGCGGTAGGTTGTTCAGGGTGTGACGGAAAATTACTTCAAGTTCAACCTGTCAGCGAAGAGATAGGATATGTGGGAGAAGTAAGTTATGTCGAAACAGCCTTACTAAAAGGATTGATAAAGTTGAATTATATTCCTGTTATTGCTCCGGTCGGGATACATGATAATGAGATTTATAACATAAATGCGGATACAGCTGCAGCTGGAATTGCGGCCGCATTATCCGCGAAAGAACTCATTTTTATTACAGATGTAGATGGGATATTACATGAAGGGAAATTAGTAAAGAAAACGGATGAATCGGAAATTATTACTTTAATAGAAAAAGGAGTTATTACAGGTGGAATGATTCCGAAAGTACAGGCGGCACTAACGTCATTAAAAATGGGAGTGCAAAAGATAAGTATTGTGAACGGTACAAAAGATTTTACTAAAGTTACGGGCGAGTGTATCGGAACGACGGTAACGAAAGGAGTAAGTATCGTATGATAAGTCATCTTTTTCAAACGTATGGGAGAAGAAATATTGAGCTTGTAAAGGGAAGTGGAACGGAAGTTATTGATGAAAATGGTAAGCAATATTTAGATTTCACATCAGGAATTGGCGTATGTAATTTAGGCCATTGTCATCCTAAGGTTATGAAAGCTGTCCAAGAGCAACTTCATGATATATGGCATATATCTAACCTGTTTACAAACAGCTTACAAGAAGAAGTAGCGTCATTATTAACAGAAAATACAGCGTTAGATTCTGTTTTTTTCTGTAATAGCGGGGCAGAGGCGAATGAAGCTGCTTTGAAGCTAGCTCGTAAGCATACTGGAAAATCTCTCGTCATAACATGTCAGCAGTCTTTTCATGGTAGAACATTCGGAACGATGAGTGCGACGGGGCAAAATAAAGTGAAAGAAGGATTTGGTCCGCTCCTTCCGTCTTTTTTACATACCCCGTTTAACGATATAAAGGCATTAGAGGAAGTAATGAATGAAGAAGTAGCGGCGGTAATGGTAGAAGTTGTTCAAGGAGAGGGAGGAGTCATTCCTGCTGATTTATCTTTTTTGAAAGCAATTGAAACATTATGTAATAAGTTCGGTTCCTTATTTATTATAGACGAAGTACAAACAGGGATTGGAAGAACAGGGACATTATTTGCTTACGAACAAATGGGAATAGATCCTCATATCGTTACTGCCGCTAAGGCGCTTGGAAATGGCATTCCCGTTGGAGCGATGATTGGCCGGAAGGAACTTGGAACATCGTTTACTGCAGGATCACATGGTTCAACGTTTGGTGGGAATTATATTGCAATGGCTGCAGCGAAAGAAGTATTGCAAGTAAGTAAGAAACCATCGTTTTTAAAAGAAGTAAAGGAAAAGAGCGAATACGTATTAGAGAAGTTGCGAGAGGAATTACGACATGTTGAATGTATTCAAAATATACGTGGTAAGGGGCTTATGATTGGGATTGAGTGTAAGCATGAAGTTGCAAGTTGTATAGAACAACTAGAGAAAGAAGGACTTCTCGTATTACAAGCAGGACCTAATGTGATTAGACTATTACCACCACTTATTGTAACGAATGAAGAGTTAGAACAGGCAGTATATATGATAAAAAAAGTAGTTTGTACAAAAAACGTATCAATCATATAAGGGGGAAATTCTATGTCAACTGTACAAGTACCGAAATTAAATACGAAAGATTTTTTAACATTAGAAGAACTGACACAAGAAGAAATCATTTCTTTAATTGAGTTCGCTATCTATTTAAAAAAGAATAAGCAAGAGCCTTTATTACAAGGAAAAATATTAGGGCTTATCTTTGATAAACATTCGACTCGTACTCGCGTATCTTTTGAAGCAGGAATGGTACAGCTCGGAGGACATGGTATGTTTTTAAGTGGGAAAGAGATGCAAATTGGAAGAGGGGAGAGCGTTTCAGATACAGCGAAAGTATTATCTCATTATATTGATGGGATCATGATACGTACATTCTCACATGCCGATGTAGAAGAGCTTGCAAAAGAATCGAGCATACCTGTAATTAATGGTTTAACGGACGATCATCATCCTTGTCAAGCACTGGCGGATCTAATGACAATATATGAAGAAATAAATACATTTAAAGGAATAAAATTGGCTTATGTAGGTGATGGAAATAACGTATGTCATTCATTGTTGCTAGCAAGTGCGAAAGTTGGAATGCATATGACTGTTGCAACGCCTGTAGGATATGAACCAAATGAGGAAATTGTAAAAAAAGCGTTAACGATTGCTGAAGAAACAGGAGCGAAAATTGAAATTTTGCATAACCCTGAACTAGCGGTGAGTGAAGCAGATTTCATTTATACTGACGTTTGGATGAGCATGGGGCAAGAGGGAGAAGAAGAGAAATATACTTTATTTCAACCTTACCAAATCAATAAAGAACTTGTTATGCATGCGAAGCAAACATATCGTTTCTTACACTGTTTACCTGCCCATCGTGAAGAGGAAGTAACAGGAGAAATTATAGATGGACCACAGTCTATCGTCTTTGAGCAAGCGGGTAATCGATTGCATGCGCAAAAAGCATTATTAGTAAGTTTATTTAAAAATGTAGAAGAGCTTTCTTAAATGAAGTGCACCTCAATTGTTAGATACGAATAACAATTGGGGTGTTTTTTATGGTTAAATTCTTTTTAGAAGAGAAAGTAAATACAATAAAAAGATATTACTTTGAGTATATACTGAATGTACTTAATTATATGGGTAGAGGGGGGATATCTATTAGAGAAACAGCTACTAAATTTTTTGTATAACCTTTTGTGCCTAGTTTACTAAGAAGACTCTTTACTTCACATACACATAGGCTTCATTTGCTGTTAAGCAGGCTTTATGTTGTATAAAGATTTTTGGATGTTCTAAAATTTCTGTATTTACATTTTTTTCTTTTTATCTCATAATTTTAATTGGGAGAGGGAGGAAAAAAATGGTTCAAATTAAAGTTACACCTGAAATGCTAGAAGAAGTTGCGAATCGTGCAAGCAATACCCGAATCGCATTAGAATCTATACATAATAATTTATGTAATGAAATAGATCAATTGTGTTTTCAGTGGATTGGTGCCTCTAATCAACAGTTCATTCAAATGTTCAATGATGCGAGACTAAAAGCTTTTACATCTATTCATTCACTTGTAAAAGTAGAAGAAGATTTGAAACGAATTGCTGAAAAATTCCGCAATACAGATAATCAAGATGTTACAATGGAACAAGGAGCGATGTGTGGACCACTATCATCAGAAAAAGAGGATTTTGATGGTGAAAAACTTGCTAGGGATATAGTAGGTGAAATAAGTGGTGAGTATGATATTCGTCGTGCTTGGGATGGGATTGATCCATCTACTGGCGAAAAACTATCTACTTTGGATAGAGTATTTGCTGGAGGAATGGCAGTAGCAGGGATTACACCCTTTGGGAAGATAGCTAAAGTAGGCAAAGGAGTTAAAATGACTGCTAAGGCTACTGAGGCTGTGAATAAAGCTAAAAAAGTACCTGTGGAGAAAGTCAATGGAGTTAAGGGGGCCGGTAAAGCTGGGGGACCTGTAGAGGTCAAAGCACCTCCTGGAGCGACAGATGAACAGATAGCGCAAGTTAAGGCTTATGTTGAGGGATCTAATAAAGCCTTAGAAGCTGGTGCTTTATCACCAACAGGAAGGGTATCAACTAAAGGTAAATTAAGACAAGAAGCTTCACGTGCGGCAAGGCTAGAAGGTAAGCGAGCTGCTGATAATGGAGAAGCATACAAGGGACATGTTGGTCATGTTCCTGATACAACTTGGATGGGGAAACCGGAGCCTCATAGTTGGTTAGACCTTGATCCAAAAGTTAATATGAGCATAGGTGGACAGGCTAATAAATATCCAATTGGTTATAAACCTACAAAATTTAAGTTTGTAGAGGAGGAGTAGATGATGAATAATTGGAAAGATAAGATAGCTACAATGATTTTAGTGAAGCAGGAGCTAATGAAACAAGATGTAGAAAAAATATGGCCACACCATTTTCCAGAGGTGGGAGCAAATGAAAAATCTATTCGCATTATTGAACAAGAATTGGGATATAAGCTTGATTTAATGTATCGAGAATTTCTTCAATATGCCAATGGTTGGGCAGGCTTTTATCAAACGGTGGATTTATTTGGTACGGAGCAATTAAAGGAATCATCTATAATGGATTATGCTCAGGTATTATTAGAAGCTATAGATGATGTTGTTTTAGAAGAAAGCGGTGTTTTAAGACAGGAGTTATTACCAATAGCAGTTTCTGAATTTGATAGGGATTTATTTGTTTTATGTTTACCTAATTCTTCTAGACCAGGAGAGATAATTTGGTTTGCGGGTGAAGAAATAGATAGATTTGAGAATTTTGACGAGTACTTTTTAGCAATGATCGACTATAATAGAGAAGAGATATTAGCTTTAAAGGGGTAGTTTATGCAATCGTGTTTTTTAAGTGTATGTTAATGTGCGGCTATAAAAACATAAATACTAATACGGCTAAAGCAAAATATATTTGAAGTGAACAGAAAAGAAAATGAATATTAATCGTCAAGATATACAAGTTTTAAGGTTACGATAAAATCTAGAGCAATTTAAAAACAATATGAACTGAAAGTACTTGATTGTCGATTAAAGGCAACAAGTGCTTTTTTCGTCTTGATATAAAAATAAATGAAATGGGACAAACATTAGGAGAATAAATAAGAACAAAGCTGCTCAATTTGAACTGCACCGCAATTGTTAGACACGAATAACAATTTGAGGTGCACTTTTTATATTGAAATGTCATATGTATATTTAGTTAACCATTTCGATATCCTTTATAATAAAAGAGAAAGTGAAATTTGTTTTTCAGAGTATGTAAGGGCATACTACATATAAAAATATAGTTAAAGAGATGATGAGAGTGAAAACACCTAAGAAAACATATTCGTTTTTTCAGCGGATGTGGAGAATATTAAAGTTTCAATATTATAAGTTACTTCGATCACCAGAAGGTGCAAAGAAAGTATCATTAGGTTTTGCGATTGGTTTTGGTTTAGAGATGTTGGTCATATATACGGCATCGCTCGTATATATAGTATTTTATCCAATCGTTCGATTAGCGAAGGGATCCTTTCCTGCTGCGGTTATTGGTAATATTATTGGGAAAATATCGTTTTTACCGGTATTTTTATTTCCAGTTGCCTATACGTTAGGAAAAATGATTTATCCATTTCATGTGAAAAAAATACATCATGAACCATTTACGATATCTGACTTGTTCTCAAGCCATATTTTCACAATGTTAAAGAGCTTATTACAGAGTGAAGTGTATGTATTGATTGGTATGACGATAATAGGAGTTGTATTTGGGGTAATTTCATATTTTGTTGTGCATTATTTATATGAAAAGAACCGTAAGTTACGTTTGAAGAATAGAAAGAAACGAGTGAGAGAACCACTCGTGCAAATATAAAGAGTGTCACATTCATTTTCTCCTTTGAATATGTTTAAGAAAAAGGAGGAGAGAATGAATGTATTATTATTACGTACCGCAAGTATATCCATATGTAAATTATTATCCGGTAAATGATATGAGGCAGCAATTTGGAGTGTATCAGCAGCAACAATTTCAGCAAATACCACAAATACCACCACAACAATCTACGCAAGAACAAAAACCATATTTAACGACATGGCCATATTCAAATGTATACTACGGTAATTATTACGAATCATAAAGCTGCTTCTATTTAGAAGCAGCTTTATGCGTTTGTTTTCAAAATTAAATTTTGAATGGTTTGAAGAGAGTGAATGAGTTTTTCACGTTCTTCCTCAGATAATGTTTGGAAATTTTCTTTTAATTTGTCTAAAATGAATTGTTGATACTGATTTACTAACAATTTCCCTTCAGCTGTTAGGGAAATTAAAATGACCCGTCGATCTTTTTCGCTATAATGACGCTCTATTAGTTCTTCTTGAATCAGTTTGTTTAATAGAGGTGTCATGTTAGGCCTTGAAATCGCTAGCCGCTTGCCGATTTCGGAAACTGCTAATGTGCCATTTTCATGCAGAAGTAACAATACTTGTGTATGTGATGGCGGCATATGTCTTTGAGAAGAAAATTCTCCAGGGAGCATAAATTTGCGATAAAAAAGAGGCACTAGCGAAAGAAGATGATCAACAATACGTTCCCACTCGCGTGATTCCATATAAAGGCCCCCTTCCACTCTCATTGTAACAAAAAAGACATGTTATAAAAATAGAATTGTTTCATGATCGCTTTAATATTTGTAGGATAACACTTGCTTTGTAAACGTATTAGCAATAATCGCGTAGCCATTATCATTTGGGTGTACTTGGTCAAAGAGTAAATCTTTTTTATCATTTGATATTAATTTACGAATTGGTAAAACGATAGATGGTTGATTTGCTTTTGAAATGGAATAAACGGATTCATTCCACCCATCTAAAAACATATCTGCATAACTGGCGATGGAGTCATCGAGTTGTAACGGGTTATAGAGCTCTGAGAGAATGAGTAAAGCGTCCGGGTTTTGATCGCGAACTGTCTTTACAATAGTTTTTATATCCGCTTCAAAATGAGCTTTTTCTTTATTTAACATTTTAATACCGTCTATAACACCGACATCACGATTTAAGCGAAATAAATTATTTCCTCCAATATTAATCGTAATGATATTTGCTGCTCTAATCTTTTGCTTTACATCTTCTGATTGAACTTTTTTAGCGAGACGATCTGTTGTAAGACCGTTTATCCCAAGGTTTTCTACGGTAATTGGTTTATGAATTTGTGCTTCTATTTGTCTAGAAGCTAATTCAGCAAATCCCCCTTGTGTCGATCCATATCCTTTGGCGAGTGAATCACCTAGTACGAGATGATAAAAGGAATCGTTTGTTTGCTTATCGATCCAACTTGGAGTAGATGTTTTTTCTGTTTTTTCTTCGGGTTCATTTTGTTTTGTCTCATCGTTCTTTTCAAAATAAGAATAAGAAATGATTAGAAGGAGGAGACAAACAATTGTTAAGATGACTTTTTTCATAAATTCATCCTCCTTGTAATTGGTAATTGTATCATATTCAGCAGTATTAATAATGTAAGGGCATATTATATGTTTATGAAAAGTTTACAATAACTTTACAGAAAATTTGTAGAAGTATGTCAAAAAATATTGACGATATGAAAGTACATTATATATGATAATGTCAGATAAGGTGAATTTTTAATGAGTAGGGCTTTATTTCCTGCTAATTAAAGTTTCAACAATCGGGCGTTTAAGGGGACTACTCATTAGCGCAGGATGAAATGGAAATCTTGTCTCTAATTAAAAGAAAAAAGGTATGTGGTTAGAGACAAATAGAGATTTATTTCATTATTTTGGGTAATTGTATAAGGGGGATTTTTTGTGAAAAAGTCAAAAAAAATGCTAGCTGGAGCAACTCTTGCTATTGGTGTAATAGCACCACAAGTGTTGCCACCAACAGCTCATGCGGATGAGAACAATGGGGAGAGTACGGTTAATTTACGAATTTTAGAAACATCAGATATTCACGTTAACTTAATGAATTACGATTATTATCAAACGAAAACAGATAATAAAGTAGGTCTCGTACAAACTGCAACACTAGTTAATAAAGCACGTGAAGAAGCGAAGAACTCTGTCCTATTTGATGATGGGGATGCATTACAAGGGACACCGCTTGGAGATTATGTAGCGAATAAAATAAATGATCCGAAGAAGCCTGTGGATCCTAGTTATACACATCCGTTATATCGTTTAATGAATTTAATGAAGTATGACGTCATCTCTCTTGGGAATCATGAATTTAACTATGGTTTAGACTATTTAAACAAAGTAATTAGTAAAACAGAGTTCCCGGTTATTAACTCGAACGTCTATAAAGATGATAAAGATAATAACGAAGATAACGATCAAAATTACTTTAAACCATATCATGTTTTTGAAAAAGAAGTAGAAGATGAATCAGGTCAAAAACAAAAAGTGAAAATTGGCGTAATGGGATTTGTTCCACCTCAAGTTATGAACTGGGATAAAGCGAATTTAGAAGGAAAAGTGAAAGCAAAAGATATAGTTGAAACAGCGAAGAAAATGGTGCCAAAAATGCAAGCAGAAGGTGCAGATGTTATCGTTGCACTAGCGCATTCTGGTGTTGATAAGAGTGGATACAACGTTGGCATGGAAAACGCTTCGTATTATTTAACAGAAGTTCCTGGTGTAGATGCAGTATTAATGGGACATTCACATACTGAAGTGAAGGATGTATTTAATGGTGTTCCAGTTGTAATGCCTGGTGTCTTTGGAAGTAACTTAGGTATGATTGATATGCAATTGAAAAAGGTAAACGGAAAATGGGAAGTACAAAAAGAGCAATCAAAGCCGCAACTTCGTCCGATTGCTGATAGTAAAGGGAACCCATTAGTAAAATCTGATGAAAAATTAGTTAATGAGATTAAAGATGATCATCAAGCGACAATTGATTATGTGAATACAGCTGTAGGAAAAACGACAGCGCCAATTAATAGTTATTTCTCATTAGTACAAGATGATCCTTCTGTACAACTTGTAACAAATGCACAAAAATGGTATGTAGAAAAGTTATTTGCTGAAAATGGACAGTACAGCAAATATAAAGAAATTCCAGTTTTATCTGCAGGAGCACCATTTAAAGCAGGTGGCCGAAACGGTGCTACATATTATACGGATATTCCAGCTGGAACGTTAGCAATTAAAAACGTGGCAGATTTATATGTATATCCAAATACGTTATATGCTGTAAAAGTAAATGGGGTACAAGTGAAAGAATGGCTTGAAATGTCTGCAGGTCAGTTTAACCAAATCGATCCAAAGAAAACAGAGGAACAACCATTAGTAAATATAGGCTATCCTACATATAACTTCGATATTTTAGATGGCTTAAAATATGAAATTGATGTAACACAACCAGCGAAATACGATAAAGATGGAAAAGTTGTAAATGCAAATACGAATCGTATTATAAACATGACATATGAAGGTAAGCCAGTAGCTGACAATCAAGAGTTCATCGTCGCTACAAATAACTATCGTGGAAGTAGCCAAACGTTCCCGGGTGTAAGTAAAGGGGAAGTTGTATATCAATCACAAGATGAAACACGTCAAATCATTGTGAAGTATATGCAAGAAACACCAGTTATTGATCCAGCAGCAGATAAAAATTGGACGTTTAAACCGATTGTTGCAGATAAATTAAATACAACATTTGATTCTTCACCAAATGCACAAAAGTATATAAAGAAAGATGGAAAAATATCATATGTTGGACCATCTGAAAATGAATTTGCTAAATATGCAATTGATATAACGAAGAAGAACGATGATGATAAGGAAACTGGTGGAGAGAATCCAACAACACCGCCAACAGGTGAAGGTAATAATGGAGGAAATCCAACAACACCGCCAACAGGTGAAGGAAATAATGGAGGAAATCCAACGACACCGCCAACAGGTGAAGGAAATAATGGAGGGAATCCAACGACACCACCAACAGGTGAAGGTAATAATACAGGATCTGGACAAACTACAACGGATAATCAAAACTTAAAAGAAACAACAACTGTAAGTGAAAATAAAGAAGAGCGTGATTTACCGAAAACAGGTACAAGTGTTGTTTCTACAATTGGAGCAGGCTTGGCGTTTGTTGGAGCAGGATTACTTCTATTATTTAGAAGAAAGAAAGCAAATAGATAGTCGAGAAATAAAAAAGGATTACCAATTTAGGTAATCCTTTTTTATTATGACATTGTAACTGCTTTTTCTTTCTTCCATGAAAGGCCAAATCCAGTAAATCCGACGATAATCGTTAAGACCGGGCAAGCTAAACAGAAAATTGCGTATGGAAGGTAATCGAATGTTGGAACGCTAAGGACGTTTGTTAAGAATACGCCACTGACACCCCATGGTACGAGTGGGTTAATAACTGTACCTGCATCTTCTAATACGCGTGATAAATTACGACGCTCTAAACCAACTTCATCGTATTTATTAGCAAATGCTTGTCCTGTTAAAACGATGGATAAGTACTGCTCACCAAGTAAGAAGTTTACACCAATTGCAGTTGAAGCAGTAGAAATAATTAAGCGCGTGCTATTTTTTACGAAGCTAGAGATGATATTCATTAGTTGCGTGATAATACCCATTCCTTGTAATAATCCTCCCATACAAAGAGCTAGGAAAATAAGCGCAATCGACATCATCATGCTTTGTAGACCACCGCGAGATAGTAAGCTATCAATGTCTTTAATACCAGTTTTAGAAACGTAGCCGTCTTGCATAATTTTCATTAAATCAGCTAAAGAAGTGCTAGGTTTAAAAATAAAGAGAATAATAATTCCTACCACAATTCCTGCAAGCAATGTTGGAACGGCTGGAACTTTTTTAAATGCGAATAAGAACAGTAATAAAATTGGAATAAGTGTAACGATAGAAATCGTTGTGTTTTTTTCTAACGTGCTAATAAAGTTTGTGAAGTCAACGTCTCCACTAGTGCCGCTTCCTAAAATGAAAAATGCGATAAAAGCAATAATGAAAGCTGGAACTGTTGTCCAAAGCATGTTACGAATATGCTCAAATAAATCTACACCCGTAACAGCAGGAGCTAAGTTAGTTGTATCAGATAAAGGAGACATTTTATCTCCAAAGAATGCACCAGAAATAATTGCACCAGCGATTAGAGCCGGATCGTATCCGAGAGCACTACCCATACCCATAAAGGCAAGTCCTACAGTTGCGGCAGTTGTAAAGGCACTACCGATACTTGTTCCAACAATTGCACAAACAACAAAAACAGTTGGAACGAAAATCTTTGGAGATACAAGCTGGAAGCCGTACACCATTAAAGTTGGAATTGTTCCAGCAGCGATCCAAACACTAATTAATACGCCTACAAGTAAGAAAATAAAAATAGATGGAATACCAGCGGAAATACTACTGATCATCCCTTTTTCCATAGTAGACCAAGAGATTTTTTTCATAAATCCAAATGCTAATAAAAGAACGATACCAAATAAAATTGGAATGTGTGGTGAAACTTCTAATTGAATAACACTAAAGCCAATACAGAAAAAGATAAATAATGTTAAAAGAACAGATTCAATTTTTGAAACCATTGTTTTTCCCTCCTAAGTAATCTAAAATAGCTCTTTTTTATATAAAATTCGCCAATATTGTTTATTTCCTTCTAAATTTTAGAATTTTGTGACAAATTACCGGTAATTGTTGATTCTTCAATATGATACGGAAATGATTGGATAAAAAAACGTCCCTGCATATAATTATGCAGGGACGAAGAAATCGCGGTACCACCCTAGCTTGTGAAATGAATGTATCACAAAATAAAGGGTCGTATGATATGCGCTAATAAAATAAAAACGCCCCTGCAATATATGCAGGGACGAAAAATTCGCGGTACCACCCTAAATTGTGAAACAGTTTCGTTTCACCACTCTTTAGATATAACGGTCTATAACCGTCTTTCACTACTCCTTACGTTTCGCAAAAGAAGCTCCAGGGGGTAATTCATAATTCGCTCTGTACTGGTTCGCACCGACCACCAGCTCTCTGAAATCAGAAATCGAAATACTACTAAATCCTATCAATGCCGATTCATATGATGTTAGTTAAATTTTTATCACATTTTTAACTTATATGTCAATAAAAATGTGCAATATTTTTTTAGGGAAATAAAGGTTAAATGTTTTTAATGTTCTAAATTTGTACGTTATAATGAATTTGAAAGGGGAGGAAAGAGTGAAGAAAAAAATAATTCTTTTTACCACCTTACTAGTCATTGGCGGAAGTGCTGGAATTTACACAGCTTTTGCAGCTGAATCAGAGCAGGCGAAGCAAAAGCAAATACAGCAGTCAGAAGTGAAGAAAGTGAAAGAAATGGAAGAGAAGAAGTCGATAGAAAAAGCAGCTGAGAAACTAGGAGTTTCTACTGATGGGAAAACAAAAGAAGAAGTTACGAAAGAAGTAGATAAGGCTAGATTTGAGCAGCGTCATGATTTATTAATTGAGCACGCTAAGCAACTTGGAATTGATACAGAAGGAAAAAAAGATGAAGAGATTATTTTAGAAATCGGAAAGATACAACATGGAAAGTAGAACAACTTATCGTATGATAAGTTGTTCTTTTTTAAGAACTATTTGATTTAAAAATAATTGACAGTCATTTAAATTTAATGTTAACTTTATTTATAAACTAGTTAACATTAGGGGTGACAATTGTGACTGTTAATAGTAATACGACTGAAAAATCGTCTTATACATATGAAGAATTATCGGAGAAAAATAAAGCTTATGTATGGCATCCGTTTACACAAATGAAAGATTATTTAGAAGAAGATCCTGTCATTATTGAACGTGGAGAGGGAAGAAAGCTATACGATGTAAATGGAAATGAATATTGGGACGGTGTTTCATCTATTTGGTTAAATGTTCACGGACATCAAGTACCAGAATTAGATGAAGCAATTCGTGAGCAATTAAATAAAATTGCCCATTCTACTATGCTAGGACTTGCTAACGTTCCATCTATTTTATTAGCAGAAAAAATAATTGAAGTTGTACCAGAAGGTTTGAAGAAAGTATTTTATTCAGACTCTGGTTCTAGTGCCGTTGAAATTGCAATTAAGATGGCCTTTCAATATTGGCAGCATAAAGGAAAACCGAAGAAACAAAGATTTGTTACATTAAAAGAAGCGTATCACGGTGATACAATTGGAGCTGTTTCAGTAGGAGCAATAGACTTGTTTCACCAAGTGTATAGTTCACTTTTATTTGAAGCAATTAAAATGCCTTATCCATATACATATCGTTCTCCTTATGGAAATAATAAGGAGGGAATTGTAAAAAAACATTTAGAAGAAATGGAAGAGTTGCTGAAAGACAAACATGAAGAAATTGCGGCGATTATTGTAGAACCTTTAATGCAAGGTGCTGGCGGTATGATTACAATGCCAAAAGGATACTTAAAAGGGCTACGTAATTTATGTACAAAATATAATGTTTTATTTATTACAGATGAGGTAGCGACTGGATTTGGGCGTACCGGGAAAATGTTTGCATGTGAACATGAAAATGTAACGCCGGACATTTTAACAGCTGGAAAAGGTTTAACGGGCGGATATTTACCAGTTGCAATCACCGTAACGACAGATGAAATTTATAATGCCTTTTTAGGCGACTATGAAGAACAAAAAACGTTTTTCCACGGTCATAGTTATACAGGGAATCCGTTAGGGTGTGCGGTAGCCATTGCGAATCTAGAACTATACGAGAAAACAAATTTAATGGAAGAAGTGGCACGTAAGACAGAATATGTGGCGACGCAATTGGAAGAGCTCTTTGCATATAAACATGTAGGAGATATTCGTCAGTGCGGGTTAATGGTTGGAATTGAACTTGTGAAGAATAAGGAAACGAAAGAAGCGTTTGAATGGACAGAGAGAGTCGGTGTTCAAGTGTGTAAACGCTCAAGAGAGTTGGGCATGATCTTGCGACCGCTCGGTAATACGATTGTATTTATGCCTCCTCTTGCTTCTACAATGGATGAGATTGATGATATGTTACGCATTTTGTATAAAGCAATCTCGGATGTTACGGAGGGAGAATAATGAGTGGTTTTTTTGTAACAGCAACGGATACTGAAGTGGGGAAAACTGTAGTTGCAGGTGCATTAGCAGGTGTATTTAGAGAATTGGGATATAACATAGGGGTATACAAGCCGTTGCAAAGTGGACATGTTGCATCAAATCCAGAGGGAGATGCAGCAAGGTTAAAAGCATTATCAGGTGTACCGACAAAAGAAGATGAAATTTGCCCTTATTCTATTGAAGAGCCACTTGCTCCGAGACTTGCCATGAAAAGAGCTGGAAGAGTAGTACATTTACAAGACATTATGAATCACTATAACGAACGATTGAAAGAGTTTAATAGCCTATTTGTAGAAGGAGCAGGTGGACTGGCTGTTCCGTACACAGAAGATGCTTTAGTAATTGATTTCGCAAAAGAATTACAGCTTCCTCTTATTGTAGTAGCACGTCCTACATTAGGAACAGTAAATCATACCGTTTTAACGATTGCTTATGCAAAGGCACAGGGCTTAACGGTAGCAGGTGTAATTTTATCCGGCTGCAAAGAATGTGAAATGGAAAGAGTACAAGAAAACAAAGAAATGATTGAAGAACTAAGTGGGGTACCGGTTTTAGGTTTATTACCATTCTTTGAAGGTGCGTTTACAAAAGAAGAAGTCTTGGAATCTGCAAAAGAGTATATAATGATTTCAAAATTAGAGGAGTTTATCCGAAATGAATCAAACGTGGCGCACACATCTTCAATCTAAATTGCAACAATTAAATGAGCAAGGGCAGTATCGCAATTTGCATGTAACAGAACGAGCAGAAGAGACATGGCTTATTCGAGATGAAAAAAGGATGCTAAATTTAGCGTCAAATAATTATTTAGGGTTAGCTGGAGATGAGAGGTTAAAAGAAGCTGCTATAGCATGCACAAGAAAATATGGAACTGGGGCGACAGCATCAAGGCTCGTTGTAGGAAATTATTCACTGTATGAAGAGGTTGAGAGAAATATATGCGATTGGAAAGGCACTGAAAAAGCCTTAGTTGTAAATAGTGGATATACGGCAAATGTTGGAGTGATTTCTTCATTAGCCTGTCGTCACGATATTGTGTTTAGTGACAAATTAAATCATGCAAGCATCGTTGATGGAATTATATTAAGCGGAGCAGAGCATAAAAGATATCGTCATAATGATTTAGATCATTTAGAGAAGCTGTTGCAAGTAGCACCGCCAAAAAAGAAGAAATTAATCGTAACGGATACTGTTTTTAGTATGGATGGTGATACTGCATATTTACGAGAGTTAGTGCACATAAAAGAGAAATACGGCGCAATGATTATAGTTGATGAAGCACATGCGAGTGGAATATATGGAATGAATGGAGCAGGATTGTCCCATATAGAAAAAGATGTTGCTCAAAAAATTGATATACAGATGGGGACGTTTAGTAAGGCTTTAGGGTGTTATGGTGCGTATTTGACAGGCGATGCAATTTATATAGAGTATTTACAAAATATGATGAGAAGCTTTATTTTTACTACTGCTTTACCACCAGGAACGTTAGGAGCGGTACAAAAAGCAATTGAAATTGTGAAAGAAGATAATGAAAGAAGAGAGCGACTTATAGAGAATGGAGCCTATTTTAGGACACATTTGCAAGAAGCTGGTTTTGATATTGGAAATAGCTCAACTCATATTGTACCGATTGTAGTCGGTTCAAATGAAACAGCTTTACGGTTTAGTAAAAGGTTGCAAGAGGTAGGTATTGCAGCAATTGCAATTCGTCCACCAACGGTTCCAGTGAATAGTTCACGGGTCCGTTTTGCAGTTACGTCCCAACATACAATAGCTGATTTGAACTGGGCTATTCAGCATATTATACGCATTGGTAAAGAAGAGGGGTTTTTCGTATGAAAGAGCTAAAGATTATTTTTATTCCTGGATGGGGAATGGAAGAAGGTGTTTGGACTTTAGTTCTGCCATATTTTAAAGGATATTCTGTTCAATGTATCAATTGGCGTAATGTGAAAGAACAAAGTGAATTTGCGGGGCGAATAATAGATGTAGCAAAAGATGAAAATGTGATTTTAGTTGGATGGTCACTAGGAGCGTTAGCGGCAGTTCAAGCCCATAAAAAGGTTAAGGCAAAAGGTATCGTACTAATTGGTGGTACGGCCAAGTTTACAAATACGAGCGACTATAAGAGTGGATGGAATGCTTTGCATGTAGAACGGCTGAAAAAGAATGTAGCGAGAAAAAAAGACGATACGCTCAAGCGGTTTTATAAAAATATGTTTACGAAAGATGAGCTGAAAGAGAATAACAGGTTTGAAGATATGATAAAACGATTTAAAGGCGATTCTATTCAGTCTTTGCAATTAGGTTTGGAGTATTTAATAGAAGCAGATATGAGGGAAGAACTGAAAGAAGTTAAAGTACCTATACTACTTATTCATGGAGAGCAGGATGTCATATGCCCATTATCTGCAGCGCGTAGTATGGCTGAGAATGAGGCTGCCACGCTCAAGGTAGTAAGTGAGGCTGGACACGCATTATGTGTAATGAATTTTGAATATTGCGGAAATGAGATAATTCAATTTGTAGAGGGGATACGACATGATCAACAAAACGTTACTACAAAAACGGTTTAACGTGGCAGCTGTATCCTACGATCAATATGCAAATGTACAAAAAAAGATGGCACATTCATTACTTTCTAGATTGAAGCAGCGATATAGTGCAAATTCAACGATACGTATTTTAGAACTTGGATGCGGGACAGGATATGTTACAGAGCAATTATCAAGTTTATTTCCGAAAGCGCATATTACAGCCATTGATTTTGCTGAAAGTATGATTGAGGTTGCGAAAACTAGACAAAATGTGAAAAATGTAATGTTTTACTGTGAGGATATCGAAAGATTACGACTAGAAGAAACGTATGATGTCATTATTTCCAATGCCACATTTCAATGGCTAAATGATTTAAAACAAGTGGTAAGAAATTTATTTCATCATTTGTCTATAGATGGGATATTACTCTTTTCGACGTTTGGACATGAAACATTTCAAGAATTGCATGCTTCGTTCCAGCGGGCGAAAGAAGAAAAAAATATACAAAATGAAACATCGATTGGGCAACGTTTTTATTCGAAAAATCAGTTGCGCCATATATGTGAAATAGAAACAGGGGATGTGCATGTTTCTGAAACATGTTACATAGAGAGATTTACAGAAGTTAGGGAGTTTCTACACTCTATTCGAAAAGTAGGAGCGACTAATAGTAATGAAGAATCCTATTGTCAAAGTCCCTCACTCTTTCGTGCGATGCTTCGCATATACGAAAGAGACTTCACGGAAAATGAAGGGATAATGGCGACGTATCACGCTTTATTTATGCACATAACAAAAGAGGGGAAGAGATGAAATGAAACAAGTACAAACAAAAAGGGATTGGAAAAAACTTGCATATGACGTAGTAGAAGAGAAAAGGATTACGAAAGAGGATGCAATAGCGATATTAGAAGCAGATGAGAAAGAAGTTTTAGAAATTATGAATGCAGCTTACATCATTCGCCATCATCACTTTGGTAAGAAAGTAAAATTAAATATGATTATTAATACGAAATCTGGATTATGTCCTGAAGATTGCGGATATTGTTCACAGTCTATTATTTCAGAGGCGCCAATTGATAAATATGCATGGCTAACGCAGGAAAAGATTGTAGAAGGAGCACATGAAGCAATTCGCCGTAAAGCGGGTACATATTGTATTGTAGCATCTGGTCGTCGTCCGACGGATAAAGAGGTGAATCACGTAATTGGAGCCGTTAAGGAGATACGTGAAACGACAGATTTAAAGATTTGCTGTTGTTTAGGTTTCTTAAACGAAGATCAAGCAGGGCGTTTAGCAGAAGCGGGTGTACATCGTTATAACCACAACTTAAATACACATGCGAATAATTACGAAAGCATTTGCTCCACTCATACGTATGACGATCGTGTTGATACAGTTCAAAAAGCGAAACAAGCAGGGATTTCACCATGCTCAGGGGCGATTTTTGGAATGGGCGAGACAATAGAAGAACGTGCTGAAATTGCATTTGAATTACAACGTATAGATGCAGATTCAATTCCATGTAATTTCCTTGTTGCTGTAAAGGGTACGCCGCTTGAGGGACAAAAAGAATTAACGCCAGTAGAATGTTTAAAAGTGCTGGCAATGATGCGTTTTGTAAACCCAACGAAAGAAATTCGCATTTCAGGGGGACGTGAAATCAATTTACGTTCTGTACAACCAATTGGTTTATTTGCAGCAAACTCTATCTTTGTCGGGGATTATTTAACAACAGCTGGGCAAGAGCCGACTGCAGACTGGGGGATGATTGAAGATTTAGGGTTTGAGATTGAAGAATGTGCATTATGAGATAGATAAAAAGCAAACTTGTAAAAGAGTTTGCTTTTTTTGTAAATAAAATGTAATAAATAGTTGTGAACGCTTGATATTATTGGTTTTTGAGCGGAAAAAAGAATTTTGGTGGACGAATTTTCCAAGCCCCAATTGTACATAGTAAATATGTAATTTATATTGGGTTGGAGGATTTTACATGCACAAATATATATTAGCGATTATGACTTGTCTAATTTTGCTAAAAGCAATAAGTACTGATCCAGTTAAGGCCGCCGAAAATCCTGAACAAAAAGAGATGCAACAACGAATTGAACAACATTTTCGAACGAAAGCTGAACATTTTGGATTGAAAACAGAAGGGAAAGATTTAAAGGAAGTGCGAAAAGAAATTACTATTATAGAAGAGGCGAAGAAAAGAGAGAATGTTTGGAGAACAGCACAAAAGCTTCGTATACAAACAGAAGGAAAAACAATGGATGAATTAATAAAAGATGTACGGAAAAAAGTAAAAAAATAAAAAAGAGGCCGCAGCCTCTTTTTTATGCCCATTGTTTTGATAAGTGAGCCATTTCAATCGCAGCAACGGCGGATTCATAGCCTTTATTACCAGCTTTCGTGCCTGCGCGTTCAATCGCTTGCTCAATCGTTTCAGTCGTTAATACACCGAAAATAACGGGGATATCTGTTTGTAGTGATAAAGATGCAACTCCTTTTGCAACTTCATTACAAACGTAATCGTAATGTGTTGTAGCACCGCGGATTACAGTACCTAACGTAATAACAGCATCATACTTTCCGCTACTAGCCATCTTTTTAGCGATTAAAGGAATTTCAAATGCGCCAGGAACCCAAGCAACATCGATATCAGTTTCTTCTACACCGTGGCGCTTTAATCCATCTAAAGCTCCGCCGAGTAACTTACTTGTAATAAATTCATTAAAACGTCCAACAACAACCCCAGCTTTTAATCCTGTACCAACTAAATGACCTTCGAATACCATAATGAATCTCTCCCTTTATTATAAGTTTAGTAAATGTCCTAATTTGTTTACTTTCGTTTGTAAATACGCTTTATTCTCTTCTTTTGTTGGCATTTGCAACGGTACACGCTCGATTACTTTTAAATTGTAACCTTGTAAGCCAGCAATTTTTCGCGGATTATTCGTTAATAATCGTAAATGTTGTAAACCTAAATCTTTTAAAATTTGAGCGCCAATACCGTAATCGCGTAGATCAGCAGGGAACCCAAGCTTTTCGTTTGCTTCTACAGTATCGAAACCTTCTTCTTGTAATTTATAAGCACGAAGCTTATTAAGAAGGCCGATGCCTCGTCCTTCTTGTCTCATATAGAGAAGAACGCCTTTTCCTTCACGCTCAATTTGAGCAAGTGCAGCATGGAGTTGTGGTCCGCAATCACAACGGCATGAGCCAAATACATCTCCTGTTAAGCACTCTGAATGAACGCGTACAAGTACAGGTTCTCCTGTTGAAATATCACCTTTTACGAGTGCGATATGTTCTTTTGTATCTAATGAATTAGAATAGCCAATTGCATGGAAAGTACCGAAATCTGTAGGTAATGTAATTTCCACTTCTCTCGTCACTAATGTTTCATGGTGGCGGCGATAAGCAATTAAATCTTCTATTGTAATCATTTTTATATCAAATTGTTTTGCACACTGTAGTAAATCAGGTACGCGTGCCATCGTACCGTCCTCATTGATAATCTCGCAAATAACTCCAGCTGGTTCTGCTCCGCAAAGCTGTGCTAAATCGACAGCAGCTTCAGTATGACCAGCGCGGCGCAGGACACCGCCTTCTTTCGCGATTAATGGAAAGATATGTCCAGGACGATTGAAATCAGCACCTTTTGATGTAGGATTTAACAATTCTTGTATCGTAGTTGCCCGTTCGTGAGCGCTAATTCCTGTTGTTGTAGAAACGTGATCAATGCTCACCGTAAATGCAGTATGATGCGAATCTGTATTATGAGCTACCATTGGTTCTAACTGTAGACGTTCTGCGTACCCTTCCGTAATCGGTACACAAACGAGGCCACGCCCATGTGTAATCATAAAATTAATCGTTTCCGGCGTAATATACTCTGCTAATGCGATAAAATCGCCTTCATTTTCACGGTTTTCATCATCACATACGATGACGACTTTTCCTTGTTTTAAATCTTCTAGAGCTTCTTCAATACGATGAAACATCATGCTTCCCCCTTATAGAAATCCGTTTTCTTGTAAAAAGCTTTCGCTCATTGAACGTGTTCGTTTTACAGGTTTAGAAATAAAGCGTTCGATATATTTACCGATCATGTCACACTCAATGTTTACGATGTCACCGGCATTCTTTTCTCCGATAACAGATTCACTTACTGTGTGCGGGATGAGTGAGATTGTGATGGAAGATTCGTCTATATCAAATATTGTTAAACTCGTTCCATCAACAGCAACGGATCCTTTATGCAAACAATAGCGCAGCAATTCATCAGCAATAGCTATTTTGTAATAGACGGCATTATAGTGTTGTTTTTTGTTTAATATCGTTCCGATGCCATCAATATGCCCTGAAACGAAATGTCCACCGAATCGTCCGTTTGCAGCCATTGCTCGTTCTAAATTTACTTTAGAGTGTGGTTTAAGCATACGAAGTGATGTTGATTGCATCGTTTCAGGCATTGCGTCCACTGTGAATGAAGTTGTTGTGAAACCCGTTACAGTTAAGCAAATACCGTTAACCGAGATACTATCACCTAAGTGAACATCTGATAAAATTTTGTTTGCATGAATCGTTAACTTCATCGCTTCTCCGCTTTGTTGCAGGTTTGAAACAGTTCCTAATTCTTCTACAATTCCTGTAAACATTCCATCACCTCACTTCGGGCGTTCGCAACGATTTTTATATCATCGCCCATTTGTTTCATCTCTTGAATTTCCAAGGAAAGTGCATCTTGTAATGCTGTGAAACCATTTCCGCCAAATAAAGTAGGGGCATCTTTCCCCCCAATTAATATTGGGCTTATATAAGTTATAATTTCATTGAAATACTTTGTTTGTAAGAAGCTTGCATGAACTGTTTGACCACCTTCAACGAATAGAGAAAGAATTTGCTTTTCTCCAAGAAAGAAAAGGAGGTCCTCAATTTCAATGTGCTTCGTTTTCATTTGGAATATAGCTATATTTTCAGATTCATAAGAAGCTATTTTTTCTTTATTTACATCTTTCCCGACAAAAATCCATGTCGGTGCTAAACCATCTGTTATGACATGAGAAGATGGTGGTGTTCGTAAATGGGTATCTAAAATAACACGTATAGGATGTTTCCCCCCATTAGGAATTCTTGTCGTTAAATGCGAATTATCAGCTATAACCGTATTTACTCCAACGAGAATCGCATCATGTGTATGGCGATATTGGTGGACATCAGCTCGTGCTTCTTCACCTGTAATCCACTTACTTTCACCAGTGACAGTTGCTGTTTTCCCATCTAAGCTCATCGCTGTTTTTATTGTTACAAATGGACGTTTCGTTTTCATGTAGTGAAAAAAGAAACGATTTAATAAGGTAGCTTCTACTTCAAGAACACCGGTAGTTACGTCGATGCCAGCTTCTTCTAATCTCCTTTTTCCATTACCAGAAACGAGAGGATTGCAATCAAGAGTAGCAATTACAACCCGTTTGACTCCTTTTTTGATGAGCAATTCACAGCAAGGTGGTGTTTTTCCAAAATGGCTACACGGTTCAAGTGTTACATAAACGGTAGCTCCTTTTGCTTTTTCACCAGCCATATGAAGAGCGTGAACTTCTGCGTGTTCTTCACCAGCACGTAAATGTGCTCCCATACCGACGATGTTTCCATTTTTTACAACAACAGCACCAACCATAGGATTTGGACTTGTTTGTCCGGATGTTCCTTCTGCTAACTGCAGGGCAATCCTCATATATTTTTGATCTGTCATTCTTTTCACCTCTCCTGAAAAAATCAAAAAACCCCAAGGATGTTATATCCTTGGGGTTTGGGAGACATGATTTCTAGAAATATAGTTCGAATACGAAAGTATAGGAAAGAAACCTAACGATGATTGATATTTTTGCATAAGGAAAAAACCTAGCAAAATATCGAATTTTCAAACGCTAGTCGTATCTTTTTATTCCAGTATAGAAACATAAGTATACAAAATAAAACATATATAAAGATTCAAAATGAAACTTTAAAAATATGCATACTGAAATAAAAGTGTATTCGCTATATAAAATTACTAGAAAACATATCCTTCTCCCATCCAGACTATACTGTCGGCCCTAGAGTTTCACTAGATCCACCGTTTTCGAGTTGAAAACGGGTCACGGACTTAGAAGTTTGCACTTCATCACCGCCGGTTGGGAATTTCACCCGACCCCGAAGGATGTTGTTTGCTCAAATTATAGCACAAAAAAGACAAAAGGCTAGTAAAAAATATTCGAATGTGAAGAATTGTGTGAAAATATATGTAAGTTGGAATGAAGACAAAAGTATGGGGAATGTTGTAAGGAAAAGGGGGAACGAGAGTTAATGAAAAGAAAAAACATGCACAAAAAAATGTGCATGTCACATGTGAAATTATTCTGCCTCTGGTGCTCTAACAACAGAATCGAATTTCCCTTTATGCGAAGCATCGCAATAAGGCATATTTTTTGATAAACCACAACGGCATAAAGAAAATGCCGGTTTTGCTGGGAATACATTCCCTTGTGAATCGACTAATTCCACGTCCCCTGTAACGCGAAAAGAGCCATTATCATTTACTTTAATTTGTACTTTAGCCAACGCTATCCCTCCTTCCCAAACGCTTAATTTCATCATATAATTAAGAGAAGTACTTGACAATATTAAATGGGCACTTTCTTTGGGAGAGAAGAGAGTGTTATAATGTTTTTTATAACTGACTAGAGTAAGGTGAAGAAAGATGGATAAACAATTACGTACATTACGAAATATTGCAAATGAGCGCACGTGGGCATCATTTTTGAATGATAATCATCCATATAGTTTGTTACATTGGTCTATTGCAGGTGTAGGACAAGAGTCAAAGGATGTTTGGTTACTTCAAGATGAGGTAACATTTCAAACGACAGAATTTCCAACGTTAGATGATGCAATGCAATGGATTTCTGAAAACATGGAACAAGTTACAGATGTTTTAGCGCAATAAAAAAACAGGCTTATGCAAGCCTGTTTTTTGTTTCTTTTACATATGAGTTTAAAAATTGATCAACGGCTGCTTCATACTCTTCTTTATTTTCGTTATAAGAGCAAGCGTGTGCGCCGCGTTCTGCAATATAAAGTTGTTTATTGTTTTCCTTCGCTTCATATAGTGCTTTCGTCATATCAGCTAAAATATAATCATCATCTTTACTATGAATAAAGAGGACGGGATTGTTAATATTTTTTATGCAATCGATTGGTGAAACTTCGCGAATCGTATAACCGTCACGCACTTTTAAAAAAGCATTTGCTAAAGGTAATAAAGGCCATTTAGGTAAATGGAATTCAACCTTTAAACGGTGTTGTAATTGCCCGTAGAAATCAGAAAAAGGACAATCTGCAATATAGAAATCAGCACCATCTTCTACAAGTCCTGCGTATTGAAGAAGTGTTGCAGCTCCCATAGATTCACCATGAATACCGAGTGTTATATTTGTTCCAAAACGACTTTTTAGCCAGTCAACTACAGATTTTAAATCATGTTTTTCATAGTATCCATAGCTTGTTGTTTTTCCGCCAGTTTTACCATGACGACGATGATCATAAATAACGACATTATACCCTCTGTTTAAAAATAACCTTGCATATTTTACAGAGTTCATTTTATTTACAGTTACGCCGTGACAAAAAATCATAAACTTATTGGAATGACCAGCAGGAATGTAATATCCGTGAAGATCGTATCCGAATTGCGAAGGAATATGAATTTCTTCTTTATGAAGAGCATCAAAATCCTCTATACGAAAATGTTTTTTCGTTTCTCTCTCCAGTACTTCTTCCTCTGTTTTTTTCTTTAAGTACATCACTTTATTTGTAAAGAAAATCCCAAGGGCAGTTATCGCACCTAGTATAGTAAACAATGCTGCAAAAAAACGTTTCATACTTTACCTCATCCTCCAAATACCGTTACATGTGATACACTTACATTGTATCACAATGATAGAAAAGGGGAGAAATAGGAAATGGTGTATATACAAAAAATTACGCCAGCGATGAAAGAAACAATCCGTATGTTCATGTGTGAGAACTGGGGGAGTTCATTGATGGTTTCGCGTGGGAAGGGGCATCAGTTAGAAGAGTTGCCAGGATTTGTTGCACTCTTAGATGACAGAATAATCGGAATTACTACGTATGATGTGACCGGAAATATGTGTGAAATTGTATCGCTAGATAGCTTTGAAGAAAGAAAAGGAATAGGGACAAAACTTGTGGATTGTGTATTACAAGTTGCAGAAGAAGAACGTTGCGGGCGGGTTTGGCTCATAACAACAAATGATAATATGAATGCGTTACGTTTTTACCAAAAACGTAATTTTGTGATTACTAATTTATATGTGAATGCAGTGGAAGAGGCAAGAAAAATCAAGAAAGAAATTCCGCGTATCGGATATGATAATATCCCAATTTCACATGAAATTCAGTTAGAGTATCGTATAGTGTAATGATGTAACAATTTTCAGAAATATAAGTTATTAACCTTGACGAATATTGTAATTTAGGTTACCGTAAAATTGTAATCTATTACCATATTAAGGGGTGACGATGTGGCAACTATACGTGATGTTGCAAAATTGGCAGGTGTTTCAGTCGCAACCGTTTCACGAGTTATTAATGAAAAAGGATACGTTCATGAGGACACAGTAAAACAAGTAAAGGAAGCAATTGAGGAATTACGTTATAGGCCAAATAGTACAGCAAAGCCATTGTTTAAAGAGAGTTCAACGATAATTGCATTACTTGTAGATAATTTATATAACCCATCGAACATCACTTTGCTACATTGTATTGAGGAAATAGCATATAAAGAAGGATATCAAATCATTGTTTGTAATATAGAGAATAAAGATAGATACATACATATGTTGAAGGAAAATAACGTTGCAGGTGTTATTTTGACAAAATCCGTTTTTAAAAGTATAGGAGAAATTCCACTTCCATTTGTTGTGATTGATGAAAACCCCCCCATGCAAATCATTATGAAAGTGGACAAAGAACGGTTTCTGTCTTAAAAGAGAAAGGCTGTCACTTCCTTGCTTATTTCGGTGAGGGAGAAGATAGTGAAGCAATGGAAGAGCACATATCGGGATTTTTAGACGCTATTTGGGAGGAAGGAATCTCTTATCGAGAAGAATGTGTACAAGGGTATACGAATAAACAGTTTATTACATTATTGCAAACTTATCCGTATATAGATGGTATTGTAACTTCAAGTGATAAGGTTACTTTTGCGTTAATGCGAGCAGCGAAAAATTTAAATATCCGTATACCGGATAAATTGAAAATTATTGGACTGAACGGGAGTATAGACAGTGAATGGATAGGCCCGTCATTCATGAAAATTGAAAGTTGTGTCGAAGAAAATGGGAAGATAGCTTTGCAACAATTAAAAGAAAAAATAAAAAAGTAAAAGGTGCGTATAAAACGCACCTTTTATAATGTAATGGCGGCAATAAAGCCGAATATAAGTAACGGTATATTATAATGCAGAAAAGTTGGTACACATGTATCCCATATATGATGGTGTTGACCATCAGCATTTAAACCGGATGTTGGTCCAAGTGTACTATCTGATGCTGGAGATCCTGCATCCCCTAACGCACCGGCTGTACCGATAATTGCAATTGTAGCCATTGGACTAAATCCGAGCTGCATGCAAAGAGGTACAAAAATTGTTGTTAAGATAGGGATGGTTGAAAAGGATGAACCAATTCCCATCGTAACGAGAAGTCCAATCACAAGCATAAGAAATGCAGCGAGTGGTTTATTATTTCCGATTATATGTGCACTCGTTTGCACAAGAGATTCAACATGTCCTGTTTTTCGAAGAACAGCGCCAAATCCAGCGGCAGCGATCATAACAAAACCGATAAAGGACATCATGCGCATTCCGCTTGTTAATATCGCATCTGCTTCTTTAAGAGGTAGACTACCACTTACTGATAAGACGATAATCCCTGCTAAAGCACCAAAAATCATTGATTCTGTTGCTAATTGAACAGTTAATGTAGCTATGATAGATAATAATCCGAAAGTAATGCTACGTTTTGTGTAGGGAACGATTTCATTTGCGGTAGTATGAACTTGTTCTGTTTCATACGTACGAGGTTTTCGGTACGTAATGAATACGGCTACACATAATCCAATAATCATACCGATTGCTGGAATAGTCATTGCTTTTGGAATAAGTGCGACATCAAATGTAAGACCGCTTTGCGCAGCATTTGTTTGCAATACGTCATGATAAATTTTTCCGAATCCCGCTGGAATCCACATATAAGGAGTAATCAATCCGAATGTAATAATACATGTAACAAGTCTGCGATCCACTTTCAGCTCATTTAATACTTTTAAAAGTGCTGGAATTAAGATGGGGATGAAAGCGATATGAACAGGAATCACATTTTGTGAGAAGCAAGCCATTGTTAAAATGATGAATAAAATAAGTATTTTAGAATAAACTTGTTTTTTCGTGTCTTGTTCATTGCCAATCCATTTTAATGCAGTTTGAATCATGGCATCTGGAAGTCCTGTTTTGGAAAGGGAAATAGCGAAACCGCCAAGCATTGCATAACTTAAAGCAATTGGAGCGCTGTTTCCAAGACCAGTTGTAAAAGTGTTAATCGTTTCTGAAATACCGAGTCCGCCGATAATTCCGCCTGTTAAAGCTCCAACAATGATGGCGACAATGACCTGGACACGTAACAAACTAAGCAATAGCATAACTGCTACTGCGACGAGTACAGCATTCATAATAAATGTAATCTCCCCAAAATTTTATTGTGTTAAGGCAAGTAAATATGAAGCACCTTGCTATATTTATACATAGTTGCGACATATTATTATAAAGTGTTTTCTATGAAATGTAAAAGAGCCTTTGTTACTAATGCTGAAAAGCTAGCTCTTGTTTAATTGATTGTAAAGAATTAGCGAATAATTCTGGTTCTTCTAAATCAGGAGAATGTGCTGAATTTGGGAACCAAATCATCTTTTTTATGGGTGCTTCTATCACATCGCAATATTCCTGAACGAGTGCATAAGGAGTTTGATAATCATAGCGACCAGAACAAAAATAAACCGGAATAGATAAACTTGAAATAGAAGAAAAGAAATCGATTGTCAGCATTTCTTCCCATAAAACGCCAGATTTTAAATTTCCTGCGAGAAACTTGAACCAATCTAATAGCGTATATTCAGGAGAGAAGAAGCCTTTTCGTATAAAAGAAAAGGAAGATCCGTTTTGGATTGCTCCGCCGAATGTGCTAAGCCACTTTCTTTGAATAATAAGGCGTCTCGTATCTAAAAATGGAGGTTTGCCTAATTTTAAAAGGGATGCTAATGCTTTTTTATGATCATGTTTTTTTGCAGAACGAATTAAATGCTGATATAGCAATTCTTCGTTTTGTTTCATATGTACAATCTGCCCAATACCGATGTACGCCTCGATATACTGTGGATATTGATGTGCTATGTTAAGCCCAATAATGCTTCCCCAAGAATGACCAGCGAGAAATAGTTTCTGTTTGTTGAACTTTTTAAGTACATAGTGAATCACTTCTTTTGCATCGGAAACGAATTGTTCGATTGTAAAATTTGCTCCGAAATCTTTCATTGAAAAAGATTTACCTGCCCCGCGCTGATCCCAATTAATAACGATGAAATGTTTCTCCAATTCTTTTTGGAAATGACGAATAAATCCAATTTGTGCCATGCCCGGTCCACCATGACAGCATAATAAAATAGGCTGCTCTATGTTTTGCCCGCGCATAAGGAGAGTTTGTTTTCGATTATGAATCATAACGCTTTCCATCGTAGCAATACTATTAGGAATGAGTTGTTTATTTTCATTATAAAACGGTGGGGTATAGCTACGAAAAAGCATATTGAAAACCTCCTTTTCTGAAATCGTATGAATCGCACAGGCTATTTGTTTTGCATATACTGTTAGAAAATCATTGTAACATACCATACTAGTGTCATTTCAACACGGGAGGAGGGAAATTGTGACGATTGGAGAAATTATAGATTGCTTAAATAGACGTGAATCCATCGCTATCATAGCAAAACGTCTTGAAATAAGCCCGTATACATTATCAAAGAAATTAAGATTGATTGGATATGAATATGATGGGGAACAGAAGAAACGTATTTTTGTAGGAGATGGAGAAGAACCTCGTCACTTACAACTCCAAGAAGCGACGGCCCTTCAATATGCGAAAACGGATTACCAATTATTAATTTATGAACAATTACAAAGTATTTATGAATTACTAAGTAAGAGAGAAGAAGTAATCGCGCCAATTATGAGTATAAGCACAGAAAAAAAGAAACGTACTTTTTCTATTAATAAAGAAATATTAGCAAAACTAGACGCTATATCAGAATCAAAAGGAATTCAGAAATCTAAACTTGTAGAAGAGGCGTTACAACAATTTTTGCAGCAATATGATTTTAACAAAACAGCACGTTTGGATGACTAAAGAAAAGGATACTAAGTTCATTGTGAGAACAAGTATCCTTTTTAGATTTTACTAATATTGTGGATTAAGTAAGTATAAGTGTACCCTGTACAATAAAAATCTGGATCGCATATTAGAGAAATACTTAATTTATTTTTTGAATTCTACCATCAATAATTGGCTGAATTGGTTCTTTTAATTGTTTTACATAATCGACTAGCGCTTCAAAGTCGTTTGGACCAGTTTCTGAATTTTTTCCATTTTTAAATGATACGAATCCGTCACCGCCAGAAGCTAAGAAAGCATTCGCAACTACGCTATACGTTTTAGTTGGAGATGACACCTCGCCATTTGTTAAGTGTATATTCGTAACCTTTTCACCGTTTGGTTTATTGGCATCCCACGTATATTGAATACCTGAAATTTGAAGCATTCTTGTTGTTCCTTTTTGCCATTGCTGATTTAAAATGTCGCGAATATCTTGACCTGTTAAATCTACTTTAATCAATTGGTTTCCAAAAGGCTGAATGCCATATAATTCGCCCCAAGTAATATCGCCAGCATCTAAGTCATTACGAATACCACCAGGATTCATAAGTGCGATTTGAGCTTGCATTGTTTGACGCTGTGCGTCGGCGATTACATTCCCAAGAGTAGATTCACCAGCATCATTTTGTTTACGGTCGATAGGTGCTGTAGATTTTCCTACAACTTCATTTACAAGTGGTGCAATCTTTTCTTTATATTGATCTATTTTTTGTTTTACTTGTTTATCAGGTTCCACACCTTCATGATATGTTGTGATCACTTCAGCTTTTTTCTTTACAATATCTTTTGTTTTACGATCAATTGTTACATCTACGTCTGAGAAAGCTGTTCCATAAGAGTTCGCTTGGACGATTAGTTTATTATTTACAGTGCCATTTACATACGTGTGACTATGCCCACCGAAAATGACATCAACTTCTGGATCTGTTTCATTTGCAATGCGAGTAAGGTCTCCATTTGTCACGCCAGATTCATCAGTTGTTCCGCCGACATGGGCAAGGACGACGATGGATTTAACACCGAGACGCTTTAATTGTTGCGTTGATTTATTAATTGCTTCTACTTCGTCAGTGATCTGTACATTTTTAAGCATAGTAGGCATCACGACATTTGGTGTATCAGTTGTAACAACGCCAATGAATCCTACAGGAACACCATCTACCATTTTTACAGTAAATGGTGGTAAAAATAAACGACCAGTTGATTTGTTATAGAAGTTAGCAGCGACATAAGGGAAGTTAGCACCTTTGAAATTCCCCGTTTTCTCGTGATATCCACCGTAAATGAGGCGTTTCATTTCATCGATACCTTCATCAAATTCATGGTTTCCGATTGTACCAACATCGAATTTTAAGTCATTCAAAAATTCAATCGTTGGTTCGTCTTGTAACAATGCTGAAACTGGTGGACTAGCTCCGACAATATCGCCAGCATGTACGAGAAGTGTATTCGGGTTTTGCTTTTTACGTTCTTTTAAATAAGTAGCTAAGTAATCAGCGCCACCGGCTTCTTTGTTATTAATTTTTTTAACAGTATCTAGTTGTCCATGGAAATCATTAATACCAAGCATTTGTATGTCTATGTAGCGGTTTTGTTCAGCTGGAGTCTGGGATGGGGGAGCGGCAAATACAGTTGAAAAAGTTATGGTGCTTAAAACGGCAACAGTAGGAATAATTTTTTTCCACATAATTCATTTCTCCTTTTTTTATAATCTGACATCATACGACATAATTTTAATAGATTCATAGGATTATATCTATATAAAAATTTAGTTTTTTCGAAAAATTAACATATTTACAAAAGGTGAATAATAGAGTAAAGAACCTTTTTTATTGTCGATTTCATTGTGTATCTACTATAATGGAGAAAAAAGTAAAAGGTGAGTAGCATGAAGAAAAAGAAACAAAGACAAATGCAAAGACAATCGCAAGTTAATAAACCAGAGAAAGAGTCGCTTACATTAGGCGATCAATTAAATGATTCACTCATGCAGCAATTAAAGAATAAGAAGAAAGAATTGCAAGTGAGAGAAGAGAAAAAAGAGGCAGCTGAACTGGAAAGAAAGCGCCAAGAACAAAAAGAGCGTGAAAAGAATAAATCATTTGAAGAACTGTTAAGTGAAAGTAGCCTTACTTGGAAAGACTTTAAATAATATAAAAAAATGATCAGTGTATATCGCTGATCATTTTTTTGACGAGCTTGTAAGAAAAGGGGAGTGTAAAATGAGAAAAATTGTAGTCGTTCCGCATGAAAATCATTGGAACGAAAAATTTCAAATAGAGGCCAAAAGATTAAAATCGGCGATGCCAGAAATGGTGAAAGTCCACCATATTGGAAGTACGTCAGTGCCAGGACTGGCAGCTAAACCAATTATAGATATGATTATGGAAGTAGAGAGTATCGACAGAGTAGATCAGTGGAATGAACGTTTTATAGAACTTGGTTACATCGTAAAAGGGGAAAATGGTATTTCAAGACGTCGTTATTTTATACATGGAACGGAGGAAAAACGCTCGTATCACTTACACGTGTTTGAAAAAGGAAACCCTGAGATAGTAAGGCATTTAGCATTTCGTGATTATATGATGGCCCATTGTGAAGAAGCTGAGGCATATGCAACTTTAAAGAAAGAATTAGCTGAAAAGTATACATATGATGGCACGTTATATTCGGAAGGGAAAAATGAATTTGTACGTAATGTTGATGAAAAAGCGAAAGAATGGAAAGAAGGAAATGTGAATAATTGAGTTCACGTTTTAGTGTATAAAATTATTATGTAAACTGTACATATGTTTTGACTTTTTGGTTGAATCTTGTTCAAATAAAGTGGTGGCTTATAAAAAATGTAAGAATGAGAGGGAGACGACTGTGCACATTCCAACAACTACACTTCATAATGGCGTGAAAATGCCGATGATTGGTCTAGGCGTTTATAAAGCGAAAGAAGGCGCCGAAGTAAAACAAGCAGTAAAAACAGCGTTAGAAGTTGGATACCGTTCGATTGATACAGCGACTGTATATGAAAATGAAAGCGGTGTCGGAGAAGCGGTTCGTGAATCAGGAATTCCGAGAGAAGACATATTTATTACAACAAAAGTTTGGAACGACGATCAAGGGTACGAAGAAACAATTGAGGCGTTTGAAAAAAGCTTAAAGAAATTACAAATGGACTATGTAGATTTATATTTAATACATTGGCCAATAAGAGGGAAGTATGTTGATACGTACCGAGCGTTAGAAAAATTGTATGAAGAAGGTAAAGTGCGCGCGATTGGTGTTTCTAATTTTCATAAACATCATTTAGAGCTATTATTACCAAATTGTAAAGTAAAGCCGATGGTAAACCAAGTAGAACTTCATCCGATGTTAGCGCAATTTGAATTGCGTAATTTCTGTCAAGATGAGCAAATTCAAATGGAAGCATGGAGCCCCTTAATGAGAGGTGGGGAAGTATTCGAGCACCCGATTATCCAGGCCATTGCTACGAAATATGAAAAAACACCTGCGCAAGTTATATTAAGATGGGATATTCAAAGCGGGGTAGTGACAATTCCTAAATCTGTTACACCATCTCGCATTAAGGAGAATTTTTCTATCTTTGATTTTTCACTAACAGAAGAAGAGATGACTCAAATTAATACGTTAAATCGTAATTTACATGTAGGAACGAATCCTGATAAATATGATACGCTATAAAAAGACGCTACCAGTATGGTAGCGTCTTTTTAACGATGTAAAGCGTAAGTATCACATTTAGCAATTTGCTGAAGTTGTACATATTCTGCTGTTGTTAACTGTGTTTGTTTACTAGCCTGTACATTTTCTTGCAATTGTTGGATAGAGCTTGCACCAGGTATAACAGCTGCAAAGGTTTCGTTATGTAAGCAATATTGAATAGCTGTTCCAGTTAAGGAGCTTCCTTGGGTTATTTCTTTTACACTTGCAAGCGTCGCATATAATTCATCGTAAGAATAAGAAAGGTAATCTTTTTCTTTTACTCTTTCTATCTTTCTCACATTATTGTCAGTTAAAATTCCTTTTGCAAGTGGTCCGCGAGCAATAATGCTAATTTGATGTTCACTGAAAAGTGGGAACCATTCTTCAGGGCGACGATTTAAAAGGCTATATTCCATTAGCACACTAACGATATTTGAACGTTTTGCATACTCACGGATGACATTTGGACGTATAGAAGAAATACCGTAATGGCGAATGATACCTTCTTTTTTTAATTCTTCAAAGGCTTCAACTGTTTCATCTATTGGATCTTCAATCGTCCCGCCGTGAAGTTGATAAAGATCAATATAATCAGTTTGAAGTCTACGTAAACTTTCTTTCACTTCAGCCTTTATGTAATTCTTAGAAGGATCCCAAGACCAGCCGTTTTTTTCTTCTGTCCATCGATTTCCAACTTTCGTTGTAAGAACAATTTGGTCTCGTTTCCCTTTTAATGCTTTTCCAACAAATTCTTCGTTTAATCCATAATCGTATAAATCTGCTGTATCAAAAAAATTGATTCCTAAATCAATTGCTTCATCGATAATACGCATAGCTTCTGTTTCAGATGTACCGAGAGACATACAGCCAAGGCCCATTTCTGTAACAAACAAATCTGAGTTTCCTAATTGACGTTTTTTCATAGGTCAACCTCCTTACCTTTATTGTACGAAAGGGAAAAGAGGTTGACAAACGTTTACTTTTTATTTGCTGTAATCCACTCTTGTACAGTTGTATACTCTTTGCTATATTGTTTTAGTTTATGGCGAATTTGCCATGCTTTTCCGACTAAAGTGACGCGATTTGGTAAAATATAAACTTTCATTTCTATCACGCTCCTTTCAATGTGGTAAAATGTATGAGGAATGAATAGGAAATAGAACAGGGAGATGAAGTAGTATGAGTAATCTTGCAGAGAGAACAGTAAAAACTGAGCCGATTTTTGATGGTAGAGTTATAAAAGTTCGTGTTGATGATGTAGTATTACCAAATGGAGCAATGAGTAAACGTGAAATTGTAAATCACCCTGGTGCAGTTGCTATTATTGCTATTACTGATGAGGGGAAAATCGTGCTTGTTGAGCAGTATCGTAAAGCGCTTGAAAAGGCGATTATAGAAATTCCGGCCGGCAAGTTAGAACCTGGTGAAAAACCTGAGGTGACAGCAGTTCGTGAATTAGAAGAGGAAACAGGATATGTATGTGAAAATATGGAGCTTATTACTTCTTTCTATACATCTCCAGGATTTGCAGATGAAATTTTATATGTATATAAAGCGACAGGTTTGACAAAAAAAGAAAATAAAGCCGAGTTAGATGAAGATGAGTTTGTGGAATTGATGGAAGTATCGTTAGAAGAAGCGATTACTCTTATGAAAGATCTTCGTATTCATGATGCAAAAACGATGTTTGCAGTACAATATTTACAATTACAAAAATAAACACTCGCCAAAGGCGAGTGTTTTTTAATTGATTTTTGCGTATACGCGTGCATCACGTAAGCTACCGTCTGGTGCTATGAAATCATTTTCCATTGTACCTTCTAGAATAAATTCTAAACGTTCTGCTAAGTTACATGCATTTGTATTTGTTGCATCAATACGAATTTCAATTCTTCTAGCACTTAGCTTATCGAAGGCAAATTGAATGGCACCTTTAATAGCTTCAGTCATATAGCCCTGTTTTGTATACGCACTATGCAGCCAGAAGTGAAGTGAAAACTTTGGAATATCCCAGTTTTCAGGCTTGAGTGTTATAGCCCCGATGAATGTACCAGATACTTTATCGTATAAGTGAAAATCAAGTGTCTCACGAAGTAAAAACTGTCCGTGAGCATTACGAACGATTTCTTCAGCACTTTCTTCTGTTTCAGCGTTAATTGGCATCCACGGTACTAAGTCTTCTAGAGAAGCTTGGATTGCTTCATACACTTCTGCACCATCACCTGGAAATGGCTTACGAACTTGTAAGCGTTCAGTTTGAAATAATGTTGGAAAATCTAATAATAATGGTTTCAAGAGAAATCCCTCCTATTCTCTACTTTTTAGTTTAGCAAAGTAGAGCGGAATTTCAATGTTAATTCGTCATACTTTTTTCTTTCTTTCATACATTTTTAGTAAGAGTGTGAACGGAGGGAAGAAAAATGTGGCGAAAAACTTGGCAAGACCGTGTAATGTCTCACATACAGGAAAACTCTTCATTATATATATTTAACGCTGTTTTATTATTGATGGGAGTAATATTTGGGGCCATTCTTGTAAATAGTCTACAATTAAATCAAAAACAAGATTTATCATTTTATTTACAACGTTTTTTTGGACAAGTTTCTAAAGGAGAATTTGCTATTGCAAGCGAAATGTTTCGAGAAAGTTACTTTTCGCAATTAAAATACATTGGATTTATTTGGATTTTGGGGATTTCAATTATTGGATTGCCACTTATTTTTATTTTATTGTTTGTAAAAGGAGTAGTTGTCGGATTTACAGTAGGTTTTTTAGTCAGTCAGCATGGATGGAATGGATTATTATTAGCATTCGTTTCTGTGTTGCCACAAAACCTCATTATTATTCCAGTATTTCTCGTTATGACAACAATTGCAGCAAGCTTTTCCTTACGCATGATTAGGCATCAATTTATTCGGAAAATAACCGAGCCACTATTACCGTTATTAATTCGTTATACATGCTTCTTTCTTATAATTGGAGCGGTGTTAGCTCTTGCTTCTAGTGTAGAAGCTTATGCATCACCAGTTTTAATGAAAGAAGTCGTTGAAGCTATTAATAAACAATAAATACTTTATGAGAATAATTATCAATTTGTTTTTATTGTTTTTCTTTTGACAGAAGCCCTTCTTCTGATATAATGGTGTAAGAGTGGCGAGGAGGGAGTAGTACCGAATGGAAGAAAGAATTGAACGAATTAAGAAGCAATTACATGCAGCGAGCTACAAGTTAACACCGCAACGTGAAGCAACAGTTCGTGTGCTGCTAGAAAATGAAGAAGATCATTTAAGCGCAGAAGATGTTTACCTCCTTGTAAAAGAAAAGTCGCCAGAGATCGGACTAGCAACCGTCTATCGAACTTTAGAACTATTATCTGAGTTAAAAGTTGTCGATAAGATTAACTTCGGAGACGGTGTTTCACGCTATGACTTACGCCAAGAAGGTGCGCAGCGTTTCCACCATCATTTGATTTGTACACAATGTGGTGCTGTACAAGAAATACAAGAAGATTTACTTGGTGAAGTGGAAAGGAAAGTAGAACATGACTGGAGCTTTAAGGTGAAAGATCATCGTTTAACATTCCATGGGATTTGTAAAAATTGTCAAGAAAATGAAACGGATGAAAAATAACCTTTTCCTATTTATCTAGGAAGAGGTTTTTTATTTGAATAAGGTATAAATTGGTGAAAGCTTGGCATATGTTGTAATAACTTATATTTTGGAGGAGTTTACAATGCGCCGAGCTTTAAAATTAACTTTTGATGGAATAAAAGTATTTTTATTATTTACAAGTTGTACGATTTTGTTTTATTTCGCTATACTATGGATAAATGAAGAATATGAAAGCTATCATCGTTATGAAAAACCACAAGAAGAGACTGTAGAAAAAGTATCAGGGAATGAAGAGCCGGCAAAGGATGCTTTCGTAAATAGAATGATGTTTTTCTATGAAAATGGGGAGTAGTGTAGATTGGAAGATCAATTAAAAGATTTTATTCATTATATGGTTGTCGAAAAAGGGCTTGCGAAAAATACAGTAGTATCTTATGAACGTGATTTAAAAAGTTATGTAAAGTATTTGCAAAATGTAGAACAGGCGAAAAGCTTTCATGAAGTGACACGCTTACACATTGTTAATTTTCTGCAGCACTTAAAAGAAAACGGAAAATCTTCGAAAACATTAGCACGTCATATTGCATCGATTCGTTCGTTTCACCAATTCTTACTTCGTGAACGAGCGGTAGAGCACGATCCATCCGTACATATTGAAACGCCGCAAGGAGAACGGAAATTACCGAAAGTACTATCAATCGATGAAGTAGAAGCGTTGCTTCAGACACCAAAAATGACGAGTGCTTTTGGGGTTCGTGATAAAGCGATGCTAGAGTTATTGTATGCGACAGGACTTCGTGTTTCGGAATTAATTGCCTTAAATTTAGAAGATGTACATTTAACGATGGGATTTGTTCGTTGCATAGGGAAAGGGAATAAAGAAAGAATTATTCCACTAGGAAGTTTAGCGACGGAAGCGATTCAAAAGTATATTGAAAAGGGAAGAAGAGAATTGATGGGTAAAAAGGTAGTAGATGCACTCTTTTTAAACCATCATGGAAATCGATTATCAAGACAAGGATTTTGGAAAATTTTAAAACGATTAGCGAAAGAAGCAAATATTGAAAAAGAGCTTACACCGCATACGTTGCGCCATTCTTTTGCTACGCATTTATTAGAAAATGGAGCAGACTTGCGTGCTGTGCAAGAAATGCTTGGACATGCTGATATTTCGACGACGCAAATTTATACGCATGTTTCAAAAGCTAGATTAAAAGATGTATATAAACAGTTTCATCCGAGAGCATAGTTACTATGCTCTTTTTTCATAGATTCAGAAGGATAGAGCGTTTCACAGAAACTTCACAAACATTTCGTACATTGTTTTCAGCAGAAGACTAGAATATTACAATGCATTTCCTCTATACTAAATAAGGTATAAAGGAGGAAATGATGATGAAAAAACTTATTATGACATTATTTATCGCGATGTTAGCATTGGCTGGCTGTAATACAAACAAAGAAGAACCGAAAAAAGAAAAGAAACTTGAAAGTATAAACGTAGCGGTTCAAACGAATCCGAAAGAAATTAAACCTGGTGAAAAAACAGAAGTACAAGCACTTGTTACGCAAGGAAAAGAAAGAGTAACGGATGCTGATGATGTAAAGTTTGAAATTTGGAAAGATGGCGACGAGAAACACGAGATGTTAGATGGTAAGCATAAAGGAAAAGGTGTTTATGCAGTAGAAAAAACATTTGAAACTGATGGAGTATATCATATTATTCCTCATACAAATGCACGCGATATGCATGTTATGCCAGAACATAAAGTGGCTGTAGGAAATGCAAAAGTAGAAGATGCGAAAAAAGAAAATAGTGATCACGGTGCAGGGCATGACGATCATAAAAGCGATACAATGATCCACCTTATGGCTGGTGACATAAAAGTAAACGCTGAATCGACTATGAAAGTTCATTTAAAACAAAAAGAAGAAGCGTTAACTGGTGCTGAAGTACAACTTGAGATTTGGAAAGATGGTGTTGAAAAACACGAATTTATTCCAGCGAAAGAAGGAAATAAAGGAGAGTATGAAACGAAACATACTTTCAAAGAAAACGGTTCTTACAAAGTGAAAGTTCATGTTAAAAAAGGCGAACTGCATGAACATAAAGAAGAAACAGTAGAAGTAAAATAAAAAGTAGCTCTTTAGAGCTACTTTTTATTTTTATCCCGCTTTAATGGGCAGTAAGACCCCCACCTCAAAATTCAACGAAAGCAAAGAAGTTAGGTGGGGGATCAACTGCCCATTAAAGTCCGATTGGTTCAACTAATAATCAGTGGGGGATGAAGAACCCCCCACTGATTAAAGTTTCACTTTATCTCGTTATTTGTGAGCTAATTATTTTTTCACTTTATATGAAGAAATAAATCATAAAATAATTAGCACTTCTTTGCATAATGGATTACAATAGAATTGTGAAGAAAATGAGAAAATCTACGAAAATGTATTAAAAAGAAAGCGTAAACATGGTATGATATCCGTATCAGATGTCTGACATCTGACTTAGGAAAAACTAGAAATGTTTTTGAGTCGTTTCAAAGTAAACGAAATAGGTTAGAGAATCATTTAAAGAAGTACTGTTTGACAATGAGAACGAAAGATAATTCTTATGGAGAACAGTTTCACTTTATAGCGTTTTGAACATACTACAAGAAGTAGAACTGAACTTATAGGAGGTCGCAGTTATGAATAAATATAAACGTATATTCCTAGTCGTAATGGACTCTGTAGGAATCGGCGAAGCACCGGATGCTGAGCAATTTGGTGATTTAGGTTCTGACACAATTGGTCACATTGCTGAACATATGAATGGATTACAAATGCCAAATATGGTGAAGTTAGGTCTTGGTAACATTCGTGAAATGAAAGGTATCTCTAAAGTAGAAAAACCACTTGGATATTATACAAAAATGCAAGAAAAATCTACTGGTAAAGATACAATGACAGGACACTGGGAAATCATGGGTCTTTACATTGATACACCATTCCAAGTGTTCCCTGAAGGATTCCCAAAAGAATTACTTGATGAATTAGAAGAAAAAACAGGTCGTAAAATCATCGGTAATAAACCAGCTTCTGGAACTGAGATTCTTGATGAACTTGGTCAAGAACAAATGGAAACAGGTTCTTTAATCGTTTACACTTCTGCTGATAGCGTATTACAAATCGCAGCACACGAAGAAGTAGTGCCACTTGAAGAGTTATATAAAATTTGTAAAATTGCACGTGAATTAACGTTAGATGAAAAGTACATGGTAGGTCGTGTTATCGCTCGTCCATTCGTTGGAGAACCAGGGAAATTCACACGTACACCAAACCGTCATGATTATGCGTTAAAACCATTCGGCCGTACGGTAATGAATGAATTAAAAGATAGTGACTACGATGTGATTGCTATCGGTAAAATCTCTGACATCTATGATGGTGAAGGGGTAACTGAATCACTTCGTACGAAGTCTAACATGGATGGAATGGATAAGCTTGTAGATACATTAAACATGGACTTTACAGGTCTTAGCTTCTTAAACTTAGTTGACTTTGATGCATTATTCGGTCACCGCCGTGATCCACAAGGATATGGAGAAGCACTGCAAGACTATGATGCACGTCTTCCAGAAGTATTCGAAAAACTAAAAGAAGATGATTTATTATTAATTACAGCAGACCATGGTAATGATCCAGTTCACCACGGTACTGATCATACACGTGAATATGTACCGTTATTAGCATATAGCCCAAGCATGAAAGATGGCGGACAAGAATTATCACTTCGCCAAACATTTGCTGATATTGGTGCAACGGTAGCAGAAAACTTCGGTGTGAAAATGCCAGAACACGGAACAAGCTTCTTAAACGAGCTAAAGAAATAGGGGGATAAACAAATGAATCGTGAACTTATTACAAAATCAGCTTCATACTTAAAAGAGAAATTTCAAGAAACGCCACAAGTAGGACTAATCCTTGGATCAGGACTAGGTGTATTAGCAGATGAAATCGAGAACGCAGTAACAGTACCTTACAGTGAAATCCCTGAATTCCCAGTATCAACTGTAGAAGGACATGCAGGTCAATTAGTATTCGGTACACTTCAAGGTGTTACAGTAGTAGCAATGCAAGGACGTTTCCACTTCTATGAAGGATACGACATGCAAAAAGTAACATTCCCAGTTCGTGTTATGAAAGAACTAGGTGTAGAAACAGTTGTTGTAACAAATGCAGCTGGTGGTGTAAATACATCATTCGAGCCAGGCGATCTTATGTTAATTTCAGACCATATTAACTTCATGGGTACAAATCCATTAATCGGACCAAATGATTCTGAAATGGGTGTACGTTTCCCTGATATGTCTACATCATATACGACAGAGCTTCGTGAAATGGCGAAACAAGTCGCAGCAGACCTAAATATTAAAGTACAAGAAGGTGTATACGTTGGAATGACAGGTCCTGTATATGAAACACCTGCTGAAATTCGTATGCTTCGTACACTTGGCGGAGATGCAGTTGGTATGTCAACAGTACCTGAAGTAATTGTAGCGCGTCATGCTGGTATGAAAGTACTTGGTATTTCTTGTATTTCAAATATGGCAGCTGGTATTTTAGATCAGCCACTTCACCACGATGAAGTAATCGAAACGACAGAACGTGTTAAAGCTAATTTCTTAGCATTAGTAAAAGCAATCGTAAAACAAATGAAGGGGTGACCTCACAATGAGAATGGTGGACCTAATTGCAAAAAAACGTGACGGACATGCATTAACGACAGAAGAAATTAACTTTATTGTTGAAGGATATACGAATGGTGATATTCCTGATTATCAAGTAAGTTCACTTGCAATGGCAATTTTCTTCCAAGATATGAACGATCAAGAACGTGCTGATTTAACTATGGCAATGGTAAATAGCGGTGATACAATCGACTTATCAGCTATTGAAGGAGTAAAAGTAGATAAGCACTCAACAGGTGGCGTTGGTGATACAACAACACTTGTATTAGGTCCATTAGTAGCCGCTTTAGGTGTACCGGTTGCAAAAATGTCTGGACGTGGTCTAGGACATACTGGTGGTACAATTGATAAATTAGAAGCAGTTCCAGGATTCCATGTTGAAATCGAAAATGATGAATTCATGCGTCTTGTAAATGAAAATAAAATCGCAGTTATTGGTCAAAGCGGAAACTTAACACCTGCGGATAAAAAATTGTATGCACTTCGTGATGTAACGGCAACAGTAAACTCAATTCCGCTTATTGCAAGCTCGATTATGAGTAAAAAAATTGCTGCTGGTGCAGATGCAATTGTTCTTGATGTAAAAACTGGAGCAGGTGCATTTATGAAAACAGATGAAGACGCAAAACGTTTAGCAGAAGCAATGGTGCGCATTGGTAATAACGTTGGTCGTAATACGATGGCTGTTATTTCTGATATGAGTCAACCACTTGGTGAGGCGATTGGTAACGCACTTGAAGTACAAGAAGCAATTGATACGTTACAAGGTAAAGGACCAAAAGATTTAGAGGAGTTATGTTTAACACTTGGAAGTCAAATGGTATACCTTGCTGGACAAGCTTCATCTTTAGAAGATGCACGTGAGAAATTAATTGAAGTCATGAACAACGGTAAAGCGCTAGAATCATTTAAAACGTTCTTATCAGCACAAGGCGGCGATGCATCTGTTGTTGATGATCCTTCAAAATTACCACAAGCACAGTTTAAAATTGAAGTAGAAGCGAAGGAAGACGGTTATGTATCAGAAATCGTTGCAGATGAAATCGGAACAGCAGCAATGCTTTTAGGAGCAGGACGTGCGACGAAGGAATCTGAAATTGATTTAGCAGTGGGCTTAATGCTTCGCAAAAAAGTAGGGGACAGCGTGAAAAAAGGTGAATCCCTTGTTACCATTTTCGCAAACCGTGAAAATGTGGAAGATGTAAAAGCAAAAATTTATGAGAACATGAAGATCTCTACAGACCACGTAGATGCACCAACTTTAGTGCATGGTATTGTAACGAAGTAATAAAAAAAGGCCAAGGAGTATTTCTCCTTGGCTTTTTTTGCTATTTTTTGTTTATAATAATAATGGGTGAAATTATGATTAGAATTTGTGCAATAACAAAAACAGATGAAGTATTATATGATGTTTCGCTAGAAGAAACAACGAAAGACCATATTGCATGGTATTGGCTAGATTTATATAAGCCAACGAAAGAAGAGTATACATACATTTTGCAAGATCATTTTAAGTTCCATCCCCTTGCAATTGAAGACTGTATAGAATATGTACAGAGGCCAAAAGTTGATTTTTATGATGGATATAACTTTTTAGTTCTTCATGCATTTGGTGAGGATGGATTAGAACCGCACGAGATCGATTTATTTATTAGTGATCGTTATATTGTTTCCTTCCACTTTTCTCATAACAATGCAATCGAAAGAGTATGGAAAACACTTGGAGAAAAGAAGCGTATTAAAAATAGTCCTTTACACGTAGCACATACCATTATCGACCAAATTGTGGACGACTATTTTGCGCCTGTATATTACATTGAGGATCATTTAAATGCAATTGATGATAATTTAACAGGTGAGACAGCAGGAAGTGTACTAGAAGAAGTATTTGATATACGTGCAGATTTATCAAAACTAAGGCGTACAATCATTCCGATGCGTGATTTATTGTATCGTATTTTAAATTCGACTCGTTTTTACGGTATAAGTGATCATGAAATTTACTTTAAAGATATACATGATCATTTACTGAAACTGACAGAAATGATTGAAGCAAGCCGGGAGTTAACGGCAGATATTCGAGATAGCTATTTTTCATTAAACTCGCATCATATGAATAACATTATGAAAACATTAACTGTATTCTCGACTATTTTCATGCCATTAACATTTATTGCGGGAGTATACGGAATGAACTTTACGCATATGCCAGAGCTTGGTGGACAGTATAGCTATTTTATTTGTCTACTTCTAATGGCGCTAATTGGCGGAGGCATGATGGCTTGGTTTTATAAAAAAGGATGGTTTAAGTAAAAAAACACCGAGGAAAATTCCTCGGTGTTTTTACTTAACCAATAGCATGTAATACGAACATGGCTAAGAATAAGCATGTAACGATATACATAGACGGTGCGACTTCTTTACGCTTTCCAAGAGCAACTTTTAAGATAGGATAAGCAATAAATCCGAACGCAATGCCATCAGCGATACTATATGTGAGCGGGATCATGACGATAATTAAGAACGCTGGAAATCCTTCTGAAAAATCGTTCAGAGGAATTTGCTGAATGCTTGTAATCATCAGGCCGCCAATAATAATTAAGATTGGTGCAATGGCACTATCAGGAATTAGTTTGACAAACGGAAGTGCAAACAGTGATGCAAAGAATAACAACCCTGTAACGATAGACGTCAGACCTGTCTTTCCGCCTGCAGTAATACCTGCGGCACTCTCTACTGTTGATACGGTAGGGCTTGTGCCAAATAGACCACATGTCATTGCTGAAATTGCATTGGCTTGGTAAGCACGTGGGAATTTACGGTCATCTTCTAATAAACCGTGCAGAAGTCCCATGTTCTCAAAAATAAGCACCATGCTTAAGGAGAATGTTGCAATCCAAAACGGTAAGGAAGAAAGTTTGCCAAATGACATAGCTCCAAACACATCGCCGTAACTCGCGAATGAGAATGAACTATTTCCGATTTGACTTGTATCCACAAGACCAAATAGCCATGCAATACCAGTTCCTATTGCAATCGTCCATAAAAAGCTTCCACGTACGTTACGAATAAATAGTACAAGTGCAACGATAAGAGTAAGCACGGTCGCAAGAACGACAGGGTTACTTAATTTACCCATTGCAACAGCAGTATTTGGATTCGAAACGACTAAACCACCTTTTTGCAATCCGATAAATGCTAAAAATAATCCGATACCGACAGTAATAGCTTCCTTTAATGACTTTGGAATCGATACTGAAAGCACGCGAGCGATTGGTGTAAACGCAGCAATTGCAAAAATAATACCAGAGATGAAGACAGCCGCTAATGCTTCTTGCCAAGTTAATCCGAGCGTATGCACAGCAGTGTACGTGAAGAATGCATTTACACCCATACCAGGGACAAGAATAGCAGGTGCATTTGCCCAAAATGCCATGAGCAGACATCCGACAAATGAACTGAAAACAGTTGCTAAAATTCCAGCTTCAAGAGGAATGCCAGCATCGGATAAAATGGATGCATTTACAATCATAATATATACGATTGTGAAAAATGACGTAACTCCAGCTAAAACTTCTTGTTTTGGTGATGTTTCGTGTAAACCTAATTTAAATGTTCTATCAAGTATTCCTTTCATGTTAAACCTTCTTTTTCATATCCCTCTCCCACCCGTGATATCTCTTTCGTAAGAGCTCACCGTCCTTTATTATATCAGAACATCATGTTTTTACAACAAGGAAAATGATAACGTTTACTTATAAATAAGATTATTTATAAATACGTAAAAATCGCTCGTATTGTTGAAATGATTTCTAATTCTCCTGATTGAATGGGCGGAGCTGCTTGCGCATGTAAAGTAGCGTAGGACGTCACTTCCCGTGGTAATTGGGCAGATTCTTCAACGAATGAGAGTGGAACTGGATTAATGTTTAAATTGTATGTACTCGCAATAGCACGAGCTTTTTCTACCGCTTGTTGCAGAGCTTGAATGAGAGCTTGCTCGTAATATTTATTTGGATGAGATATTCGAAAACGTAAACCTTTTGCTACGTTTGCTCCATTTGAAACGGCTATATCATATACTTCCCCTGCTTTTTGTACATTTAAAACGGTAATTTCATACAAATGTTCCACACGATATCCTTGTAGTAACGCTTTATCATTTACATACTCATATTGAGGAGTGATTGTATAAGAAATCGTTTCTATATCTTTATCAGCAATACCAAGCTGTTTAAGTGCATCCAGCAATTGTTTTGATTGCACTGCATTTTCTTCTTGCGCTTGTTTCACATTTTTACTATCAGTTCGAATGCCAAGTGTTAATATAACAACATTGGGTTTCGCTTTGACAATACCTTCACCTTGTACAGTAATAGTCGCTTCTTTACCAGTATTAGTTGTGCGTACGTTGTGTAAATAAGGATTTATTCCACCCTGCATTTTCCATCACCATCCTTTTTATATGTATATGTGTGAACAAAAAAGAAATTTATATGAAAAAAGTTACATAAATGAGAATGTTGAGGGAAGAAAGCATATACAACATAGGTATTTATAGATTATAATATGTGTAAATATGATAAAAAAGGGACGAGGCTAGTGAACGAAAAAAGAGAAACACTGATTTTAGAGTTATCCGGATCATTTCGAAAGATGATACGTTTATTACAAAATGATATTAATACACGTTTTGCAGAACATATGCCATACAATGAATTTTCTGTATTACGCGCGTTATTTTTAAACAGTCCACAGATGGCTTCGCAAATTGCGAGTGAAGTAAACGTAACCTCCAGTCATATTACAGCTGTTACTGATCGTCTCGTACGAAAAGGGTTTGTAGAAAGAAAGCGTTCAAATTCAGACCGTCGTATCGTGTACTTAGAAATTACAGAACACGGAAGAGAAGTAACTGAAAAACTTGAAGCTGTGCGTAAAGAATATTATAAAGAGAGATTTAAAGGTTGGAGCGACCAAGAGATAGAAATGGTATTAGAGCTATTTGGCCGCGTATTATAATAAATGAGGATAGGAAGCGAAAGCTTTCCTATCCTTTTTCTTTTGAATAAAAACATTTCGAAACTCCAATACTTTAATTAAAAAGAATCGGAGTGAAAAATTATGAAACGTATTTCTATGCTTTTCATTATGATTGGAAGTTTTTTCTGCTTTAATCAATTCGCGGATGCCGCAACGCCTCTTCAAGTCGTTCAAAAAGAATTACACCATATTTCAAATAAGCAACCTGTTTTATATTCAAAACTATGGATTCGTTCCATGCAGAATGCTATTTTATTTCATCATAGTGATAACATTCGGCATGAAGATACGATCAGTAATGTAACAAAGTCTTCTCTTGTAAAAGTAAAACAACTGCCACTTCAAAAAGCATCGCAGTACATCCCGAGATTATCACAATATATTTCTAAGTTTGAGGCTGAGAATGTGCAAGTATATTATGTTGCAGCGCGTTACGAAGTGAAAAAAGAAAATTCGTATCAATTAAATGGAATGAATTATTTTATGCAAGTGTTTATTCAACAAGAGGGAGAATGGCGAATTGCGGAAAGCATAGTTGCTCCAACAGATCAAATTGTAGCAAATGGTGACGGGTTTGGAACGAAGCAAGAAAAAGAGTATGGGAAAAAAAGAGAGAATGTAAAATAACCTCCTCATAGAGAGGAGGTTATTTTATTTAAAATTCCAAGAGACTTTCCATTTTAATATTTTAGGTAGGAAGAAATACGTAATGAAACTAGTCACTAAAAATCCGATGTAAAAGCTGGACAATGACTGCTTGTGACTTAGTATTAAACCTCCAACGATCCCACCAAAGAAAATCGCACAAGCTAAAACTACTTTTTGTAGTTTTGGATATAGTAAGTAGTTACCATTTCGCTCATTGGCGGAACGGGCATATAAATAAATACCGAGTGGTAATAAAATAAGGATATGTGCAATAGGTCCAATCAATGTTTTTACCGGTGGAACCTTTGTAAAGTTTGGCTCGTTATGAAGCACTCCATTTTGATCAGTGTAAGCGCTTTGTGGATCATAATTAAAGTTAATAGTAAAATCTTCTGCTGGGCTAGAAATACGTATGTTTTCCATTACATTATGTATAAGGCTATTGTCCTCATGAAATGCAGTGTTTGAGTGAATAGCAATGACTCCTGAGATAAGTGATGGAAGTAAAGCTGGAAAGATTAATATAGCTGTAGTGAGAAATCCTTGCGATATGATATTCCCTGCAATGGTTCCTACACATAAGGCAAGTGTATAAATTGCACATAATACAATTAACATGTATATAAAGTAACTATGAAATGGGGAGAATACTTGATATTTATTATGAAAAGTCAACTTTTTCATAATAGCAAATAGCCCCCAATTTGAAACGACAATTACTGTAATATTACAGATTCCAAACAACCACTTTGTTATATAAAGGTGTGAACGTTTAAAGGGCATAGACCATAACAAGTCGCTAGAGTTATTTTGTCTTTCCCATCCAATTAACGTACAAGCTAGAATGATCAGTACGCTACCTAATAGCATGACAGGATCTAGAAGTGTTAAATCAAAGTGATAATGATATATATAGTTCCATTTTTTATTGTCATTTAGAAAGTGTTGCTGTTGAATAGAAGTCATATAGTATTTATATGACAAAGTATAGAAGCTGACGAGCCAAAATAGCCATACAACATATTTACTTTGTTGATATGTTCTTAGCCATAGTGCTTTTTGAAACATAGGATCTCTCCTTTAAAAAACTTTATAATTTGTTAGGCGTGATAATACAACATAAGTAATGATTCCAGCGAGAAACAAACTGATATAGTAGTTAGGTAAGAAATAAAATTGATTGATTTTATAGCCACCTAGTAATGAAAAGTAAATGGTTGTCCCCCATATCCATATTTTTAAATGCTTTTGGAAAATAAATATCTTTTGACTATTTTCATTTGGTGAACGCACATATAAATATGTCCCAAGTAGTAAATAAAATATTGTATAGAAAATAGGGACTAACATTGATTTGGCTGAATAATATACGTGAGATGCTGGATTTCTTAAAGTAGTTGGATCTTTTTCCTTCTTCCGAGAATCTGGCTGATAGTTATAATCAATAGAAAAGCGATATATTGGTACAACTATATTTGTTTTTTGATTGATTTTATATAGTTGTTGATCTAATTTATTATTTTTAGTATCGGTAGCCTCTAAATGGTTTAGCGTAAAGGTGTACACTAGTGGAATAAATGTAAGCCCCATTAGTAGCCATGGAATGCAAAAAATGACCTGTGAAACAATACTTCCAGTAAAAGTACCGATACATAGAGCAGCTGTATAGACTGCAACATAAGAAACTATCGCATAAAGAAAGTATCGGTGAAATGGACTAAATGATTGATAATCAAAATGGATGGTTGTTCTATAAATAATATACATAATAATCCAATTTATAAGTAATGAGCTCACAATACAGAAGGAACCGAAAGCCCATTTCGATAAGAAAACATTTTTTCTTTTAAATGGCATCGTCATAAGTAGTGTATTAGATTGATTACTCCGTTCCCATCCTATCAATAAGCAGGCTAAAGCAATGATAAGAACAGTTAACCAAAAACTATTACCATCGCGTGCAGAAAAGGTATAAAAATAATAATACTGTTCCCCTTTTTCTTGTAATTCGTAATATTTATCGAGCTCCATCTGAGCACTTCTATAGTATCCGAGAGATAGAAGATAAAGCGAACTAAAGAAGAATAGTAACGCAGCATATTTCCCCCGTTTCCAATGCCATATCCACAACGCCTTATGAAACATACCCATCCTCCTCTAGTGTCGTAACGAAGACATCTTCAAGTGACATTGTTAATTCTTCGATGAGTATCGGTTGTTCTTTATAAAACTTCTCCAGTGTTGTAGCCACATTTCCCTCAATTAAGATTGTAAATACTTTTCCTGTTTGATTTAATATTTTAATATTGCTTAAGTTTTCTAGTTTTTGAGGTAGTGAACGTTCATAAGCTACTTGTATTTTTGCAAATCGTGATTTTGCATCGTCTAGTGATGTAATAGACGAGATAGTATGGCCTTTTAATATAATGATTGTATCTGCGATTTGTTCCACCTCATCTAAATGGTGAGTTGAGATGAAAATGGTAATCTCTTTTTCTGCAACTTCTCCAACGAGAAATTGGAGGATCTGCCGTTTCACGATAGGGTCAAGTCCGTTTGTCGGTTCATCTAAAATGATATAGTCTGCTTTTGTAGAAACGGCTAAAATGATGGCAAGTAGTGCTTTCATACCTTTTGAATAGCTACGAATTCGTTTGTTTGGTAAGTTAAAACGTTCTAACAGTTCATAAAAATATGCTTCATCAAATGCGGTATAAACCGATTTGTAAAATTTCACAATTTCTTTTACTGTATATCCGTTCAGTATGTTAGTAGAATCAGGGACATATACGATTTTTTGCTTTATTTCAGGACACTGATGAATGTTTGTATTTTCATATGTAACAGTCCCTGCATCAGGGTCTAAAATGCCGACCATCGTTCGTAATAAAGTTGTTTTCCCCGCGCCGTTTCTTCCGAGTAATCCGATGATACTTCCTTTTTGTAATGTGAAAGAAACATCATCTAAAATCGTTTGATTATCAATTGTTTTCTTCAAGTTCGTCACTTTCAGCATCCGGATTTCCTCCAATCTCTTTATAGTATGAATCTATCCAATCATGAATTTTATCTTTCGTAACACCAAGATAAGAGGCTTCTAATAGTAATTGATGAAATTGCTTTTCAACCATAGCGATTTTCCTTTCGTCTAATGTTGGGGTAATCGATTGGGATACAAATGTTCCTTTTCCTCGTAATGTTTCAATAATCCCTTGTCGCTCTAACTCTTGGTACGCTTTACTCACTGTATTTGGATTTATAACGAGTAAAGAAGCGAGTTCGCGTACAGAAGGTAGTTTGTCACTTGGAGCTAACATGTTCTTTAATACGAGTTCTTTTATATTTTGAACAATTTGTTCCCATATCGGAGTGTTGCTTCTTGGATCAAGTTGAATATGCAAGAGCAATGTCTCCTTTCTGACTTGTATTAAGTGTACTACTGTGTATAATACACTTAATACAATATAGGTGATGAGTGTATTTGTCAACTGAAAATATTAGAAAAATATGGTATTAAAAAATAAATAATTGGAAAAAATAGGTCTGATATAGAATGGAGGGTTAGTCATGAAGCGAGTTTTTGGAATACTTGTTTGTTTCATGTTATTGCTTTCTGGTACTTCAGTTAGTTTCGCACAATCTGAGAAAACGAAGCAGGAGAAAACAGAAGAAACAACGCCGAAGTTAGCGGAACAAGCGTCGTCAGCAATTGTAATTGAACAAGATACAGGTAAAGTTTTGTTTGATAAAAATCCAAATGAGAAGTTACCACCTGCTAGTATGACGAAGATTATGACAATGCTATTAATTATGGAACAAGTTGAAAAAGGAAAACTAAAACTGACCGATAAAGTGAGAGCAAGTGAGCATGCAGCTTCAATGGGTGGATCACAAATCTTTTTAGAGCCTGGTGAAGAGATGACTGTAAATGAAATGCTAAAGGGTATTGCCATTGCATCTGGAAATGATGCGTCTGTTGCAGTAGCGGAGCATATCGCTGGTTCAGAAGAAGGTTTTGTAAATATGATGAACAAAAAAGCGAAAGATTTAGGACTGAAAAACACTCATTTCCAAAACCCAACAGGTCTTCCGGCTAAAGACCATTATTCTACAGCAAATGATATGGCTATAATGGCGAGAGAATTAATGAAGTACCCACTTATTCGCAAATACACAGGTAAATACGAAGACTATTTACGTGAAGATACGGATAAGAAGTTTTGGCTCGTGAATACGAATAAGTTAGTACGTTTCTATCCTGGAGTAGATGGTGTGAAAACGGGCTTTACGACAGAAGCAAAATATTGTTTAACAGCATCGGCTGAAAAGAATGGGATGCGTATTATTTCAGTTGTTATGGGTGCACCTACATCGAAAGAACGGAACAATCAAGTAACGAAGCTTCTTGACTACGCATTTGGTCAATATATGACAAAGAAATTGTATACACGAGGCGAAAAAATTAAGACTGTCCAAGTAGGAAAAGGGAAAAAAGAAAAAGTAGATTTAGTTGCGTCAGACAATGTGTCTCTTCTTATGAAGAAGGGCGAAAATATGGACAAAGTAAAGCAAGAAGTAATTGCTGAAAAGAAAGTGAAAGCGCCGATTAAAAAGGGCGATGCACTTGGTACACTTGTTATTAAAAAAGATAAAGATGTTTTATTAAAACAAACAATTGTAGCAAAAGAAGATGTTGCTGCAGCGAGCTGGTGGGAGTTATTTAAAAGAAGTTTTGGGATGTTTTCAACATCAAAATAGCGGCAAATATTTTGCCGCTTTTCTATTCGTATGAAAGTAAATAATTGCTGAATGGTTTCACTTTATGGCGAAATAGTTCTTCTTTTGTCAGTAGGAAGGATTCTTATGTTGTATCACGAAAATCTTTATGTATGTAAATGAGTAAAGTTTGAGCATAAGGAGGAAATCGTGTGAGTCTTTCCATGCAATTAGAAGTAAAACGTGACGTCCTATGTGTGAGACTAGCGGGTGAATTAGATCATCATACTGCTGAAGAGTTGCGAACGAAAGTAACAGATATGATTGAGACACATGGTGTTCATCATATTGTTTTGAGCCTAGAGAACTTATCGTTTATGGATAGTTCTGGTTTAGGTGTTATATTAGGCCGATATAAGCATGTAAAGGGATTAGGTGGAGAAATGGTTGTTTGTGCAATTTCACCGCCTGTTAAACGTTTATTTGAAATGTCGGGCTTATTTAAAATTGTTCGCTTAGAAGAAAGTGAAGCGCATGCGCTCGCGACGTTGGGGGTGGCATAAATGAGAAATGAAATGAACCTTCAATTTTCAGCATTAAGTCAAAATGAATCGTTCGCTCGTGTTACAGTAGCTGCTTTTATTGCGCAACTAGACCCAACGATGGAAGAACTTACGGAGATTAAAACAGTTGTTTCAGAAGCAGTTACAAATGCAATTATTCATGGGTACGAAGGAAATGCAGAAGGTGTTGTTTATATTTCTGTAATTTTGGAAGAAGCAATGGTGAAACTCACGATTCGAGATGAAGGGATTGGCATCTTTGATTTAGATGAAGCAAGACAACCCCTTTTTACAACTAAACCTGAATTAGAGCGTTCCGGAATGGGATTTACTATCATGGAAAATTTTATGGATGAAGTAGAAGTTATTTCAAACGAATCTTTCGGGACAACAATCCATTTGACAAAATACTTATCAAATAGTAACGCTCTATGCAATTAAGGAGAATAGCCTATGGACATAGAGGTCAAAAATGAGAAGAAGAAACCTCAGTTAAAGGACCACGAGCTAAAAGCGTTAATTCAACAAAGTCAAGATGGAGATCAACAAGCGAGAGATACAATCGTTCAAAGTAATATGCGTCTCGTATGGTCGGTTGTGCAGCGTTTCCTTAATCGAGGATACGAACCAGACGATTTATTTCAAATTGGATGTATTGGGCTCTTAAAATCGGTGGATAAATTTGATTTATCTTTCGACGTGAAATTTTCAACATATGCAGTTCCAATGATTATTGGAGAAATACAACGATTTTTACGTGATGATGGATCAGTGAAAGTAAGTAGATCTTTAAAAGAAACAGGAAATAAAATTCGAAAGATGAGAGACGAGCTTTCGAAAGAATTCGGAAGGGCCCCAACGATTAATGAAGTAGCCGAAGCGTTAGAACTAACGCCAGAGGAAGTGGTTCTGGCGCAAGAAGCGAGTCGAGCCCCTTCATCCATACATGAAACGGTGTATGAAAACGACGGGGATCCAATCACTATTTTAGATCAAATTGCAGATCAATCTGAAACGAAATGGTTTGATAAAATTGCTTTAAAAGAAGCAATTAGAGAATTAGATGAGCGAGAACGTTTAATCGTGTATTTACGCTACTATAAAGACCAAACGCAATCGGAAGTAGCAGAGCGAATAGGCATTTCGCAAGTACAAGTTTCAAGACTTGAAAAGAAAATATTAAAACAGATGAAAGATCGAATAGATGAATAGCTATCTATTCGATTTTTTTATGACTTAAATAGGAGGAGATTGTAAACTTTCGTAAAAATTAACAGAATTTATTGATAATTTAGTAAATTTAAAATATAATCCAAGTATGAACTTGTCACAAAGGGGGAAGAAAATATGGAAACGAGGCAACAATGGGGGACGAGGGCTGGATTTATTTTCGCAGCGGTCGGCTCTGCCGTTGGATTAGGAAACATATGGCGTTTTCCTTATACAGCGTATGAAAATGGAGGAGGCGCATTCTTTTTACCGTACTTATTCGCATTATTAACGACTGGTATTTCATTATTGGCGTTTGAATTCGCTCTTGGGCATCGTCACCGTGGTTCCGCGCCACTTACGTTCTTCCGTATTAGTCCGCGTGCTGAATTCATCGGATGGTGGCAAATGTGTGTAACGTTTATCGTTTCAACATATTATGCAGTAATTATTGCTTGGTCTATTTCATATACGTATTTTTCAATTACTGGAGCGTGGGGGAAAGACACGCAAACATTTTTATTTAAAGAGTATTTGCATGTTGCAGATAAGCCAGGGCAGTTTGGAGGACTCGTACCGGAAGTGTTAATTCCATTAGCTCTCGTTTGGATTATTGTGCTCGGTGTAGCATTCAAAGGAGTTAAAAAAGGAATTGAAGTTGTTAACCGCATTTTCATTCCTTTGCTAGTTGTTATGTTCCTTATTATCGTAGTTCGTGCAGTGACGATGGAAGGTGCGATGCAAGGATTAGATGCATTCTTTAAACCAGATTGGAGTCGTATTTTTGATGGGAAAGTATGGCTTGCTGCTTATGGCCAAATTTTCTTTAGCTTATCTTTAGCATTTGGAATTATGATTACGTATTCTAGTTATTTACCGAAAAACTCAGATACAACAAATAATGCTTTTATTACGGGCTTTGCAAACTCAGGATTTGAATTATTAGCAGGGATTGGGGTCTTTGCAGCTCTTGGATTTATGGCAAACAATATGGGAGTACCAGTTGATAAAGTAGCAAGTGCTGGTGTAGGACTTGCATTCGTAGTATTTCCGCAAATTATTAATGAATTACCGATGTCACCGCTATTTGGCGTATTATTTTTCTTATCATTAACAGTTGCCGGAATTACATCTCTCATTTCGCTTGCGGAAGTATGTTTTGCTGCCGTATCTGAAAAGTTCAGCTTAAGCCGCCAAAAAACAATTGGAATTATGGGGACGCTTCTTGTACTAGTTTCTCTTGTTTTTGCAACACGTGGCGGGCTTATGTTCCTAGATGTTGTTGATTATTTCGCTAATAACTTCGGATTAATTTCAATTGCATTAGCGGAAGTAGTTACGATAGGACTCATTTTACGCCGTTTACCAGTTTATCAAAATCACGCAAACTTCGTATCCGATATTAAGTTAGGGACATTTTGGAGAGTGAGTTTACTCGTTATTACTCCGCTTATGTTAGGGTACATGTTAATTGATGGTACAATCCAAAATATTAAAAAGAATTACGGAGATTATCCAACGGAGATTGTCATAACATATGGTTGGTCAATTGCAGCAGCGTTCCTTATCGTTGCGCTAATCATTAGTCTAAAGAAATGGAATGCACAAATACATTCAGATTCTGCTAAGCTTGAAAAAGAATGGAAAGATCGAGGTGTTTCATAATGAGTGGATCAGCGATTATGATGATGGTTATTGGTATAGTAGTCATTTGGGGAGGACTTGCATTAAGTATTGCAAATTTATTTAAGAAAAAGGCATAAACTAAAAAAACGTCTGTACCGAAATGGTACAGATGTTTTTTTATGAAAAAATTGTATTAGAAAAAAATTCAATAACCATACTACAACTACGAGGAAGAGTGAAGAGGTGAATGGAAATTGGAACAAACAATTTATATTAAAATGCGTAATCGATTAAAAGTTTCGCCTACATATGAAGTGAAACTGGGTGATGTTGCTCAACTTGCGGGAGATGCTCTCGTAGTTCAGTCGTTACAAGATGAGGTAGTTTACAAAATAACAGCGCATGATAAGACGCATGTCGTAATTGATGTGATGAAAATTATTGAGATTATTAGAAAAAAAGCGGCTCATATACAAATTAATTTACTCGGTTCTGGACAAACTCTTGTTGAAATTATATATGAAAAAAAGAAAGTACATCCAATTTTCTTCGGGCTAGTATGGTTGTTACTTTTCATTGGAGCGGCCCTTGCCATCATTTATTTCCATGAAGATGTGAGCATGCAACAAGTGCATCAACGGTTATATTACATGATTACGGGAGAATTTAAGGCGCAACCACTTTTATTTCAAATTCCTTATTCATTAGGTCTTGGGTTAGGTATGGTCTTATTTTTTAATCATGTATTTCAAAAGCGAATTAATGAAGAGCCGAGTCCGTTAGAAGTAGAGATGTTCCAATATCAGCAGTCACTTGACCAATATGTAATTGTTCATGAAAACAAGGACAATATGAAACAACTTGCCGATGATTGAGTTTGGTCTTGTTATTTTAATTGGTTTAGCGGGAGGTATTGCAGTAGGTAGCGGGTATGTCGCATTTTTAGCTGTACTTGGTATAATCCCTCGCCTAGCTCAATTAACGAGAAGTGGAAAGCACATTCAGTATTTTGAGTGGGCAGTTATTGCAGGTACGTTAACAGGTGCTTGGTGTAGCTTGAAAAACATTACATTTCAAACGTCGCAATATTGGCTTGTTATATTAGGAATATTTTGTGGCACATTCGTTGGAATGCTTGCAGCCGCATTAACAGAAGTGTTAAATGTTTTACCTATTTTAGCGAAACGAGTAGGAGTAGAGGGGAAAATTGTTGTTTTACTCGTTGCTCTTGTACTTGGGAAAGTAATAGGCTCGTTGTTTCACTGGATTTATTTCGTAAAGTAGGAGGCAATATATAAATGACAGGACGAAAACTAAAGGATGATTACATAAATAAAGTGAAGGAGTACCATCCGAAACCAAATTATTTCATAAATTGTGTTAAGGCATTTCTTGTAGGTGGACTCATTTGTACAATCGGGGAAGTATTGATGAAATTTTATATACATTACTTTCATTTCAGTGAACAAGAGGCAGGGAATCCGACGGTTGCAACTCTTGTATTATTATCAGCGATTTTAACAGGTTGTGGCGTGTATGATAAAATCGGTCAATTTGCTGGAGCTGGATCGGCAGTACCTGTTACGGGATTTGCGAATTCTATGGCGAGCGCTGCGCTAGAACATAAGAGTGAAGGAATTGTACTTGGGATTGCTACCAATATGTTTAAGTTAGCGGGAAGTGTTATCGTTTTTGGGGTCGTTGGGGCATATATTATTGGGTTAATAAGATATACTTTTAACATTTTTATGTCTTAAAGGAGGGGCTAGTATGAGGTTGACTGGAAAACAAACGTGGGTATTCCAAAATGATATTTATGTGAATGCAACCGGTACTGCTGTCGGTCCAAAAGAAGCTGAAGGCCCTCTTGGAAAGGATTTTGATATTTCATACGATGATTTACATTGTGGAGAGGAAAACTGGGAACTTGCGGAAAGAAGATTAATGTCAGATTCAATTCAGCAAGTCTTGCAAAAAGGAAATGTAAAAACATCACAAATTGATTTCTTTTTAGCGGGTGATTTATTAAATCAAACAGTGACAGCAAATTATGTTGCGCGTAAGTGGGGGATTCCCTTTTTAGGGATGTTTAGCGCTTGTGCAACCTCGATGGAGACTTTAGCGGTTGGATCAGCCTTTATAGATGGTGGATTCGCAAATCGTGTTTTAGCGACAGTAAGTAGTCATAATGCGACGGCTGAAAGACAGTTCCGTTATCCAACAGAGTATGGGGGACAAAAACCAGGAACAGCAAATTCCACTGTTACAGGTGCGGGATCCATATTAATTAGTAAAGAAAAAAGTGCCATTAAAATTACGGCAGCTACGATTGGAAAAGTGCAAGATTTAGGGATTGCAAATCCTTTAGATATGGGATCGGCGATGGCACCTGCTGCTGCTCACACAATTCAACAACACTTTGAAGATTTGAAGAGAAGTGCAGCAGATTATGATTTAATTGTTACCGGTGATTTATCAGCTATTGGGACACCGATTGCGAAACAACTGTTATTGGAAGAAGGTTATGATCTTGGGCATATATATAATGATTGCGGATTAATGATCTATAATTCCGATCAAGAAGAAGTATTTGCGGGTGGTAGTGGCTGTGCTTGTTCAGCTGTTGTCACGTATGGTCATTTATTAAGCGAGATGCAAAAAGGGAATTTACAACGAATTTTTGTTGTTGCTACTGGTGCGTTATTAAGCCCGATGATGATGCAGCAGAAAGAAACCATTCCAACAATTGCACATGGTGTTGTATTTGAGAGAGTGAAGGGAGAGTGAATTGTGGATTTTATATATGCATTTCTTGTAGGAGGCGCCATTTGTGTAATTGGACAGGTATTTTTAGATTTCGCGAAGTTAACACCAGCCCATTTAATGGCTACCTTTGTAGTTATAGGAGCCGTTTTAGATGGGTTCGGATTGTACGATAAGCTTATAAAGTTTGCTGGTGCTGGGGCGACAGTTCCTATTACAAGTTTTGGACATTCACTATTACATGGGGCAATGCATGCGGCAGAAAAACACGGATATATAGGGATTGGTATGGGTATGTTTAGTTTAACGTCTGCAGGCATTTCTGCAGCGATATTATTTTCATTTTTTGTAGCACTTATATGTAAACCGAAAGGATAAATCAAATGAGACGAAGGGTTGTTTTGGTCACAGATGGAGATGAATATGCAAAGCGAGCAATTGAGCTTTTAACGAAGGAATTTGGGGGAAGGTGTATTTCAGCATCACAAAGTAATCCAACCAAATTGACAGGGAAGAAAGTTGTTGAGCTTATTATGCAAACGCCATATGACCCTGTATTTGTCATGTTTGATGACAGTGGATTTATTGGAGAAGGATCTGGTGAAAAGGCTTTAAAATATGTAGCCACACATAAACAAATTGATGTACTGGGGATTTTGGCAGTGGCGTCTAATACACATCATTGGGAATGGGCACGTGTAGATGTAAGTGTAGATCGGAACGGGAATTTAACCGAATACGGTGTTGATAAATTTGGACTTCCAGATGGTGAAATTGGCAGAATTAGCGGCGATACAATTTATTGTTTAGATGATCTGAATGTTCCTGTCATTGTGGGAGTTGGTGATATTGGTAAGATGTGTGGCAATGACGAATGGGAGAGAGGATCACCAATCACTAAAAAAGCAATTCAATTAATTTTGGAAAGGAGTGGATTTTATGACGAAGCCTAAAAAAGTGGATATCCCTATTTCATCTTTTTTGAGTGATAATGAAAATTATTTAAAGCAAACAGTTGGACTAGGGGTTACATATGATGTTGGCATACGTAAATTTCAAATTTTAAATAAAGAAATTGGTGTGTTGTTTGTAAATGGACTTTGTGATACGAATTATATTATCCCTATTTTAGAAGAAGCGGTGGATACAAATGAAATAAGGGATGTAGAAGAAGATACTGTGAAGCTTTTAGAGAATCGTTTAATTCATCAGCAAGTAAGCAAAGTGAAAACGATGGATGAGGTAATGCTCCAAGTATTATCAGGACTCATCATTATATTTGTAGAAGGTGAAACAGAAGCGTTTGCGATAGATGTTCGTAGTTATCCGGGCCGGACGCCGACTGAACCAGATACAGAAAAGGTAGTACGTGGTGCAAGGGATGGATTTGTTGAAAATATCGTTGTAAATACAGCGTTAATTCGTAGAAGAATACGTGACCCACGTCTCCGAAACGAAATGATTCGAGTAGGAGATAGATCACAAACGGATATTTGTATTACATATGTACAAGATGTTGCAAATCCAGATTTAGTTAAGATTATAAAACAAGAATTAAATAACATCGATGTCGATGGAATTACGATGGCAGATAAAACAGTGGAAGAATTTGTTGTAAAGCAAAGCTATAATCCATTCCCACTTATTCGGTATACAGAAAGACCAGATGTGGCGGCGAATCATATATTAGAAGGACATGTGTTAGTACTAGTTGATACATCACCAAGTGCTATGATTACTCCAACAACATATTTCCACCATTTACAGCATGCAGAAGAGTTTAGACAAAATCCGGCTGTCGGTACATTTTTACGCTGGGTACGCTTTTTAGGTGTCTTATTCTCCTTGTTTTTACTACCATTTTGGTTAGTATTTGTATTTGATCCAACTCTTTTACCAGCAAATCTTGCTTTTATTGGGCCAAATAAGATGACGCATTTACCGATTTTATTACAAGTGTTGATGGCCGAAATCGGACTTGAGTTTTTAAGGATGGCAGCCATTCATACTCCAACGCCGTTATCGTCTGCAGCAGGACTAATTTCCGCCATATTAATTGGTCAAATAGCAATTGATGTAGGTTTGTTTGTACCAGAAGTTATTTTGTATGTAGCAGTTTCTATGATCGGCGCATATGCAACACCGAGTTATGAATTAGGACTCGGAAATAAGATTGGAAAATTATTTGTTATTATTTTAACCGGTCTCTTCCATGAGATGGGATTTGTAATAGGTATGACGATATTACTTTTATTTTTAACATCGATAAAGAGTTTACAAACACCATACTTATGGCCATTTCTACCATTTGATTGGGGAGCTTTAACGAAGATTCTAATCCGCCCAACAATGTCTAGTTTAAAAGTGCGCCCAAGTATTGTAAGGCCTCAAAATGTAAGAAGGCAAAAATAAGCAGGATTAATCTCCTGCTTATTTTTTATTGAAAATTTATTGTTTTTTAACAAAAATCAAACATTTTTTGTGTACACTTAGAGTAGATATTGTGTATGAAAGGGGAAGAGGACATGATTAAATTATTTGTAAGTGATTTAGATGATACGCTCGTTTACAATGTGAATCATATGCAAAAAGAAGATGAACGTGCAATTAGTTGGTTAGCTGAAAAAGGGACAAATATTTGTTTTGCCTCTGGCCGCTTTACTCATCGAATTGATGAAGTCGTAAATAGGTTTGCATTCCCGTATTACACAACTAGTTTAAATGGAGCAACGATGTTACTGCCGGATGGACAAATATTTCATGAATCAAGTTTTGAAGATGGGATTGCCCAGGAAATATATCGATATATCCATAAAAAGGGACTAGCAGATATTGTTTGTGCAAATGAGCAACGGTATACAAAAAGAAAGAACGAACATCATCACACTTTTGAAACATATATGGGCGTGCATATTGCTGAGATAGAAGCATTAGAAGAGGAATTTGGTAAGACTGTACATCCTGCGAAATTGTTTGTTTTTGGGGAAGAAGAGACAATTGCAGCATTAGATCAAGAGTTACGAGATACATTTCAGAGCGAAGCAGAAGTTTTTATGTCTGGTAAACGCTATGTTGACATTATGCCAAGGGGAGTAAGTAAAGGAAGTGCTTTAAGACGATTAATGGAACATTTACAAATTGAAGCAAATGAAGTTGCATGCATTGGAGATTCTTTCAATGATATTTCTATGTTTGAAGTAACCCCGCATTCATTTACTCTTCATCATGCTCATCCATATGTGAAGGAGAAGGCAAATCATATTGTTCGTTCGGTTGAAGAAGCTGTTATGAAATTGCCGTTACTTGTATAAAAAAGAAGCTCGCTACTAGCGAGCTTCTTTTTACTTGAATAATGATTTAATAAAATCAATGATACTTGAGAAGAAATCTTTAACTTTATCTAGGAAACCTTGCCCTTCTTCAGATCCTAAAAAGGCAGAAACGTGTTCTTTTGCTTTATTTAACTGACTGCCAACTTGATTCCAATCGATATTAAGATTTTTCATTTTATCAAATAGCGCAACTAAGTTATCTAACTGTTCATCCGTTAATGTAATACCAAGTTGATCCGCAATTTTTTTAATTAATGAACGTAAATCTTCAGTCGTTTTTGGCTGTTCTTTGGCAATTTCTTCTTTAATTTTTGCAACAAGTTGAACTGCTTTTTCTTCACCAATTTTATCGCCGAGCTGGGCTGTTTGCACCATTTCTTCATTGGCTACTTTTTTAACTTCCTCAGGAATTGCTTTGTTTGATGTTGTTTCGTAGGCTTTCATTAAACCGGTTAAAGCAGCAGTTCCTGAAACTTTAAATGGTGCAGTAATTTGAATTTCTGCATCTTTCACACCTGCTGTAATAAGTGCGTTTGTGTACATTGCATCTGTTATCGAATTAATGTTTTTTGAACGTACAATGAGACCAGATCCTGGCTTTGTGTATGTAATCATAGAAGAGGAAATTGCTCTCGTACCAATTTGCGCTTTTGGAACAATCCCTTCTAGAAATTTATGTTCTTCCGCATTAGACACAGTAATGATTGTAGCATCTTTTGGTGCTTTCATTTCTTTTAACAGATCTTGTTTTTGTTGTTCAGACAAGTTTTCTCCTAGTGTAACAATTGATTCTCCTTCGATGATGTCTGCAAACGAAGCTGTTGGCATCATAAATACCGTTACAGCTAATAGCAGAGCTAGTAATTTCGTTTTCACGAAAAATCGCTCCCTTTCTCTTTCTAAAATTTTCGGGCAACACAGTTATTATAGTATATATTTCTTATTTGTCACCTAGCTTTTTCCACATTTCAAAAAAGAAGTATGTAGATTGTCGGATTCTTTTTGTTTCTAGTCATGAATGTGGTAATATAGTGCTGAGATAGTTGAAAGGAGACATATACATATGAAAACTTTAGGATACATATTAATGGAAAATGGTGAAAAAATCGATTTAGAATTTTTCCCAGAAGAGGCACCAAAAACAGTAGAAAACTTTAAAAAACTAGCAGAGCAAGGATTTTACGATGGTGTGACATTCCACCGCGTTATTCCTGGCTTCGTAAGCCAAGGTGGAGATCCAACAGGAACAGGTGCAGGTGGCCCAGGTTACTCTATCCCATGTGAAACTGATGGAAATCCTCATAGACACCTTGTAGGATCACTTTCTATGGCTCACGCTGGCCGTAACACTGGCGGTAGCCAATTCTTTGTTGTTCATGAGCCACAACCACATTTAGATGGTGTACATACTGTATTCGGTAAAGCAACAAGCGGTATTGAAACAGTATTAAACATGCGTCAAGGCGATGTAATGAAAGAAGTTAAAGTTTGGGAAGAATAAGTTAATGGGAAAAGAGAGCTAAGGCTCTCTTTTTTGTTTTTTTAATAGGAATGGGGATTTCGTTTGCGGTACATGATACAAGTAGTACTGTTATTGTAGTGAAAATATGGCGCTTATGAGAACAAAATTTTAACAAATTACATAGAATACATTAGATTACATGTTTCAATAAATATTTTTTATTACATTCAATTTGCTAGAATTCATTTGCTCTCAGGTGATAATGAGTGGTGGATGTTTATTTTCGCTTTCATATAACAACGTTTCACCTTCTATCTACTTAGCAAAAATAGTACTGAAACATATATTTGACTTTCTTCTTTTCGCTTTGTATGATTATCAAGTTGTTTTTAGCCCTTCTCACTCTGTTGAAAATATTGTAAAATGAATGTGATATGAAAAGAGTGGTTGAGGGGATTAATAGTTTGTAACTTTTGTAAGAAGGGATAAGGGTTATGTTAATTCGTTTTAAAAAAAGTTATGAAAAGATTGCAATGGGGCTTCTTTCATTTATGCCAACGGAAAAAGATGTGAAAACATTACAATTGACTATGAAAGATTATGAAGCAAAGGATGATTGGCAATTGTATTTGTGGAAACAAAACGAAGATTTTGTTGGGATAATGGGGATTGTAAAAAAAGAGAATCAAGTTTTGGAAATTCAGCATTTGAGTGTGAACCCATCTCACCGTCATATGGGTATTGGGACGAAGATGGTACAAGAGTTAAAGAGCAAATTTCTTGAGTTTACAATTTGCGGAAATGAGCAAACAGCAAGTTTTTGCAAAAAGTGTAAAGGGCTTGAACAAAATATACATTCGTGAAAGCAGAGATAAGTAGTTTATTATCTCTGCTTTCTTTTTTGTAATTGCTCGTTTCGTTCAGTAATGACTTCTGTTCGATCACGTAATGTGTGCTTATGTATTATATATTCACTAGAAGAAGCATTCGCGTCTTTCCAAGGGAGGTTTTGTTTCTGACATAATTCGATGCAATGATTTTCTAATGCTGTATCTGATAATGGTAAAAATAACGGTGTGAAGTTTTCTTCTTTCTGTATAGATTGCAATCTATCCTTGAGTAAGAATAGGAGTTGTGTGGCATTTATTCCTAAACGTAGTAAAGGTGCACTGTTTTTTTCTAAAATCGTTATGGCGCTTTTCATCATCTTTTCTGCGCCATTCCAGTTAGAGCGTCTTTGATGGTATAAAGAAACTGCAATTTGAATGAGCCCAACTAAATAATGATCACGATCTCCTCTTGGTTTTTCTTTCCAATATTCTTCCAGTATTTCATGGCATTCAAAATAATCATAATCTCCGTGAAAATGAATTAAAAATTGTATGTATTCGGTAGGATACATGTTCTTCACCCCTGTTTAACGGTTATAAATACAAGTGTATCATAGAAATATGAACAATAAACGACTAGGGAATTTTCCCTAGCCGTTATTGTTCATATTAGCAGAAGCAAGCTGCCCCTACAATAATTAGTAAAATAAACAATACAACAAGTAATGCGAACCCACCGCTAAAACCGCAATCAACGTGACCCATAGTTTTTTGACCTCCTACATTGTTCTTACTACACTGTTATCATATGAAGCGATGGGCATGATGACATAGGCATCGGTCTATTTTTAATTAAATTTCTTAAAAAGGTTGGATAGAACATGAGTATGCTCTATACTTATGTTGTTATAGAAAAAATGTGGTGGGATGCTTTGTGCAGTATAATTTTAAAGTAGAGGCTTTTGAAGGGCCTTTAGATTTATTGTTACATTTAATACATCGTTATGAAATTGACATATATAATATTCCTGTAGCGGAAATTACAGAGCAGTATTTATCTTATGTTCATACGATGAAAGAACTACAATTAGATGTTGCAAGTGAGTATTTAGTAATGGCTGCGACTTTATTACAAATTAAAAGTAAAATGTTGTTGCCGAAACATGAAGAAGATGTACTTGATAACGGTGATGACTTTATAGATGATCCTCGTCAAGAATTGATGGAGAGGTTAATTGAATATAAGAAATATAAGCAAGTTGCTACTGAGCTAAAAGAAAGAGAACTAGAAAGAGCACAGCTATATACACGTCCGCCAATTGATTTTACATCATTGCAACAAGAAGAGGAGACAAACCTGCCTCTTGATGTTACGTTATATGATATGCTAGCGGCATTTCAAAAATTAATGCGCCGTAAAAAAGCAAAGAAACCTGTAACAACACGTATTACTCGTCAAGAAATACCAATTTCACAGCGCATGACTGATATTTTAAAGCAGTTAGAAATACAAGGTGGTCGTCAAAGTTTTTATGATTTGTTTGTTGATGATGAACGGGAAATAATGGTTGTAACATTTTTAGCGGTTCTTGAGCTTATGAAAAATCAACAAATTATAATTGAACAAGAACATAATTTTGATGAAATTTTCGTATCAAGCTCTACTAAATCTGCATAGAGTTAGTATGATAAATGAGATAGAAATAGTTATATCTCATGCTAGGTTTGAATGTATCGTTTGGAACAAGAGAAAAAATATTGAACCGAACGCATGAATTGTGATTCGGTTTTTTGATGTGTATTTTTATGGAGAAAATAGGAGGAAGGAGCTCGTAAAATGGATAGAGCAGAACAGAAATCAATCATTGAAGGGCTTTTATTTGTGTCTGGTGATGAAGGGATTTATCCAGAACAAATAGCGAAAGTCCTTGAAGTTGAAGGAAATGAAGTAATCGATATTTTAGAAGAAATGCAAAAAGAATGTGAAAGTGCACACCGCGGTTTGCAAATTGTACAGTATGCAAAAGTATATCGTTTTGCTACAAAGAAAGAACATGCTTCGTACTATCAAAAATTAATAGATATCCCAACAGCTGCTTCACTCTCTCAGGCTGCTCTAGAAACGTTAGCGATTGTGGCATATCGTCAACCAATTACAAGGACTGAAATGGAAGAGATTAGAGGCGTAAAAACTGATAAGGCGTTACAAACGTTAGTTTCACACTTACTTATAAAAGAAATGGGAAGAGCAGAAGGTCCAGGGCGTCCCATTTTATATGGAACAACGAAAGAATTTTTGGATACATTTGGATTGAAAACATTAGATGATTTACCGGCACTTTCTGAAGAGAATGAACAAATGAATGAAGCAGATTTATTCTTTGGTTCGTTACAGGAGATATCGAAATAAAAGCTTAGCATTTTGCTAAGCTTTTTTTGTATATCAATTTTATACCGTGCCATACTAATTGAAAAAAAGGAGACGAGTTATGAGAAGTATACGAAGTATCTTATTGTTAGTTTCTGTTTTGTTATGCTTTTCTTTAAATAGTACATCGGCTAAAAGATATATGATGTCTATTCATACCGCGTCTCCTTTACATGCGCAGCGGCAACATTTTGGTAAAATGAAAGTGAGTTTTTTAAAAGTTGGCCAAGGTGATGCAACACTTATTACATTGCCAAATGGACAAACGATGTTAATTGACGGGGGACCTTATGAAGCTGGTGAGGTTATCATTCAAAAACTAATCGAAAAAGGGATTAATCATTTAGATGTTATCGTCAGTACGCATCCTGATATGGATCACATTGGAGGATTGATTCCGATTGTAGAGCAAATGCCGGTATCACTTATATTAGATAGTGGAAAAACGTATAGTTCTTTTACGTATCACACATACCGGAATCATATTAAAAAAAGAGGAATTCCTTTCGTTTCAGTAAAAGAGGGACAATACATACCACTAGATCCGCATGTTTCCATACAAGTATTAAACAATGGGAAATCAAAAGATGAAAATAATGAATCTTCAATTGTGTTAAAGATACGATACGGAAAAGCGGATTTTTTACTAATGGGTGACGCTGATGTGCGGACGGAAACTGAAATATTAAAGCAATTTGATGTACATGCAGATGTGTTAAAGGTGGGACATCATGGCTCATATACTTCGACAAGTGAAATATTTCTAAAGAAAGTAGAGCCACAGTTCGCAATTCTTTCATATGGAAGCAGAAATCCGTATGGGCATCCGCACCAAAGTGTAGTGAGACGCTTAAAACAGCGTGGTATAATGATATATGGAACAAATAAACGTACAGTAGAAATGGAAACAGACGGTGAGCATATTACAATAGGAACTAGTGGATTAATGCCACTACTTAAATGAGGAATAGGATACGAGGATATTCTCCCTTTTTGGAAAACTGAATAACATATATTATAATTGTGAGAGATGCAATAATTGTCCTTTTTGTTAAACAAAAAGGAAATTTCATTCGAATGTCTAGACAACTACTCGTGCATATATTAAGATGGAATTAGGCGAATAAGGTAATAATAACAAGTAGGTATTTCATGGGAAAGGATCGATGAAAATGAAAACGCAAGTTGTCATCAATGCCAAAATTTATACAGGTCAAGAAGTAGTGGAAAACGGATTTATTCGTTACGCAGAAACAATTAAAGAAATTGGTTTGATGGCTCAATATGTATCACAAGAAAATGAAGCGGTTTTAGATGCGGCAGGGAAAATTGTGATTCCAGGTATGATTGATGTTCATATTCATGGTGGATACGATATTGATGCGATGGATGCAAATAGCGATGGATTAGTAACTCTAGGTAAAGAAATGTTAAAAGAAGGAGTTACAACTTACTTCCCAACAACAATGACACAAGCTCCAGAAGCAATCGAAGCAGCACTACATGCTGCGAAGGAAGCGAAAGAAAAAGGAGCACATTTCGAATATATTCACTTAGAAGGACCGTATGTTTCAAAAAAACGTGCAGGTGCACAACCACTTGAACATATTGTTCCTGCGAATATTGACCAATTTAAACAATGGCAGGAAGCAAGCGGGAACCTAATTAAATTAGTAACATATGCACCTGAAGAAGAAGGTGCGTTAGAGTTTGAGCAGTATCTTGCTGAAACTGGTGTTGTTGGCACAATGGGACATACAGATGCAATTGATGCACAACTAAAAAATAGAAACATTACACATGCAACGCATTTATACAATCAAATGCGCGGATTACATCACCGTGAACCAGGAGTTGTTGGTCATGTGTTATTAAATCCAGATGTAATGGTTGAAGTAATTACAGATGGTATTCACATTCACCCTGATATGGTGAAATTAGCATATAAATTAAAAGGACCGAAAAAAGTAAGTGTTATTACTGACGCAATGCGTGCAAAAGGTCTTGAAGATGGATTATATGAGCTTGGCGGACAGCCAGTACATGTAAAAGATGGTAGTGCTCGATTAGAAGATGGAACGTTAGCTGGTAGTATTCTAAAAATGGATCAAGCTTTCCGAAATGTAATTGAATTTACAGGTTGTTCAATCGAAGATGCAGTACTAATGACATCAGTTAACCAAGCAGAAGAGTTTGGATTAAATCATAAAGGTGCATTAGCGGTAGGAAAAGATGCAGACTTTGTTGTGATGAATGAAGATTTACATGTATATGATACGGTTCGTTTAGGAATTCATATGAAGGAAGGGAAGTAATTAGATGAATATTCTTGTTGTAAAAACTCCAGAAGAACTAGCAGAAGCAGGTTATAAATTAATTGAAGAAGTTGTAAAAACAAAAGAAAATCCAACATTAGGAATGGCTACAGGAAGCTCTCCATTAGGTATTTATGCAGAAATGCGAAAAAATAAACTTGATACAAGCCGTGTAACCACTGTAAACTTAGATGAGTACGTAAATTTACCACATGAAGATAAAAACAGCTATCACTATTTTATGCAAGAACAGTTGTTTGATCATCTTCCATTTAAACAAACTTATGTACCAAACGGGATGGCAAGTGATTTAGAGGAAGAGTGCAAACGTTACGAGGGCATTCTAGCTGCTAACCCAGTTGACCTACAGATTCTTGGAATCGGTGAAAACGGTCACATCGGATTTAACGAACCAGGAACACTGTTTAATTCTCCAACAAACATTGTTGAATTAACAGAATCTACACGCCAAGCAAACCTTCGCTTCTTCGAAAAAGAAGAAGATGTGCCAACTCATGCGATTACAATGGGAATCGGAAGCATTATGAAAGCGAAACAAATTCTACTTGTTGCTATGGGTTCTAAAAAGGCAGAAGCTGTTAAAGAATTATTGCAAGGTGAATATAGTGAAGCGTGTCCTGCTACAGTTTTACAACGTCATCCGAATGTAACCGTAATCGCTGATCAAGAAGCTCTATCTTTATGCAGTGAGGCGATTGCTGATGAACATCGACAAGTATTCACCATTTCCGATCTATTATCAGATTCAAGAGTGGGTGAAACAGCTAATTGAGGACGGCGAATGGAAGCCGGGAGATAAAATCCCATCTGAGAATGAACTTTGCGATAAGTTCGAAGTGAGTCGTATGACAATCAGACAGGCGATTAATAATTTAGTGGAACAAGGTTATTTATATCGGAAACGTGGAATTGGTACGTTTGTCCAACTTCCGAAAGTGGAACAAAAATTGCAAGGAATGACGGGATTCACAGAAGATATGATTTCTCGTGGGATGAACCCAAGTAGTCAATTACTTAGTTTCCGCCTAGTTCCAGCTACTGCGAAAATCGCAGACCGCTTGAGAATACAGGAGGGAGAGTCGGTTTATGAAGTGAGGCGTATTCGCTTAGCTGATGATGAACCGATTGCTTTTGAGACGACATATTTGTCGCCAGCTCTTGTAAAAGATATTAACGAAGAAATATTGCAACAATCTTTATATGAACATTTAGAGAAGAAACTGGGCTTTAAACTTGTTAGCGCTACTCAATCAATTGAAGCTTCAATTGCAACGGATAATGAAGCGGAACATCTGCATATTCCTAAAAAGGCGCCAGTGCTTGTAATGCGTCAATGGTCATATTCAGAAGGTGAAGTACCGTTAGAGTATGTGAAATGTATTTATCGTGGGGATCGTTATAAGTTTATTACAAACATCGCACGTAACAAATAATATATTTCAGTTCGTGAAGTACAGTTAATGTCAAATTGTTTAACATGTAAAGAAAAAATACGACTCATCCTTACAAGGAGTGAGTCGTATTTTTATTATGAGCAATTACGTGGTTAACAGCATCTTTAACTGTATTTACTACATAGTGAGCGTGTTCTTTTACTGCTTCATCTGCTTGAGACATAGCAAAACTGTGAGGAGTTAAAGAAAACATTGGGATATCATTATAAGAATCCCCTATGCAAGCAACTTCATCTGGTTGTATTTGAAACTCTTTTAATAAAACAGAAATAGCAGCCCCTTTACTAATATTGGGTGGCATTACATCTAAACATTGTTCTGCTGAAATGAATGTACTAACTTTTCCGTGGAATTTTTCATCAATTTTTTTCTGAAGGAGTTGTAAGTTTTCCTTTGTTCCACCGACAGAGATTTTATTTGGAAAAATTGTATCATCAATTTTCTGTAATAGGTGAGGTTCTTCAACAGAAGTCATCGTTACTTGTTGTTCGAGCTCATGAATAAACGGTGTCTTCTCTTCAATGTAATAATTATGCTCATCACTTACATAACGAAAATAAGGATCTTCATTTGTCATTGTTAACAGATCAGGTAGAATACTCGAATCGAATGTTGCGGATAATAGTTGCTCGTTTTCATGTGTGTACACGAAAACACCATTTACACTAATGCGATGGAAATTTGTATTTACAGCTTTCATTAAGTCTGCAATTTCATTATCAAGTCGGCCAGAAGCGAAACAAAGAATAACATTTTGCTCAGCAAGACTACGAAGTGCTACAAGATCCTGTTCGTCAATTAATCCTCCGTGTTGCATCATTGTACCATCGATATCACTTACAAACATTTTAATCATGTTGTTATCCCCTTTCTATGTACAGTTGCTCTTACATTATACGCATCATATATAAACATGTCTAAAAAATGAATTTTTATGAAATGGTAGATGTTTTACATTGACGACAAAGAAGAATGTTCTGTAACATAAAAGCAGGCTATTTAAGTACGAGGGTGGTGTTATATGAATAATTATCTAGAAATTAAAAAAGTTTTAAATAATAATGTCATCATTGCTAGCCATCCTGAACACGAGGAAGTAGTAGTGATTGGTAAAGGAATTGGATTTGGGAAAAAAGCGAAAGACGTATTGGAGCAAGAACAAATTGAAAAAATGTTTGTTTTAAAAAATGAACGTGATCGTGAACAATACAAACTGTTAGTGCCGCATATAAGTGAAAAATTAATTGAATTAATGAATGATATTATGTTCTACATTCAAGAAAAAGCAAAATCACCATTGAATGAACATATTCATATCGCTTTAACAGATCATATTTCTTTTGCAATTAAGAGATTAAAACAAGGACTTACAATTGATAATCCTTTTTTAGTTGAAACGAAAATGCTCTACCCAGAGGAATATGAAATTGCTGAAGGTGTTGTAGACCTTTTAAATTCTCGTTTGCAAATTATATTGCCAGAAGGAGAAATTGGGTTCATTGCACTCCATATTTACAGTTCACTTACAAATTCAGATTTATCTTCAGTTAATCAAAACTCCCGTCTTATTGCACAGCTTGTATCTTTAATTGAGACAAACTTACAAATTACATTAGACCAAGAAAGTATCCACTACTTACGCCTTATCCGTCATTTACAATATGCTATTGAACGGGTGAAAAAAGGGGAGAAAGTAGAGGAATCACAAAGCTTTGCTGATTTATTAAAGGCGGAATATCCCGTCTGTTATAATTTAGCTTGGAAGCTAGTTAAAGTCATGCAAAAAGAATTACAACTTCCTGTGTATGAAGCAGAGAGTATATATTTAACGATGCACCTGCAGCGCTTAGTGAAAGCAGAGCATGTGTAAAAAGACATATATTTTTGTCTAAAATGAAAACGTTAAAAAAAATCATTGAATCGCTTACAATAGTTATGTATAATAACTATTGCAAAGTTATACAAATTTCGACAAACGCATTAAGGTAAGTAACGAAAACGTTTGCCTTAATTATAGTGAACTTATAAGTAATCCTATTTTTGACACGTGTTACTGATTCGATCAGGCATGAGTGGAGAAAAGTAAGGAATGTAAGCTTGAGAAAGGGATATACTACCCTTTGTATAGCTATCGTTCTATCTTTTTTTCCTCATGTCTTTTTGGCGTTTGTCGGAAGGTATCAATATAGATAAGAGAGGAAGGGTTTCCATGTTTAAGAAGATCTTTGGTGTTCTTCAAAAAGTCGGAAAAGCGTTAATGCTTCCAGTAGCGATTTTACCGGCAGCAGGTATTTTACTTGGATTTGGTAATGCATTTCAAAATCCACAGTTAACAAATGTTATTCCTGCTTTAAAAGCAGATTGGTTCGTAATGGTAGCAAAAATTATGGAACAATCTGGTGATATTATTTTCGCTAACCTTGCATTATTATTCGCAGTTGGGGTAGCGATTGGTTTAGCTGGTGGAGACGGAGTAGCTGGATTAGCAGCATTCGTCGGCTACTTAATTATGAACAAAACGATGAGTGTGTTCTTAGAAGTAGATAAGCTAGTGAAAGTAACAAGTTCTGGAGCAGATCCAGTAAAAATTGGATTTGCTGATCCAGCATATGCAAACGTATTAGGAATTCCAACGCTACAAACGGGAGTATTTGGTGGTATTATCGTCGGTATAGTAGCCGCATATTGCTACAATAAATACTTCAACATTGAATTACCATCATACTTAGGTTTCTTCGCAGGTAAGCGTTTCGTACCGATCGCAACTGCAACATTCTCTTTAGTAGTAGGTATTATCATGTGTTTCGTTTGGCCATACATTCAAGGTGGCTTAAATACGTTCTCACATCAAATGATTGATGCAAATAGAACATTAGCAGCATTCATATTCGGTTTAATTGAACGTTCATTAATTCCATTTGGATTACATCACATTTTCTATTCACCGTTCTGGTTCGAATTCGGTCAGTACACAAATGCAGCTGGCGAATTAATCCGTGGTGACCAAAAAATCTTTATGGCACAGTTAAAAGACGGTGTAGAATTAACAGCAGGTACATTTACAACTGGTAAGTATCCGTTTATGATGTTCGGTCTTCCAGCAGCAGCATTAGCAATGTACCATGAAGCACGTCCAGAAAATAAAAAATTAGCAGCTGGTATTTTAGGTTCTGCTGCATTAACATCTTTCTTAACAGGTATTACAGAACCACTTGAATTTTCATTCTTATTCGTAGCACCAGTACTATTCGGAATTCATGCCGTATTCGCTGGTTTATCATTTATGACAATGCAAATTTTAGGTGTTAAAATTGGTATGACATTCTCTGGTGGTTTAATCGACTTTATGTTATTCGGTGTACTACCAGGCCGTACAGCATGGTGGTGGGTAATTATTGTTGGTCTTGTACTAGCAGTTATTTATTACTTCGGATTCCGCTTTGCAATTCGTAAATGGGATTTAAAAACACCTGGTCGTGAAGTTGCAAATGCGAATGACGGTGCAGGAAAAACTGAAGCGGGTGAACTTCCTCGTGAAGTATTAGTGGCACTTGGTGGTAAAGAAAACATCGCTTCTTTAGACGCTTGTATTACTCGTTTACGTGTGCAAGTTAACGAACAAAAGAATGTAAACAAAGATCGCTTAAAAGAGCTTGGAGCAGCTGGTGTACTTGAAGTAGGAAATAACATTCAAGCTATTTTCGGACCGAAATCTGACACATTAAAATCACAAATTCATGATATCATGTCAGGTCGTACACCTCATGTTGAAAAAGAAGAGGCTGTAAAAGTAGAAGAAGCTCCTCAGCAAGTTGATGAAAACGAAACAATCGTTTCACCAATTGAAGGGAAAATCTTACCGATTACAGAAGTACCTGATCAAGTATTCTCAGGAAAAATGATGGGAGACGGATTTGCAATCGAGCCAACAGAAGGAACAGTAGTTTCTCCAGTTAACGGTGAAATCGTCAACGTATTCCCTACAAAGCATGCGATTGGCATTCAATCTGAAGGCGGAAAAGAAATTTTAATCCACTTCGGTATTGATACTGTAAAGTTAAATGGTGAAGGTTTTGAAGCACTTGTAGCACAAGGCGACAAAGTGAAACAAGGACAACCATTATTAAAGGTAGATCTTGCATTTGTAAAAGAAAATGCACCATCTATCATTACACCAATTGTCTTTACGAATTTACAACAAGGACAACAAGTCGAATTGAAAAAAGATGGAAATGTTAAGAAGGGCGAAAACGCTATTATTGACATTCAGTAGGAATTTGACGCAAAATGTTTATAATTATAATAGGCGATGTGGTTGACCGAACATCGCCTATTATATACAATAGATGATGTAGTACTCACGTCTATACAACTAAAAAAATACTGTAATTTAAAGGAGATAAATTATCATGGAAAAAATCTTTAAAGTAACTAGCGACTCAGGAATTCATGCTCGTCCAGCAACTCTACTTGTAAACACTGCAAGCAAATTTGGTTCTGACATTAACTTAGAGTATAACGGAAAAAACGTTAACTTAAAATCAATCATGGGCGTTATGTCTTTAGGCATTCAACAAAACGCAGAAATTAAAATCACTGCAAATGGTGATGATGCAGCTCAAGCACTAGCAGCTATCGAAGAAACTATGAAAAACGAAGGATTAGGAGAATAATGACTCTTAACATTCAAGGGATCGCTGCATCAAGTGGGATTGCTATTGCAAAGGCTTTCAGACTTGAGAATCCTGAATTTAACATTGAAAAGAAATCAATTACAAACGAAGCTGCTGAAATTGCACGCTTAGACGCTGCGCTTGAGAAAGCAAAAACTGAATTAGAAGCTATTAAGGACCACGCTTTTGCTGAGCTGGGTGCTGATAAAGCTGCGATCTTTGAAGCACATTTATTAGTGTTAAATGATCCAGAACTAGTAAACCCAGTAAAAGATAAAGTAAATAGCGAAAAAGTAAATGCTGAATTTGCAATGGACGAAGTTGCATCAATGTTTATTTCTATGTTTGAAAACATGGATAACGAATATATGAAAGAACGTGCTGCGGACATTCGTGACGTAACAAAACGCGTTCTTGCACATTTACTAGGAATTAACTTCTCAAACCCTGGTACAATTTCTGAAGAAGTAATCATCATTGCTGAAGATTTAACACCATCTGATACAGCTCAGTTAAACCGTAAGTATGCAAAAGGTTTTACAACTGATATCGGTGGACGTACATCTCACTCTGCAATTATGGCTCGTTCTATGGAAATTCCAGCTGTTGTTGGTACGAAAGTTGTTATGGAGAAAATCCAAAACGGCGATATCGTAATCATCGACGGTTTAGATGGAGAAGTAATTGTAAATCCATCAGAAGAAACTCTTCGTTCTTTTGAAGAAAAGAAAGCGAAATTTGAAGAGCAAAAAACTGAATGGGCAAAATTAAAAGACCAAGCTACTGTAACAAGTGATGGACATCACGTTGAGCTTGTTGCAAATATCGGAACACCAAATGATGTACAAGGTATTATCGATAATGGCGGAGAAGGCGTTGGTTTATACCGTACAGAATTCTTATACATGGGCCGTGACAATCTTCCAACAGAAGAAGAGCAGTTCGAAGCGTATAAAGCAGTTCTTGAAGGTGTAAAAGAAGGTCAACCTGTTGTTGTTCGTACACTTGATATCGGTGGAGATAAAGAGCTTCCATACTTACATTTACCAAAAGAAATGAACCCATTCTTAGGATACCGTGCAATTCGCTTATGTCTTGATGAGCAAGATGTGTTCCGTACACAACTTCGTGCATTACTTCGTGCTAGCGTATACGGTAACTTAAAAATTATGTTCCCAATGATTGCAACTCTTGATGAGTTCCGTCAAGCGAAAGCAATCTTATTAGAAGAGAAAGCGAAACTTGTAGAAGCGGGTACAACTGTTTCTGATTCTATTGAAGTGGGTATGATGGTTGAAATCCCAGCTTCAGCAGTATTAGCAGATCAATTCGCAAAAGAAGTTGACTTCTTCTCTATCGGAACAAATGATTTAATCCAATACACAATGGCTGCAGACCGTATGAACGAACAAGTAGCTTACTTATACCAACCATATAATCCATCAATTTTACGTCTTGTAAAAATGGTTATCGATGCTGCTCATAAAGAAGGCAAATGGGCTGGTATGTGTGGTGAGATGGCGGGAGATTCACTTGCTATCCCATTATTATTAGGATTAGGTTTAGATGAGTTCAGTATGAGTGCAACATCTATTCTTCCTGCAAGAACACAACTAAGCAAGTTGTCAAAAGCTGAAATGGAAACATTAGCAGAAAAAGCATTAATGATGTCAACTGCTGAAGAAGTTGTTGAACTAGTTAAAAGCATATAATCAATAAAAAAACCTGAGTCGATTTGAAATCGGTCTCAGGTTTTTTCTATGAGAAAAATGAATCTTATTTTTTTACTATAGAGGATAAGGAACAGAATTAGATAGCGATTGCAACGATATCAGTTGGGCATACACGTAAAATACCAGTAAAAGTATTTCGGTTTTGATTGTTCTTATCGTCTTTATTGTTATCTTTGTTATCTTTGTCGTTATTACGAGCTAAAGCAGAGAAAAGAGCAACACCGTTAGCGAAACCTTCAAAAATTACATTGTTGAATGTGCCGTTACCTCTAATGCTTAAAAGAGAAAGCTCTGTTCCAACTGAAATGCTAGCAAGTACGTTACATACAGCTGGTTGTTGTGGTCTAACTACTTCTTTTTCTTTCTCATGATGTCTGCACTCTCTTTCATGATGATGACAGTCTCTAAAGTTATCACAGCATCCAAATGATCCAAACATAATCCTCATCACCCCCTTCACACTTATAATCTATGTAAGTTCGGTAGTGAGTGACTGGACAGAGAGTGGAATTTTTTCTAGGGGATTTTCTCATTTTAAAAGACTAGCTGGGTGTTTATTACGGGATGATGTTTAAAATAGGATAGATATCACAAAAAAATGTAAAGACCACCGAAATGAATGAAATAGGTAGCCTTTACACTTTTTTGCTTTTATATAAAACGATGATATATACAGGAAGAGCTAATAGTAGTGGCGCAATGGATCTTGCAGTATGTTTTTCTGCTTCTAATTGGAACGCTTCTTCTTTTGGGAATTGTAACACTGATATGTTTGCAGCATCGCCAATAAAATATAACAGCAGTACAGTCACTATGTAACTTAAAAGTGCGATAAAGCTTCCGTATGAACTCAATGAAAATCCCTCTCTTGTTATCTATTTGTTATCATTGTATCATAATTGTAACAAAAACACACGGTTATATTTCGTCGTTTTAACAATTTTCGACACGAAACGCCATTTGTATTTATGAGAATAGCATAAAATTTACTATTTTTTTATGTATAGATGTCGAATTATACATTGAAATATTACGGATGTGTGACAGACAAAAAAGAAACGAAGGTAATGAAATTACCTTCGTTTCTTTTTGTCCCGTATTAACAGGTAGTGAGCCCCTAATATTGATTAAAGGTTCACTTTATTATTTTGCCCATTCACTCACTTGCTCTACGCTCATTCGTGGTGCAGGGTGGCCTTTTAAAGTTGATTCACCAATTGTAATAAGCATAATTGGTACGTAGCGAGATGAAACATTGAATTCTTCTGTAAGTGCTTGTGGGTTGAAACCACCAATAGCACAAGTATCCCAGCCAGTTGCTTTAGCTGCAAGCATAAGTTGCATTGCTGCTAAAGATGCATTTGAAAAGGCTGCATCTCTTGGGAATTGCTCACGAGCATATGCAGACTCAATATTTTTAGCTAAGCGCTCTTTTGCTTCTTCTTTCATAAATCCTTGTTCTACAATTGGACCATAAACTGGTTCAACGTTTTTATAAGCTTCTAAATCACCTAAAATAGCGACTACAGCAGAAGCATCAAGAATTTGTTGCTGGTTATAAGCAATTGGATGTAATCGTTTCTGTACATCTTCACCTTGGAACACAAGGAATTTCCAGTGCTGCAAGTTCCAAGCAGAAGGTGCTTGAGCAGCGCCCTTTAAAATTTCGTGTAACTCTGTAGATGAAATTTCTTTCTCAGGGTTGAATGCACGTGTAGATGTGCGTTCATATAGAACATTAAAAAAGTTATCGTTTGTCATTATATATCCTCCAAATTACATATCAAATTATGAAAAAATACATGTAATATATTCTACTTACATTTTGTAAGTTATCGAATTTAAGAATATAATATCTTTATTTTAATTGTCAAGTTTTAAAGTGGAAGTTAGGGCATTCATACAAACGATACAATTCCGATAATCATACACTAAAAAAGGAATTTATAGAGTGAAAAAGAAAAGAGAACATTCTCAATTAGCTTGTTAACATGTATCCCTCACTCATTAAAATTTTTAGAGAGCAGCCTTTTATAAAATGTTTGTGAGGAATTCAGTAGAACAAGATATATGAAGTGAGTGAAGACTAGTGATGAACATACTACATTTTTTATTAGAGAATACGGTTTTCCAAAATGTATTACAAGATCTTCAGTTAAATGTCCTTTATATAGAAAATGGATGCACACATCAACAAACGATAGAAAATATCCATCCAAAATGTATGTTTATAGCAAATAGTTTTGAAGAAGGAGAATTGTTGTTTCAGAGGACTAAACCACATATTGTAATTATGTATGTAACAGATTGTTCTCAAATAAAATATATAAAGAATATGTATAATCCACAGAGTACTTTTATTGTCATTTGGGATCAACAAATAACCAGTGAGTTTACAGAGGTGCTTACGTTAGGAATACGTAATATTGTGATAGCCCCTGTGACTCCACAAATGGTGTTAGAGGAAGTGAATAAAAGTTTGTATCAGCTTTCTTTAGTGCGACAAGTAAGTTTGCAACAAGAACTACTTCAAACGATGTTTGATTTTCGAGATGATCTATTATTCATAGTGGAAGACGATGAGATTGTTGATTGTAATACAAATTTTTTAGAGTTTTTCGGATATGAAAATTTGTTTGCCTATCGTGAGCAACATTTAGTATTTGCTGAACATTTTATTAGAGAAAATGGATACTATTCAACAACCCATGATATAACATGGTTAGATGATACTTTATCATATGATAGAAGAATTAAGATGACCAGCTATGAAGGAGAAGTGTCAACTTTTTTATTGCGTGCGACACCACTGCCAGAAGATTTATCAAGATTTATTGTGAAGTGCACAGAGATTACAGAATTAGATGAAATCTATCAAGAACAAGAAAGGCTTGCGATGATAGATTCGTTAACAGAGATTTATAATCGTTTGAAGTTCCAACAAATACTAGAGGTAGAATGGGATAATGCAATGCGTAACGATGAAAAAATAGCGCTCATTTTATTTGATATAGATAATTTTAAAACAGTAAATGACACGTATGGTCATGATTTTGGTGATTTAGCGTTAATTCAGCTTGCAGAGCTTATGAAATCTAAAGTGGAGCAGCAACATGTGTTTGCAAGGTGGGGAGGAGAAGAATTTATTATATTAGTAACGAATACAGTAGAAAAAGAGGCATTTCAGGTTGCGGAATCATTACGATTTTTCATTGAAACAAAGCAATTCTCAGGAATTTCGAAATTAACAGCCAGTTTTGGAGTTGCATTATATGAACAAGGGATAACAAGAGAAGAATTAATGCAACGAGCAGATATTGCATTATATGAAGCGAAAAAAAATGGAAAAAATCAAGTATGTGTATATAGAAAAGAAAAAAAATAATTTTTCGCAACAAATTGTTGCGATTTTTTTTTATTGTTTGATAATAGAATGTGAGGGGGATTTTGAACGAAGGAATTATGGAGGAACAATATGATAAAAAAATTAATGACGATGGCTTTGCTGTCTGCTGTAGTTGGTGGTGGAGTATACTATTTTCTCTATAATCCCAATATAAAGGAAAGCACTGTATTGACAACTAAGGTGAATCCTACTATTGAATCAGAAGTACAAGAGAATATAGAAGAAAAAGAAGAACAACAAATTGATTATGCTAGTATATCTCAAAAGTTAGATCAATATTTAATAGGAAAGCAATTTAATGGAACAGTTTTAGTGACAGATAAAGAGCATGTTATATTGAATAAAGGATATGGGTATGCTGATGTTCAAAATAAGATAGAAAATACGCCTCAAACAAAATATCGTATCGGTTCTATTACGAAAACAGTCGTAGCTACATCTATTTTACAGCTGCAGGAACAAGGGAAGCTAAATATTCAAGACAATGTAAATAAATATATTCCCTCTTTTCCGGTAGATAAAAATATCACCTTATATCATTTGTTAACACACACATCAGGTTTACCAGAAAGCGGAAAAGGGAAAGTGAATGCCGCTTCTCGTATAAATTTAGTAAATTGGATTGGAAGTCAAAAGTTAGAATTTCCACCAGGCGCAGGTTGGAGATATACAGATTATAATTATATGGTACTTGCCTATATTATAGAAAGCATATCCAAAAAAACTTTAGGAGATTACATAAAAGAAAATATATTTACTAAAGCAGAAATGCATGAATCTGGTATGGGAAATATGGCTCAGGGAGATCAGCATTTTACTAAAGGATATGTAAAGAAAGAGAATGTACTTGAACCTGCACAAAAATTGTTAATGGATTGGTTATACGGATGCGGTGAGATGTATACGACAGTTGGCGATATGAAGAAATTAGACGAAGCGATTATAAATGGGAAACTTCTTTCTGAACAAAGTATACAAGCGATGTTTTCACCTTCAACAGAACGAAAATATGCATTTAGTTTTTACATATATCCGGATTATTTTCATAATCATGGTGTACTATCTGGTTGGAACACTTTCAATAATTTTAATAAAGAAAAAGGCACTTTTGTTATTTTATTTTCAAATGTGAAAAATAGTATAGATGATGATTTTAATAATGAGTTTCGAAAGATGGTAAGTGATTTATTAGAACAAAGGGGATGAGAAAATGGAACGTAAAAATGTATCAATAGGTTTCATCGGTATTGGTGTAATGGGAAAAAGTATGGTGCGTCATTTAATGCAAGACGGTTATAAAGTATATGTATATAATAGAACAAAAGCGAAGACAGACTCTTTAGTGCAAGATGGTGCAAATTGGTGTGATACACCGAAAGAGTTAGTAAAGCAAGTTGATGTTGTAATGACTATGGTTGGATATCCACATGATGTAGAAGAAGTATACTTTGGGATAGAAGGAATTTTGGAGAATGCAAATGAAGGCACGATAGCAATTGATTTCACGACATCTACACCAACATTGGCAAAACGTATTAATGAAACTGGTAAAAGTAAGAATGTATATACGTTAGATGCACCTGTATCTGGAGGAGACGTTGGTGCGAAAGAAGCAAGACTTGCAATTATGGTCGGTGGCGAGAAAGAAATATATGAAAAATGTTTACCTTTATTTGAAAAGCTAGGAACAAATATTCAGTTGCAAGGGCCAGCTGGAAGTGGACAACATACAAAAATGTGCAATCAAATTGCGATTGCTTCAAATATGATTGGAGTATGTGAAGCTGTTGCTTATGCGAAAAAAGCTGGACTAGATCCAGATAAGGTATTAGAAAGTATTTCAACGGGAGCAGCAGGTAGCTGGTCATTGAGTAATTTAGCTCCTCGAATGTTAAAGGGAGATTTTGAACCAGGATTTTATGTAAAGCATTTTATGAAAGATATGAAGATTGCTTTAGATGAGGCTGAAAAATTGCACTTACCAGTACCGGGTTTAAGTTTGGCGAAGGAATTGTATGAAGAGTTAATAAAGGATGGGGAAGAGAATAGCGGAACACAGGTGTTATACAAAAAGTACATAAGGGGGTAAATGAGATGGATCTTCAAAAATTTGATGAGATGATTGATACTGTACAACGAGCAACTTGTATACAAATTAATGAAAAACAAAAAGAAGCTTTTAAACAAAAATATGATTTTGAGCCGAAATTCGAATATGGAAGAGATGAAAAGGGGCATTATGTTATTCGATCTTCAAAAAAGATGTTAGAAGAAATGGAATTTTATTTGGCATTGAAATATGATCGAGATGGAGTTGACCTATATATGCAAGCTGAGATTGACGGTATATGTCACGTATCTGTTAGCTATAGTGAAGACGTCTTGCACCTACAAGAATTGTTTCAATTTCTAGAAGAAAATAAATAAAAGTCCTCATTTGAGGGCTTTTATTTATTTAGGTATATTTATTTTTTACAATTATAAGTTAGAAGCTTGGCGGCATCGTTCAATTGGGAATGGAATAACTTGTGCGATATGATTAGGAGCGAATTGTTTTGCACGAGCATGGCGTACTATATAAAATGCACACAGAATTGAAACAGGAATAGCACCGAATAAGCCAAAAAGTAAAGCGCTTACACAAGATGCGACAAAACCTAAAACACCAACTTCCAACTCTTCCATAATAGCTCCTAGAATAACAGGAAGTGCTCCACACGTAACCCCTAGTATAAGTGCGATAAGTAAACTCATGATTATCCCCCTCTGTTTGCGATATTCTTTTCCTTATTAGTTAATTGTAGTATATCATATACAAAACAGAATTTTCAGATAAAATTCAAAAAAAGTTCAATAAATGTTCAAAAAATGTTAAAAAATTTGCTGAAAAAATAGAAGGAGAGATTGTTTTTGAATAGAAGGACTCATATGTTTGAGAAAATAAAAAATCAGGCTTATTTCATTTTTTGAAATAAGCCTGTTCCATAGGAGGATGTATATATGTAGAGTGAATAAAAGTTTGGAAAAGGGGATCCAAGTCCTTTTATTCAACTAACTACCTTAATAAATTGGAACCCAGCCTTCAGTTGTAACAAAAATACGAATAGCTACAACTTGACGATCATCTTGCAAGGTAAAATAATGTCTTGCATTTTCAGGAACAGATATGAGATCGCCTGGCTCAAGTTCAACGTCAAAGAATTTACCATCTTTTCCTTCAATGGCAAAGATGCCATGTCCACTAACAATAAAGCGAACTTCATCATCAGTATGATGGTGTTCTTTTTGGAAATTAATTAATAATTCGTCAAGGTTAGGTGTGCTATTTGAAAGTGAAATTACATCATGTGCTTTATAACCTCGGCGCGTTGAAACATCAGCAATTTCTTTTGCAAACACAGCTAATATTTCAGCCTTGTTTTCATCTGTTAACGAATAATTTTCATTTAAATGAGTAGGAAGCTTAGAGATGTTCCAATTCTCATATAAAACGCCTTCCTCTTGTAGAAATTTAGATACTTCTACTTCATTTTCGATGCGAGTATTTACTTCATGAATACGAATTTGCGCCATTAGAAACGCCTCCTTGAATTGATAATAGTTTTATATGAAATTGGAATAAAAACTCATAAGCCTCTAATCTTTTCTTTGCATCAAAGCTATCTCGGCCCCATACGGTAATACCGTGATTACGGATTAATACTGCTCCCGAATCTCCTTGTATATGCTTTCGGAAGTTTTCTCCAAGCGTTGGGATATGGGCATGGTTTTCGATAATAGGAATGTGAATCGTTGCACCTTCTTCCCAAATATCGAGAGCTTTAATAATTTCTTGATTTTGAAGGGTAACTGCATCGCTATATAAATTTGTGATGACATTATTATCAGTTGTATGAACATGAAGTACGCATCCGGCATTCGTATTGTTATAAATATGTGTATGCAATATTGTTTCTGCTGAAGGGCGTAATTCAGTCTCTAATACTGGAACCCCTAGATGATCTACTAATAGAAAATCATCTGGAGTAGTTTTTGTTTTATCTTTACCACTTGCTGTAATAAGAAAAGTAAGTGGCTCATGACTAACCTTTATAGAAATATTACCACTCGTTGCTGGAAACCAATTTCGTGTTGTTAATTCTTTTTTTATCTCGCTTAAGTCATACCATTGACGAAAAAGTTGTTTCATGATTTCACCTCCAACAAATGTTTTAATTCAGTTTGAACATTATGGAATGTTTCAAACGGTGTATAAGCAATATCATTCTCTTCACACTTTGTAATAAGGAAGTCGCGAGCAAATACTTTATCTGCTTGTTTCGCAGCTTGTAAATCAGTAATTGAATCTCCAATTACAATATGGAAGTCATTCGTATCACTTAATTTACGGATTAAAGATGATTTACATAATCCGCAATGATTTTGACAATGATGATCACAAGGATAAGGCCACTTAACGGTAATGTATTCACTTGAAAAATCGGTTTCATTACAGTAAATTTGCTCTTTTGGAATGAGTCCTTGTAAGAGTGGATAGACGAAGAAATCCATTCCACCTGATATAACATAAAAAGAAATGTTATTTTCATTTGCAAATCGTATAAATTCATGAAAACCACTACGGATTTCAGCAGTTTCTATTAAAAATTGAATCATATCATCGTGTAGACTAGTAGGTATTAATTGAAATAATTGAGAAACACCTTCTTGAATAGATAGCTCTTGTGATAAAATTCTATTCTTTACTTCTTCAGCTTCTGGTGGTGCGAATTTTTCCATAATGGACATAATGTTATCATTATTTGTAATTGTGCCATCGAAATCACAAAATACTTGAATACTCATAATTTCACCCCATGAGAGGGATTTCCCCATATTTGTAGTGCGCTATGCAAATTTATGTCATTTACTTCATGGAGTGGTGTATTTTGCAAAGTAGCATCAATTGCAGTGCGGAAAGCTTTACCACCGCCCTGTGCCCCGCTCGGATGTCCATGTATCCCGCCGCCAGCATTAATAACAACATCTTTACCGAAATCTCGTAGAATAAAGGGAACGAAACCAGGGTGAATACCAGCAGACGGAACAGAAAAACTCTTTTTGAAAAATGCATCGTCTTCAGTTAAATGTTTTGAGATGGAAAGAGCTTCCTCTTTTTCTAGTGCAACACTTCCGTATGGAGATGGGAATAATGAAAAGTCAGCGCCAGCATAACGTAATAGCTTTCCGAGTAATAATGGAGATGAAACGCCATATAACTTGGATGCTGAGTAAGCACCACTTACAGCAGGGTGTGCCATAATAGGAACTGGGATTTCATCATCTTCTGCAAGCGATTGTAGTACATCTAGTCCGTAAGCAAATACATTAAATAATAGAATATCAGCCCCAGCTTGCACTGCACGTTTCGCATTTTCTTTTAAATCAAAAGTCCGTCCTGTTAAATTTACGGCATATAACGTTTTATGGCCGTATGTTTCATATACGGATTGTAAAACTTCTTTTCCAGATACAATGCGTTTCGTAAGTGGTGTTAATGTATTCTCAAATAATATTTCATCATCCTTTACGATATCTACACCACCAATTGCTTGATCGCGTAATTGCGTTTTTAAATACCCAATATTTCGTCCAATCATTCCTTTAAAAATGCTCATTAAAAGGGGACGTTCATGTACTTGTAATAGATTTCGAATACCATTTATCCCGAACTTTGGACCAGGAAAATACTTTTTTAACTCGTCTGAAAATGTTAAGTCAATTAATTTCACTTCGCCATCAAGTGATAGCTTTCCGAATGTAGTTGTTAAAATTGCTGGTAAGTCTGGACTGAAGTTTAATAACGGATATTCAATTTTAATAATCCCGCGTTTTACTTTTTTACGTAAATACGAATTGGTATGTTCTTGTTCAGCTAATTCCTCAACATGAATGACGTTTCCTTTATGCTGTTTTAATTGTTCTTGCAATAAGTGTGGCAAATGAGTCCAAGAGCCAATTGTTAAACCGAGTGCAATTTGCTCGGCCTTTTTTTCTAAGTTATGTGAATCATCATGGATTAAATACGTTGCTATAATTCCGCTCATTGTTAAAACCTCCTAGTTAAATAAAAAAACCTCTCAGCTAAGGAGAGGTTTTTTTACAACCAGCTCCTTATCTGTCAGCATAACGCTGCGAGAATTAGCACCGTGTCTACAATTGTAGATCGGTTGCCGGGTTTCGTCGGGCTCGTCCCTCCACCTGCTCTTGATAAGAAGTATTTAGAAATGTTTAAATTTTTAAGATAACTGAATTTTGTCAGATATTTTTCGTATTGTCAATTACTTTTTGAAAAAATTTAATTTATCAATTCGATTAATGGCTTCTCGTAATCTATCTTCTGTATGCAAGAGACCAACACGGACATACCCTTCGCCATGTTCACCAAATCCAACACCAGGGGCAACTGCAACGTGTGCTTTTTCTAGTAAAATATCAGAAAATTGCTCAGATGTATATCCTTTCGGAACAGGAAGCCATGCAAAAAATGACCCTGTTGGAATGTCTACATTCCAACCAATTGAGTGACAAGCTGAAACAAGAGCGTTTCTTCGAGATTCGTAACTATTTACAAGGTCTATTACGCAAGACTGTGAACTTAATAGTGCTTCGCGGGCAGCATCTTGAACTGCACCAAAAATACTAACATACATATGATCTTGTAATAAGTTAATTGTTTCAATGACACTTGCATTTCCCACAGCAAAAGCTACGCGCCATCCAGCCATATTGAAAGTTTTCGATAGTGTGTAAATTTCAATACCTGTATCTTTGGCACCGTCTGCTTGTAAGAAACTAACGGGCTTTTGACCATCAAATCCAATGGCACCGTAAGCAAAATCATGAACAACTAATATGTTATGTTCATTAGCAAAATGAATGGTTTCTTCAAAGAACTCTTTTGATGCAGTAGCACCAGTAGGATTATTTGGATAGTTTAAAAACATTAATTTTGCTTGTTTCGCAATAGAGTCATCAATTTTCGTATAATCTGGTAAAAAATTATTTTCTGCAAGTAGCGGCATTGTTTCAAATTGTGCTTTTGCTAAAGCGACACCTGATAAATAATCAGGATAGCCTGGATCAGGAACGAGAATAGTATCACCAGGGTTTGTAAAGCACATTGGTAATTCTACTAATCCAGCTTTTCCGCCAAACAAAATAGCAACTTCTGTTTTTGGATTTACTACTACATCATATTCACGTTGATAGAATGTTGCCACGGCTTCTTTTAAGCTTTCGTGTCCGCGGAATGGCGGATATTTATGATGAATAGTCTTTTCAGCAGCAGCTTGTAAAGCTTTTACGATATGCTGCGGTGTTGGTTGATCTGGATTACCTTGACCTAGATTAATAACATCGTGACCAGCTGCAACGACTTTGTTAACTTTTGCAACAAGTGAAGCGAAAAATTGTGTTGGCAATGATGTTACAATCTCAGAAGGTTGAAATGATTTCATACTTTCCACCTCTTTTGAAAGTTGTTACAATTCTAGTGACAAATGATATAATCTTTCCAGTATTTTGTAAAGAAAAAATTATGAATGGGGCTGATAAAATGAAAGTCGCATGTATTCAAATGGACATTGTCTTTGGAGATGTAGAAAAAAATATTGAGAATGCTAAAAATAAAATAAGCGAAGCGGTGAAGGAAAGACCAGATGTTATTGTCTTACCAGAACTATGGACAACAGGATATGATTTAACGAGACTCTCTGAAATTGCAGATAGGGATGGATTGGAAACGAAAGAAAAGTTGAAAGAATGGTCGAAGCAATATGGTGTACATATTGTCGGTGGTTCTATAGCGAAGCAAACAGATCAAGGTGTTACAAATACAATGTATGTTGTAACGAATAAAGGTCAGCTAGTCAATGAATATAGTAAAGTGCATTTATTTCAGCTCATGGATGAACATAAATATTTAATCGCTGGAAATAGTACAGGCGAATTTAAGTTAGATAATATAGAGTGCGCCGGCACAATTTGTTATGACATTCGTTTTCCAGAGTGGATGCGCGTTCATACTGCGAAAGGTGCAAAAGTGTTATTTGTTGTAGCAGAATGGCCATTAGTTCGTTTAGCACATTGGCGTTTGCTACTGCAAGCAAGGGCGGTTGAAAATCAGTGTTATGTTGTTGCATGTAATCGGGCAGGAAAGGATCCGAATAATGAGTTTGCCGGTCATTCTTTAATTGTCGATCCTTGGGGAGAAGTTGTTGTAGAAGCGAATGAAGAAGAATCAATTTTATTTGGAGAGCTTCATTTTGAGAAAATTAAAGAAGTACGCAAAGGAATTCCAGTTTTTGCAGATCGTCGTCCAGAATTATACAAATAAAATGTTGACAAGTGATTTTTATTCTTGGTATAGTCTTCAACATAAAGTTAAAAATTCAAAAAATTATACAACTCTTATCAAGAGCAGGTGGAGGGATTTGGCCCGATGAAGCCCAGCAACCGACCGTAATACCATTGTGAAATGGGGCGTTTATTTACGCCAAAAGGCACGGTGCTAATTCCAGCAGAAAGTTTACTTTCTGGCAGATAAGAGGGGAGAAGATAAACTTCAAACCTCTTTCTTAGTGGAAAGAGGTTTTTCTGTGTTAGAAAAACCTCTGAATTTTAAAAAAGGGGAGAAGAAGATGGGATATTATTCATTGACTGAAACGACAGCTATACAATATGCGAAAGAACACGGTTATTTTGAAAAGAAAGCAAATGTAGTTTGTCATGAAATTGGAGATGGAAATTTAAATTACGTGTTCAAATTAGGTGATGGAGAGAAGTCTATTATACTAAAACAAGCATTGCCATATGCAAAAGTAGTTGGTGAGAGCTGGCCGTTATCTATAAAAAGAGCGACGATTGAAAGTAAAGCATTACAAATTTTCGCGAAGTATGTGCCGGAATATGTGCCGGTAGTGTACAGTCATGATGAAGAGTTAGCGGTAACAGTCATAGAAGATTTATCAAGACTAACAATTGCAAGAAAAGGATTAATAGATGGAGAGGAGTACCCACTTTTATCCCAACATATTGGTCGTTTTCTAGCACATGTGTTGTTTTACACTTCAGATTTCGGATTAGAGTCAGAAGAGAAAAGGGTACTAGAAGGTGCATTTGTAAACCCAGACCTTTGTAAAATTACAGAAGATTTAGTGTTTACAGATCCATTCGGTCATTACGATACGAATGATTATGAACCAGAGTTGCAGCTAGCTGTAGATGAACTATGGAGTGACAAAACTGTCAAACTGAAAGTGGCACAGTATAAATATAAATTTTTAACGAGAAAAGAAGCACTCATTCATGGAGATTTACATACGGGAAGTATTTTTTCATCACCTTCTGAAACGAAAGTGATTGATCCAGAATTTGCAACATATGGTCCATTTGGATTTGATCTTGGTCAATTTATTGCAAATTTATTATTAAATGCGTTATCACGTGAAGAGGAAAAAAGAAGTGTGCTATTTTTCCACATTGAGAAAACATGGAGTTATTTTGTAGAAACTTTTACGAAGTTATGGATTGGAGAAGGTGTAGAAGCATATACGAAAGAGAAACAATGGTTGCCAATTATTTTGCAAAATATTTTTACGGATGCCGTTGGATTTGCCGGATGTGAGCTTATCCGTAGAACAATTGGCTTAGCGCATGTAGCTGATTTAGATGAAATAGCAAATAAAGAAAAGAGAATTCAAGCTAAGAAACAGGCGTTATACTTAGGTAGAGAACTAATAAAATATGAATCTAAGAGCGCTGATATTCAACTGTTCCGAACACTATTCCAACAGACAGTTTCTGGAGGGGTAAAAGCATGAGTACAATTGTTACTATTCCAAGGTCTGTCAGTTGGAAAGGCGATGCCATTGCAGTATTAAATCAAACAAAGTTGCCGCATAGTACAGAATACAAAACATTAACGACAATTGAAGATGTATGGAAAAGTATTGTCATGCTAGAAGTAAGAGGGGCACCTGCAATTGGAATTGTAGCTGCATTTGGCTTGGCGCTTGCATCAAAAAAATATAACACTGTACATATTGAAGAATTTCAAAAGAAGTTTAATAGAGATTGTAATTATTTAGGAACGTCACGCCCGACAGCAGTCAATTTATTTTGGGCAATCGATCGTATGAGAGAATCCATTCGGGAAATTACTACAATAAAAGAAGCGCAAAAAAAATTAGAAGAAGAAGCGCTTTTCATTCAGCAAGAAGATGAAGCAGTATGCCGGAGTATTGGAGAACATGCATTAACATGTTTTAAAGACGATGATAACATTTTAACAATTTGTAACGCTGGCAGTATTGCAACTGCTAGATATGGTACTGCATTAGCACCGTTTTATATTGGGAAAGAAAAAGGTGTACGTTTACATGCGTATGCGTGTGAAACGAGACCGGTTTTACAAGGCGGGCGTTTAACAACCTGGGAATTAAAACAGGCAAATATTGATGTAACGCTTATTACAGATAATACCGCAGCTCATGCTATTCAAACGAAAGAAATAAACGCGATTATAGTAGGAGTGGACCGAATTGTCGCAAATGGAGATACAGCGAATAAAATCGGAACAATGAATTTAGCGATATTAGCAAAGTATTTTGATATCCCGTTCTATGTTGCAGCTCCGCTATCCACATTTGATATTACGAAACAAACAGGTGCTGAAATTGTTATTGAAGAAAGAGATGAAACAGAAGTTACGAAAATTTTTGGAAAACAAGTAGCGCCAATTGGAACTACTGTTTATAATCCTGCATTTGACGTAACACCGAATGAATTAATTACAGGTATTATTACTGAAAAAGGCATTATACGTGGAGATTATAAATGGGAAATTGCATCGTTATTTGAAAGACAAGCTAATACATAATAGCTTGTTTTTTTATGCCTAAATGTTTTCTTTTCTCTTATTTATATAATGAGAGGAGGCGAGAAAGATGGAAGAGTGGATCAGGATGATAGGTAATGTAGGTTTTCCGATTGTTGTAATATTATATTTACTTCATCGTATTGAAAGTAAATTAGATGGGGTAATTGTTGCGATCGAGAAACTCCCTACACAATTACTAAAGTAGGAGGGTCCTCGGGATAAAAATAAAGTTTGCTCACGAAGAGCAAACTTTATTTTTATTGAGCAGTATAACCACCATCGATAACGACAGCTTGACCAGTTATACCTTTCGCTTTTTCGCTGGCTAAAAACATAGCATAATCAGCAATTTCTTGTACTTGTAATAGGCGCTTTTGTGGGACAAGTGGATAAATGACATCCTCTAAAACATTTTCAAGCGGTACATTTCGTGTAGTCGCTAAATCTTGTAGTTGATTACGTACAAGAGGGGTATCGACATAACCAGGACAAAGCGCATTAACGGTAATTCCGTGAGTAGCGCCTTCTAAAGCGGCAACTTTTGTTAATCCAATTACGCCATGCTTCGCGCTATTGTAGGCGGATTTTCCTGCAAATCCAACGAGGCCATTAATGGAGGCTACATTAATAATTCGGCCATACTTTTGTTTTTTCATAATTGGGAAGGCGTGCTTAATTGCGATAAAAGGAGCGATTTGCATAATTTTAATAAGTTGTTCAAACTTTTCGGTTGGAAACTCTTCAATTGGTGAAACATGCTGCATTCCTGCGTTATTAATTAATATATGTAATGAACCGAAATGAGTAACCGTTTGAGAAATTGCAGCTGTAATTTCTTCTTCAGATGTAACATCACATTTTAAACCGATAGCTTGATAGCCTTCTTTTTGTAATTGGTCAGCAGCTTCTTTTGCACGTTCTTCAAGACGATCGGTAATCACAACTTTTGCACCTTCTTTTGCAAAAGCGTTTCCCATTTCATAACCAATACCACTTGCAGCACCTGTTAAAAAGACAACACGATTTGTAACCATGGTGAAAAACATCCCTTCGTAATAAAGTTCTCATATTGCTCTATTTAGAGGGCAGATAATAAAAATCCTGCAAAGATTTGGAAAAATATTGTTCGCTATCTTGTTTTACAAAATAGTCTCTGCTATACTACTTTGTAAAGCAAGATACTTACGCTTATCTATCTTGTAAAACAAGATAGTGGGAGGATTTGAATTATGTCGACAAGTCAAATGCTGAAAGGGATTTTAGAAGGATGCTTACTTGCTATTATTTCTGAAGGTGAAATATACGGTTATGAAATGAGTGAAAAGCTAGCGAAGTATGGCTTTACAATGGCGAGTGAGGGAAGTATTTATCCGTTATTAATACGAATGCAAAAGGAAGGATTAATAACAAGTGTAATGAAGGAATCTCCATCTGGCCCAAAGCGAAAATATTATACATTAACTGAAAAAGGCGAGGAAGCGCTTCATGAATTTATGGATCGCTGGGAAGCGATGCAAAGTAGTGTAGAGCGTCTACTTGAGGGGAAGGGGAGAAAAAAATAATGCTATCAAATGAAGCACGAAAGTTTTTATTAGATATGAGATTATTTTTAGTGGCAAAGGGTGTGAAAGAAAGCGATATTGAAAATTTTATAGAAGATGCAGAACTCCATTTAATCGAGGGTGAGAGTGATGGGAAAAGTGTAGAAGATATTTTCGGAAGCTCACCGAAAGAATATGCAAATGAACTTGTAAAAGTAATGGAAAAGGATAGACAGGAAACGTGGAAGCAAATTGGTTTTACAGTAATGAATATCGTATCGTTTTGGATTATTGCTTCTATCTTAATAGTGAATAACGGAATGTTACAGATATCGCTTATTCAGTGCGTGGGGTATAGTTTGTCATTGATTTTAGTTGTTATAGGTCCTAATTTTCTACTTCGTAAAATGACCTTCGTAACAAGTTTTACAAAAACGTGGTTTTCTATGTGGTTTTTAGTTATGATTGCGCCAATGTTTTTAATAGGAGTTGTTACGATATTAGATGTGATTTATCCTACAAAAATGTTTACATTCACCCAAACGCAAAGTTATATATTAGCTGGAGCTATTTTTATTATTACAATAGCGATAAATATGTATTTTGAAGGATGGTTTAAAAACTTATATTTAATCATTCCGCTTTCAATTATGTTACTGTTTAAAACATTTACTTCGGAAGATCTCATGCCAATGTTATTTCAAATTATATGTTTATACGGAAGTTTGTTTATTTTAATTTTCCTTGAAATTATGCTGAAGATGAATAGAAGAGAAGCGGTTAAATAAGGGGGGATAAAAGTGTTATCGAATGAAGGGCAAAAATTTTTAGATGATACCCAAGGCTATTTACGAACCAAGGGCATTAGAGAAACTGATATTATTTCCTTTATAGAAGATGCTGAACTACATTTAATAGAAGGTGAGAAGAAGGGAAAGACGGTAAGTGATATATTTGGTCATGCTTCACAAGAATATGCTAATCAACTTGCGGAAGAGATGGATATAGATAGAAAAGGTAATTATAAATTATTACTTTACTTTATTGTAAATTTATTGGCTTTCACAATGATGAAGAGCGTATTCTTTAGTGAATTCAACCATCGTTTATCTTATTCTTTAATTGAGTTAATTGGTTATCCGATTATGATTTTTGTAGGAATTACTGTATTAATATGGGGAATGAGAACAGCATCATTTAAGCGTAAAAGAACTGAATTTTTAATAATGTATATAAGCGGTGCGATATGGTTTTTATTAATTTTTAGTATTGCATTATTAAATAAGTTTTATGGTACAACATTTATTAAGTTTACTAGTACGGAAAGCTTAATTCTTGTTGGTGTAGTAGTTCTTTTAGCGGTTGTTATAAATATTAAATTTGGTGGTTGGTTTACTTTGTCGTATTTACTAGTTCCAATTGTATTAGAATATGTGTTTGTAATAATAGATGTATCAAATATTATTGGAATGTATGTGCAGCAAATAATTCTTTTCATTGTTATTTATATGCTTTTAAAAATTCATATCAAATTAGAAAAAAGAGAAGTATACGAATAAACAAGAGGGACAGTTATTTATAGGTATATGAAGGATTTGATTTCTAAAATCAACTATGTTGTTTTCATCAAAAGAAATACATGATGACTATTTTAATATTTTATTAGGGGATAAGCCTAAATGTATCTTTTTAGTTTAAGTAGGAAAAGGGCTGCTCTGGATATACAAAAAATTATTTCCAAAGAAATACTATATTTTGATTTTTAGAGGGATTCGGTTTAGGTGTATAGTGTATCCTTTGCAGCCGGGCTTTCGTTTATGGATTGGAATAAGTTGTTTTAAACAGTAACAAGATTGTTACTGTTTTTTTCTTTGTAATAAAGCACTTTGTAAAGAGAGTGCTTTTTGTTCGTTCGTTAATAGTGACTGAATATGAACACTTTCAGGGCGCGGGACTATCGGATACATAAGATTTGTTGGAGAGGGATGGTGCTCCGAGCCAGTTGGGGAATGAGGATCTGCGTGAGTAAGTTTTCCATGAATACGTCTTGTAAATAAAATATGACCGACTTCGTGAGCGAGCGTATATATATTTTTCATAGGAGCAGCCGAATTTGTTAAAACGATATAACCAGTAAGTTGCTGTTGTTTTGCTAAAGAGTAAGCGCAGGCAATGACCGCTGTTTCTTTAAAATAATCACTACCAATATAACAAATGTAAAGGTCGCATTCAGGAGCTTCATTTACACATGTTTGGAAAAAGGATGCTAATTTTTCCTGACTTTGAATAGAATTTTTATAACTAATTTCACGGTCAGAAAAACGAAAAAGTTCATTTAAAATAATTACGTCTTTAATTTGAAATGTAATGGGGTGCCAAATTGATTCTGCAACTGCTAAATCTTTTGCGATACGGTCATCAGAAATGTTGGTGCCTGGAGTAATGCAAATACATATATTGACGTATGGATCCATAAGGAACACCTCAACTGAAAAAATTCTTCCTATAATATATGTTAGGAAAAGACCCTATGTATGGATAAACGCCTTGTTTATTACAAGTCGAAAAAATTTCATAGTTCTATAACGTAGTTTGATCATCTTTTTGATATAGTAAAGGAAAGGGGGAGAATATATGTATACATTAAAAATCGTTTCAGACAGAGAAGCTCTTTATCAATTTGCAAGTTATGTAAGAGTTGTGCAAGGGGTGGAAGATGTATATGTAGAGGTGGGAGAACCTTTATATGAACATCCGTTGATGAAGTTTTATGTACATATTAAGCTGGAGGAAACATATGAGCAACATAAAGCGTTACAAGAAATAGCAAGATTAGTAGAGTTAGGACGTTTTACATATGTTCATTATCGTAATGATGAAATTGAAGAAGCTTTTGAAGCTGTAAAATATGAAAGTTTTAAGAAATAAGGGTGAAAAAAGGGAGGCGAAAGCTTCCTTTTTTTTCTTGGAAATTACATCAACAAAAGGAGAAAAATTTTGTTATGATAAGGGAGGGTGAGGAAAGGAGAGTTTACATAATGGGGTATATTGAAGAGTTACGCAAAGTCGTTGGGACAAGACCACTTATTCTCGTTGGATCAGCAATAATTATACTAAATGATAATCAAGAAGTATTGCTTCAATATCATTCAGATACATATGATTGGGGTGTACCTGGCGGCGCGATGGAACTAGGAGAAACGACTGAAGAAACTGCTCGCCGAGAATTATTCGAGGAGACGGGATTAACTGCAAAAATAATGCAATTTCTAGGTGTCTTATCAGGAAAGGAAGTATATTTCCGTTATCCTAATGGAGATGAAATTTTTAATGTCATTCATCTGTATCAGGGGCATCATGTGAGTGGAGAGCTAAGGCTTGATCATGAGGGATTGAAGCTTCAATATTTTCCGGTAGATAAGTTACCAAAATTGAATGAAACGACAGAGAAAATTTTACAAAAATTTTTATATGCATTAACAGAATAGAAGGTTAATTCCTTCTATTTTTATTATATTAAATATTTTGATTTTTTAGTATGTTTATAGTATGATAGATGTAGACATACATCTTATGGAATTTCACCTAAAAACTGACTAGGGTACATAAGAGAGGGGCAAGTGCAAAATGCATAATGTTGTTATTACAGCTGCAGTTCGTTCGCCAATTGGAACTTTTGGAGGAGCGCTAAAAAATGTAACGCCAGTAGAATTAGCGGTTCCTGTACTTCAGGAAGCTGTAAAACGAGGCGGGGTAGAACCACACGAAGTTGATGAAGTAATTTTAGGTCATTGTATTCAAAGAACTGATGAAGCAAATACTGCAAGAACAGCTGCATTAGCGGCAGGATTTCCTGACACAGTTACGGGGTATACAATCCAACGCCAATGTTCTTCAGGTATGCAAGCAATTATGTCAGCTGCAATGCAAATTCAATTAGGTGTAAGTGATGTTGTTATTGCAGGTGGAGTAGAAGCAATGAGCTCAAGCCCTTATGCATTAAAACAGCACCGCTGGGGACAACGTCTACAGCACGGAGAAATTCGTGATACGGTGTGGGAAGTACTAGAAGATCCAATTCACCATATTATGATGGGTGAAACAGCTGAAAATCTAGTTGACCAATATGAAATTACAAGAGAGGAACAAGATGAAGTTGCGCTTCGTAGTCATACATTGGCACTGCAAGCAATTGAGTCTGGATACTTTGACGATCAAATTGTTCCTATTACGATAAAAGAACGTAGAAAAGAAATAGTATTTTCGAAGGATGAACATCCACGTGCAGATATTACAGCGGAAAAATTAGCAGGATTAAAACCAGCTTTCCGTAAAGACGGATCAGTAACGGCAGGGAATGCATCTGGCCTGAATGATGGAAGTGCGGTTCTAGTATTAATGAGCGAAGAAAAAGCGAAAGAAAAAGGCTTACAACCGTTAGCTAGAATTGTTGGATATTCAGTAGCTGGAGTAGATCCGAAAATTATGGGTATTGGACCAGCACCAGCAATTCGTAAAGGATTAGAAAAAGTAGATTGGTCATTAGAAGATGCAGATTTACTTGAAATTAATGAAGCTTTCGCGGCTCAATACCTAGCTGTAGAGAAAGAATTAGGTTTAGACCGTGAAAAAGTGAATGTAAACGGTAGTGGTGTAGGACTTGGACATCCAATCGGTTGTACAGGAGCTCGTATTACGGTAAGTTTAATTCATGAATTGAAGAGACGTGGTTTAGAAAAAGGAATTGCCTCTCTATGCGTCGGCGGCGGTATTGGGGTAGCATTATTTATAGAAGCACTATAAAAAAGAAGCAGCGCTTGCTGCTTCTTTTTTACGATTCAAATAGATGCTGGAATAGTCGATCACGGTTTTCAAAGAAAAGTTTTGTCGTTTGGTAATGCTCAGTGTCTTCTAAGGCGGATTCGTGAATCCCTTCTTGTGTTAAAGAGTATATAGTGGATTCAGGGTAAGCCATTAAAATAGGAGAATGCGTCGCGATAACAAATTGTGAACCTTGTTCCGCTAGTTCGTGCATTCGAATGAGCATGGAAAGTTGTCTCATTGGTGATAAAGCTGCCTCAGGCTCATCTAAAATGTATAAACCTTGTCCTGAAAAACGATGCATAAATAAGGAGAAAAATGATTCACCGTGTGATTGGTTGTGTAGTGAGGTGCCACCATATGAGTCAATAACTGGATTTCCACGTGCGTATGGATCGGCATCCATTTCATCAATATAAGAAGCAACGTTATAAAATGATTCAGCGCGAAGAAAGAAACCATCACTTGGTGTATTGAAACTTTTAGAAATGCGAAGGTATTCATGTAAAGATGAATGTGAATCGTTTGTGCTAAAGCGGAAGTTTTTCGTTCCACCTTCTGCGTTAAAACCTAAAGCGATTGCAATTGCTTCAAGTAATGTTGATTTACCGGTTCCGTTTTCTCCAATAATGAATGTTACATTTGGATGAAAAGCTAGAGATTGTAATTTTTGGATAGCGGGTAAACAGTAAGGATATGTGGAAAAACTAGGGATATTTTCTTTCTTTAATGTGACATTTTTTAAAAAGGGTACGTCAATCAATATATAAACCTCAATTCATAACGGATTTTGATTCTAAAAAAGCAGCAAATACAAGTGTAAGACAACTTGCAAATAGTATTGTATATTGAAGTGCACCAAAACCGAGACCTTCCCAGCCAAAAGACATTCTCTGCCATATAAAAATGAAAAGAACGCTCATAAAGCCAACGAGAGCAGGAAGGTATTTTATAATCTTTAAGTGCTTCCACAGAAAAAAGCTGATGTATGTAAGTACAAAGAAGATAAACAGAACAAGAAAAAAGACAAGTGTTAATGACATATGAACCCCTCCTTATTTTCTGAATATTTCATGTGGATTATAACATGTAAACTACCATATTCCAATGTGAAAATAAATATTGCATCAAGATCAATTCTCTCGTTATGATAGATGGTATTCTAATGAAGATATGAAAAGGAGTCAAAACATGCCGTTTACATTTGCACACCCAGCAGCAATTCTTCCTTTGGTGAAAAAGCGTTCTCAATATATTTCAGTAACGGCTCTTATATTAGGGAGTATGGCGCCTGATTTTGAATATTTTTTACGCTTTAGGCCGTATGGTGTTATTGGGCATACATGGCTTGGATTCTTATATTTAAATTTGCCGCTTGTATTTCTACTCGCATACATATATCATTACATTTTAAAAAAGCCGTTTATAACACATTTACCTAAACCGTTTGCTGGCTACTATACATATGCAGTAGATGAGAGGTGGGGGCTTCATACATGGAAGGATTTCTTTGTATTTTGCTATTCTGCTTTATTTGGTATGCTCACGCATGTCGTTTGGGATGCGTTTACTCATCATACAGGCTACTTCGTTATGAAAATAGCATTGTTACAAAGAGAATTACATAGTATCCCAGTGTATAAATACATGCAACACGGAAGTACATGTGTAGGTTTATTATTACTATTATACGTACTATGGAAGTATAAAGATGAAACAGGGAAAGATATGATGATAGCTTCAGAAAAAAGGAAGTATTGGGTTTCGTCAATCATTGTCGCAGCTATAGTATTTATCGTTCAAGCGTTTATAGATCCCTATTTTCATATTTTCCAAATAGGAGGTATAATAGTATCTGGACTGACAAGTTCGTTTTGTGGACTCCTCATTGTTTCTATAGTTTACAAAGCAAGGGACTAATTTACATTACTGAATGATAGTGTTAGGAGAAATTATATGATGAAAGCATGGAAAAGTATTTTTGTTTTATGTAGTTTTCTTCTTATGTTAAGTGGTTGCTTCCATCAAGAAGAAAAGAAAGCTGAACCGAAGAAGAAAGAATCTATTCCTGAAACAAAAGAATATGGTGGGCGTGAGCTGAAAAAAGTAGGACAAAAAGTGAAAGAAACAGGATGGGGTACTTTTAAATTAGAACAGATCCATTCTGTGAATCAAACATTTGAAGTAGCACCAATGAAAATTCACGTACAAGATGTGAAAGTAATCTCTTTATCGCAGATGAGTAAAGATGCAAAAAATACATTAAAAGTATATACGGCATTAACTCCTGAAGAAGTAAAGCGTAGATTAGGAGATAAAGTAAGTCAAGAAGATGCAGAGTTATATGCATCGATCAGTGGTACTGAGATTAGTGATACGATTCGTTACGTTGAAATTACATATAAGGTGGAAAATAGCGGGAATAAAAATATACAATTTTTCTCTATGAATGATGTTACGATTAATGATAAGCAACATTTTAAAGTAGCAACTCAAAACTTTTTATATGATGAAGATACGCTCGTTGGTACAAAAAATGTATCAAGGGAAGACTATAAGCCTGGTGAAACAAGAAATGGTATTATCGGCTTAATACTTGATGATGGAAAAGAAAAGGTAAAGGATATTAAGTTTACAACAGATAATGTAATCGCAGCAGATACAGAAACGCAAGATGTTGTAAAAGAGCCACAAACTTTTAATATCTCACTTTCTGAGTAAGAGTTTTTTAAAAATATGTAAGAAAAAACAGTCAGCGCTCAAACAACTATGCTGACTGTTTTTTCTGTTCTTTTATGTATGAATCTACACTTTGAAAAGGTACCTTAATTTTAAACGCATCTTTTTGTTCATTAAATTGCTTTTCATTATACGGGCCAAACCGTTTATTATGCTTTACGTCGATAATCCAATAATACTCACTTTTTTTATTTGCAATTGCCCCGTCAGGGTTATTCGGATCTGATTTTTCCTCAATTTGTTTTGCAATAATGTATTTATCATCCCAAGCTATGTCTGTAAGTTTTGCAGGAATGTATTGTGTGGCATATACAGCATCTTGCGATGGGAAAAGTTCAAATGCATTTCCAGAAGTACGTATGAGTTCGTATTCATCGTTAATCGTATAAGTTATATGATTTGTATTTCCAGCACAACCGGCTAATAGGAATGCGACGAATAGGATTATCCATTTTTTCAATATGGGAACCTCCTTTATAATGCTGTTGTAACACATTGTACAAGAAAAGTAAGAGAAACGCTAGTTTACAATGTTTTTTAGAAGTGGTACGATGAGACGGGTAAAGAAGGATATGAAGGAGTCGACATAAAATGAAGTTAAAGATGCATCGTCCAGCGCTTGTAATGAATCGCATAGGTGCTTCCCTAATTGACATGTTTTTAATCTCGGTTATGTATGGCGCAGTAGTAGCTATTATGACCGGAAATTATAGTGCTATTTTTAATCGCTTTAATATTAGTTTTGGTGATTATAGATATGATCTCACAGTAGTTTTTATATTAATGGCGATATATTTTATTTTGGTACCCTTTATTTGGAACGGTGTTACACTTGGTAAAAAGGTAACGAGAATAAAATTAATTTCATTGAAGAGTGAAAAGTTAACATTACAAACATTAATTATAAGATTTTTTGTATTGTTATTACCGAACATATTGCTACTTGGAATTCCGATATTATGTAACGTATATATGATGTTATTCCGCAAAGATAATTGTGGTTTTCAAGATTTAATTACAAAAACAAAAGTGATAAGTCTTGTATAATAAAACAGAGACCTTTTTATACATAAAATAAGAGGGTCTTTTTTATCCCGCTTTAATGGGCAGTAAGACCTCCACCTCAAAATTCAGCGAAAGCAAAGAAGTTAGGTGGGGGTCGGGCTGCCCATTAAAGTCCGATTGGTGAGGGCTAATAATCAGTGGGGGATGAGGAAAACCCCCATTGATTAAAGTTTCACTTTATTATTCAAATATATTTTAAAGGATATATAATAGGAAAAAGTTAATCCATATCATTTTTGGTTTTAATAGATTGAAAATTGAGAAAATGTTATAATAATTAAAATAATATCTTTATCCCGCGTTAACGGACAGTAAAACTCCCACCTCAAAATTCAGTTGAAGCAAAGAAGTTAGGTGGGAGATCAACTGTCCGTAAACGTCCGATTGGTGGGGGCTAATAATCAGTGGAGGATGAACAAAACCCCCACTGATTAAAGTTTCACTTTATATAATAAGGGGGAAATTGAAATGACTGGAGGTAGTGTAATCTTTTGGGGGATTTTAATTTTCATCGGTTTAGTTTTCGATCAGCGTAATAGTAAGAAAAAAGAAGGAATAAAAAAGTAATCGCTTACAAATAAATAAGCAACTTTTCTTGCTTGCAGACTAATCTCATAAAGCAGTATACTGAATAACGGTAAGACTTATAGAAGGGGTAATGAAAATGAAGCTTGCAGGAAAAGTTGCTATCGTAACTGGCGGTGGCATCGGTATTGGACGTAATACAGCTCTTTTGTTGGCTAAACAAGGCGCAAAAGTAATTGTGACGGACATTGATCAAGAAAGTGGACAAGCAACAGTGGAAGAAATTACGAATCTAGGCGGAGAAGCACTTTTTGTATCCTATGATATGGAAAAGCAAGGAGATTGGCAACGCGTTATCAGTGTTACTTTGAATGCATTCAATCGCATTGATATGCTTTTTCAAAATGCTGGTTTATATAAAATAGATTCTATTTTTTCTCGCCAACAAGAGAACGATTCCAATGTACTTTGTATTAATGACGTTTGGATAGAGATAAAACAATTAACGTCATCATTTATGAAACAGCAAGAAGAAGTGGTGCTGAGTGACTTACCGATTTTCGGTATTATTGGCACGAAAGGACAATCATTTCATACAGTAGAAGCCCTCGTATAATAATGAAAACCGCCCTCAAAATATGTGGACGGTTTTTTTGTATGTTATATAGCAGAAAATTACTTTTTAACGAATACGTTGTTCAGTTTGGCTATCAAAGAAATGCGCTTTATTCATATCCAATGCTAGTTTAATTTCGTCACCAGGTGAAAATGTATGTCTTGCATCAACACGTGCTGCAAAATCTTGATCTCCAAGTTTCATATATAAAATAGACTCAGCACCTAGTAACTCAGCAACTTCGATTTTTGTTTTGAAAGCAGTAGATTGTGAAGCTTCTAAAAATAAAAGTTCATCATGAATGTCTTCAGGACGAATGCCTAAAACAATTTCCTTATTTACATAGCCTTGTTCACGTAACATCTTCATTTTTCCTTCAGATACTTTGACCTTTATTGTGTTGTCTATAACGAAATCGTTTTCAGTTAATTTACCACGGAAGAAATTCATCGCTGGAGAGCCGATAAATCCACCAACGAAAATATTTTCAGGTGTTTCATATACTTCTTTTGGCGTTCCGATTTGTTGAATCTTTCCATCTTTCATAACAACAAGACGTGAAGCCATTGTCATTGCTTCTGTTTGATCATGTGTTACGTAAATTGTTGTCGTTCCAAGACGGTGGTGTAATTTAGAAATTTCTGAGCGCATTGCAACACGTAATTTCGCGTCTAAGTTAGATAAAGGCTCATCCATTAAGAAAACTTTCGCGTCTCGAACAATTGCTCTACCTAACGCAACACGTTGACGTTGTCCACCAGATAACGCTTTCGGTTTTCTATCTAAATATTGTTCCAGTCCTAAAATTTTTGCTGCATCTTTCACACGACGATCGATTTCATCTTTTGGTATTTTTCTAAGTTTTAATCCAAATGCCATATTATCATACACACTCATATGTGGATATAGGGCATAGTTTTGGAAGACCATTGCAATATCGCGATCTTTTGGAGGGACATCATTCATTAGCTTACCATCAATTGAAAACTCTCCTTTTGAAATATCTTCAAGCCCAGCCACCATTCGTAATGTTGTAGATTTTCCGCATCCAGAAGGACCGACAAATACGATAAACTCTTTATCTTGAATGTGTAAATTGAAGTCTGTTACAGCTGTTACGTTATTATCATATATTTTATAAATGTTTTCTAATTTCAGTTCTGCCATGGTATTTCCCCCTAGAAATAATTATGCAAACGTTTTCTTTGAGTTCATTATAAACTAATAGATTTAAAAAATAAACAAAAAAATAAAACGTTTTCATTTATTAGAGGGATATTAGTAATTTTCATATATTTTCTTAGAAAAATAAGAACAAAAGTTGTAAGCGCTATTTTAAATTAAGATAGAATCTGTTATCATTCATTAATGAAAACGTTTGCGCCTTAAAAAAGAGAAAATCGAATTATTAATGAAATGGGGTAGCATAATGGAAAAACAATGGTGGAAAGAAAGTGTGGTATATCAAATTTACCCTCGTAGCTTTATGGATAGTAACGGTGATGGTATTGGGGATCTTCGTGGTATTATTTCAAAGCTAGATTACTTAAAAGAATTAGGGATTGATGTCATTTGGTTATCGCCAGTCTATGAATCTCCAAATGATGATAATGGTTATGATATAAGTGATTATTGTAAAATTATGAATGAGTTCGGAACGATGGAAGATTGGGATGAGCTACTACATGAAATGCATGAACGTAATATGAAACTTATGATGGACTTAGTTGTTAACCATACTTCTGATGAACATAATTGGTTTATTGAATCACGTAAATCAAAAGATAATAAATATAGAGATTACTATATATGGCGTCCTGGAAAAGAAGGAAAAGAGCCGAACAACTGGGGAGCAGCTTTTAGTGGATCAGCATGGAAGTATGATGAAATGACAGATGAATATTATTTACACCTGTTTTCTAAAAAACAGCCAGATTTAAATTGGGATAATGAAAAAGTAAGACAAGATGTTTATGAAATGATGAAGTTTTGGTTAGAAAAAGGAATTGATGGCTTCCGTATGGATGTTATTAATTTTATTTCTAAAGAAGAGGGCTTACCAGCTGTTGAAACAGAAGAAGAGGGATATGTTTCAGGTCATAAGCATTTTATGAACGGTCCAAACATTCATAAATATTTACATGAAATGAATGAAGAAGTATTGTCTCATTATGATATTATGACGGTTGGTGAAATGCCTGGTGTAACGACAGAAGAGGCGAAAATGTATACTGGGGAAGAACGAAAAGAACTGCAGATGGTATTCCAATTTGAACATATGGATTTAGATTCAGGAGAAGGCGGGAAATGGGATGTAAAACCATGTTCACTCCTTACTTTAAAAGAGAATTTAACGAAATGGCAAAAAGCATTAGAGCATACTGGATGGAATAGCCTATATTGGAATAACCATGATCAGCCTCGCGTTGTATCTCGTTTTGGTAATGATGAAATGTATCGCATTGAATCTGCGAAAATGTTAGCGACGGTACTTCATATGATGAAAGGAACACCGTATATTTATCAAGGAGAAGAAATCGGAATGACAAACGTTCGATTTGAATCGATTGATGAATATCGAGATATTGAAACATTAAATATGTATAAGGAAAAAGTGATAGAGCGCGGTGAAGATATAGATAAAGTGATGCAGTCTATTTATATAAAAGGCCGAGATAATGCTAGAACACCGATGCAATGGGACGATCAGAATCATGCTGGATTCACAACAGGTGAGCCTTGGATTACGGTAAACCCTAACTATAAAGAAATCAATGTGAAACAAGCGATCCAAAATAAAGATTCAATTTTTTATTACTATAAAAAATTAATTGAGTTACGTAAAAATAATGAGATTATTGTGTATGGATCATATGATTTAATATTAGAGAATAACCCTTCTATTTTTGCATATGTAAGAACATATGGAGAAGAAAAACTTCTTGTCATTGCAAACTTTACGGCGGAAGAATGTTTATTTGAATTGCCTGAGGACATTAATTATAGTGAAGCAGAGTTATTCATACACAATTACGACGTAGAGAATGGATCGATAGATAATATGACATTACGTCCGTATGAAGCGATGGTATTTAAATTGAAATAGGAAAAAGCCTTATACCACTTGGTATAAGGCTTTTTTGATTACCATTTTAAGATTGAGAATCCATATGGAGGAAGTGTAACTTGTAATACACTTGCTTCCGCTGAAAATTCTTCGTTTGTATAAATGTTAATGATTTTCTTTCCAGTAACATGGAGAGGGAGGGAAGCGGTAATTTCACTATCAGTCGGATTTAAAACGAAAAAGATAGTTTCATCATCATATGTTTTCGTATAAGAAATATAATTATGTTCATCATTTGCTTCGATAAATTGGAAAGTACCATGTCCTCCAAATGCTTTATATTGCTTTCGTAATGAAATTAATGTTTGTACATGTGTAAATAATAGATGATCTTGTTCTTTCGTATCCCAAATCATACATTTGCGGCAAGCTGGATCCACACCGCCGTCCATACCAATTTCGTCTCCATAATAAATACAAGGAGAGCCGATGAAAGAAAGGTGGAATACATAAAGTAACTTTAACTTATTTTTATCTCCGTTACATGTTGTCAATATTCTTGGTGTATCATGGCTGTCTAATAAATGAAAGGCTGCTTCATTTACGTTCATAGAGTAGGAATGGAGAGATTCCGTAATTTGTTTCATAAATTCATTTGCTTTAATGGAATCGTTAGCAAAGTAAGACAGTAGAGCGTTTGTAACAGGATAGCTCATTACAGCATCAAATTGATCTCCTTGTAGCCATGGAAGTGCATCGTGCCAAATTTCTCCTAAAATATATACTTCAGGATTTAATGTCTTTATCTCACTTCGGAATTCTCTCCAAAAGCTGTGATCGACTTCATTTGCTACATCAAGGCGCCAACCGTCTATATTGAATTCTCTTACCCAGTAACGCCCAACTTCAAGTAAGTATTCTTTTACATCCGGGTGTGCTGTATTTAATTTAGGCATATACGGTGTAAACGCGAAAGTATCATAATTCGGAAGTGGCTCAGTTCTAATTGGAAATTCATGAATATGGAACCACTCTTTATAAGTAGACTTCTCGCCGTTTTCTAGCACGTCTTGGAATTTATCGAAAAAGTATCCACTATGATTAAACACGGCATCGAGCATTACTTTTATACCGTGTGTATGACATGCCTGAACGAGTTCTTTGAACGTTTCTTTCGTCCCAAATTGCGGATCGATTTCCATGTAGTCAATTGTGTCATATTTATGGTTTGAATGTGCTTTGAAAATAGGTGTGAAGTATATCCCTGAAATTCCAAGCTTCACAAGGTAATCAAGGTTTTGAATAATACCAGCAAAATCTCCACCGAAAAAATTAGTTGGAGTTGGCTCAGCGCTGCCCCAAGGAAGAGTGTTTTCTGGATTTAGTGCACGATCACCATTCGCGAACCGTTCTGGGAAAATTTGATACCAAACGGTGTCTTTAATCCAAGAAGGTGCTTTGAATACATCATTTGCATGAATAAATGGAAAACAGAAAAAGTTACCAACGTCATCATTTGGAATGGTAGAGAAAAATCCGCGTTCTGCATAAATAAGCGTTTCTGTATCATTTTTTAATTCGAATCCATAACGTAAGCGCTTAAATTTCGGTTCGATAGAAATGGACCAATAATCAAACAATGCGGTAGAACCAGTTTTTTTCATCGGTGTATTTGATGTAATCCATTTCCCGTCTTTCCAGTCATAAGGATCACCGTAAATAAGAGTGGCGCTTTGAACATCGTCTCTTTGAGTACGTATTCGGATGTGAATCGTTTTTTCATCGTAAGCGTATGCGAAATTATCTTTTGGCCTATGATAAATGGCTTCTTTAAGCATATAGAAAATCCCCCTTTAATATCTCCATACATATTGTTCCCTTAAGTATAATAATAAAGTATATGTTGCAAACGATTGCCTTTTACATAGCTTTAATATTGCTTATAAGAGTAGTATTCATTTCATATAAAGTCAATGTATAAGGAGTATAGTAATAATATTTTAAAAATTAATATTTGCAAAATGAATAAAAGAATGTATAATGATAGACAAATAGCGCAAACGTTTTCATAGATTGAGATATTGTTTGCGCTTCTATTAAACTATTCAATGCAAACGTTTTCAATTAGTAGGGTACATATACAACTTAGGGAGGTTTTTGGGATGAAGAAAGCATTATCATTATTAACGATTTCAGCATTATCAATTGGTATGTTATCTGCATGTGGACCGAAAGATTCAGGGAAGAAAGAAGAAAGTAAAGCAAAGAAAGATTACGATCTTCTCGTTTGGGAAGATGATAAAAAAGGTGTTGCTTTAGAACCAGCAGTGAAAAGTTTTGAGGAAAAATATAAAGTAAAAGTAAAAGTTGTTGAAATGCAAATGACAGATCAAGTGAAGAAGTTACGCCTTGATGGACCAGCGGGGACTGGACCAGATGTTGTAACATTGCCACATGATCAAATCGGAAACGCAGTAACAGAAGGTCTACTTTCAGAAGTGAAAGCTGATGATGCTGTAAAGAGTAAATTTACTGATTCATCAATAGCAGCACAGACATATAACGGAAAATTATATGGTTTACCAAAAGCAATTGAGACACCAATCTTTATTTACAATAAAAAATTAATGCCAAAAGCACCAGAAACGATGGACGAGCTGTTTAACTTCTCGAAAGAATTTACGAAGGATGGCAAGTACGGATTTTTAACACTAGGAGATAACTTCTACTTTGCTAATGCATTCATGGCAGGTATGGGTGGCTATGTGTTTGGTGAAAAAGATGGAAAGCCAAATGCAAGTGATGTTGGATTAAATAATAGCGGAGCAGTACAAGGTGCGGAATACCTTCAAAAATGGTACAAAGAAAAGTTATTCCCGAAAGGTATTATCGGTGAATCTGGTGGACCTGCTGCTGATGGACTATTTAACGAAGGAAAAGCAGCATCTATCATGAACGGACCTTGGGCGTTCCAAGCAATGGAAAAGAACGGAATTGATTATGGTGTTGCTCCAATGCCTAAATTACCAAATGGTCAACCAATGAAAACGTTTGTTGGGGTTAAAGGATGGCATGTAACAAGTTTCTCTAAACAAAATGATTTAGCTACAAAGTTCACTGAATGGGTAACGAATGAAGAAAACGCAAAAATTCGATTTGAGAAAACAAAAGAAATTCCTCCAGTAAAATCAGTAATGGAAGATCCAATTATTAAAGATAATGAAGCTGCAAAAGCAGTTGCAACGCAATCTGAAAATGGAATTCCAATGCCAAACATTCCAGAAATGCAAGAAGTATGGAAACCAGCTGGAGATGCGCTTCAATTAGTTGTTACGGAGAAAGAGGCACCAAAAGCAGCACTTGATAATGCAGTGAAGCAAATTAAAGGTAATATTGAGGCAAATCATAGTAAGCAAAAATAAGGTGAAATTCGTGCCTCTAATATGAGAGGCACGAATTCTCTCCCAGAAAAAAGGGGGAAGGAACATGCAAACATTGGAACCAGCAAACGGCTTAAACGGTTCAAAACATAGGAAAATGGCAACCATGTTATCAATCATTCCAGGCATGGGCCAAATGTATAATAAACAATTTGTAAAAGGTCTTATTTTTCTAGTATTAACAGGCTCATTTATTGTAGCATTTGCTGATTTATTAAATATGGGATTATGGGGAATTGTAACGCTTGGTACAGAAGTTCCACGTGACCATTCTGTCTTTCTATTAGTAGAAGGAATCTTGGCACTCATTGTCATCGTGTTTGGCCTCGGAATATATGCATTTAATTTATATGATGCATACCAAAACGGGAAGAAACGTGATATAGGAACCCCATTAAACTCTGTAAAAGAGCAATACCGTAATTTACTAGATCAAGGTTTTCCGTATTTAATGGTTTCACCAGGTTTTCTATTACTTATCTTTGTAGTTGTATTTCCAATCATCTTCGTAATTTTAATTGGATTTACGAATTATGATTTATACCACTCTCCTCCAGCTAAATTAGTAGATTGGGTGGGCTTCAAAAACTTTATTGATATCTTTACATTACCTATGTGGAGAGAGACATTTTTAAGCGTATTTTCTTGGACTGTCATTTGGACATTCGTTGCAACGACATTACAAGTTGCGCTTGGTATTTTCTTAGCGATTATCGTAAATCAGCCTGGTATTAAAGGGAAGGCAATTATTCGAACAATCTTCATTTTACCGTGGGCGGTCCCAGCATTCGTATCTATTCTTGTTTTCTCTGGTATGTTTAATGAAACATTTGGAGCAATTAACAATCAAGTATTGGCGTTATTCGGAATCGAAAAGATTGCTTGGATGACAGATCCGTTTTGGGCGAAGATTGCTTTAATTATGATTCAAACGTGGCTTGGATTCCCGTTCGTCTTTGCAATGACAACAGGTATACTGCAATCGATTCCAGGGGAGTTATATGAAGCTGCTACAGTAGATGGAGCTACAGCTTGGCAACAGTTTCGTAAAATTACATTGCCACTTGTTCTATATGCAACAGCACCAATATTAATTACGCAATATACGTTTAACTTTAATAACTTTAGTATCATCTATCTATTTAACGGCGGAGGTCCTGCTGTAGCTGGACAAGACGCAGGTGGAACGGATATTTTAATTTCATGGATTTATAAGTTAACGATGACTTCAGCGCAGTACGGGAAAGCAGCAGCTCTTACAATGATATTATCGTTAATCGTTATTACAGTTGCGTTATGGCAATTTAAGAGAACAAAATCATTCCAAGAAGAGGATATGATGTAAATGAATATTAAAAGACAAAAGATGTTACGTCTCTCATTAAGTTATTTCGTTATTTTCGTAATGTGTGCCATCATTTTCTATCCGTTATTATGGATTATTGGCTCATCGTTTAATCCAGGTGATAGTTTATCTGGATCAAGTATTATTCCACAAAATGCAACGTTAGATCATTATCGTAAGTTATTAGATTTAGAGAATAGTAATTATTTACTATGGTATAAAAACACATTAAAAGTAAGTGTTATAACGATGATTTTCTCAGTGTTAGCAATTAGTTTTACTGCTTATGCATTTTCAAGATACCGTTTTGTTGGAAGAAAAAATGGTTTATTAACATTTTTAATTCTACAAATGATTCCGAACTTTGCGGCGCTAATCGCTCTATACGTATTAGCACAGTTAACAGGATTAATCGATACGCACCTTGCATTAATTTTAATTTATGTAGGTGGGGCAATTCCAATGAATACATGGCTTATGAAAGGATATTTTGATACGATTCCGAAAGAATTGGATGAGTCAGCTCGTATGGATGGGGCAGGACATTTCCGTATTTTTTGGCAAATCATTATGCCACTTGCAAAGCCAATCGTAGCGGTTGTGGCGTTATTTACTTTCATCGGTCCATTTACAGATTTCATTTTAGCGAGTGTTATTTTGCGCACACCAGAAAATTATACGTTAGCAGTTGGCTTATATGAAATGGTAGCGAAGAAATTTGGTAATGAATTTACAACGTTCGCAGCGGGTTCAGTATTGATTGCAATCCCAATTTCAATTTTATTCCTATCACTACAAAAATACTTTATCTCTGGTTTAACTGCTGGAGGTACGAAAGGATGAAAAATGGGACGTTACGTCCCATTTTTCTTTTCATCGCCCTATAAAAAATTTTATAGGGCGATGAAAAGAGATTTGACATCACATATGAAAAGAAGTGAAATAAATAGTATATTATAGTATAGGAAAAAAGAGCTATATCCCTTACAATACATGGAGAGGGAGAATATGATAGGTTTTACAAGATAGACTCAATAAAAGTTAATGACTTCTCCTATTACTTGCAACGGGTGCAAGATTAAAATATAAAAAATGACAGAGAAGTGAGAGGAGGGGGATTTTTATGACAGTTACAATTAAAGATGTGGCGAAGAAGGCGAATGTAGCACCATCTACCGTTTCTCGTGTAATTGCTGATAATCCAAGTATAAGTGAAAAAACAAAGCGTCGTGTTCGGAAAGTAATGAGTGAACTAGGGTATCATCCCAATTTAAACGCAAGAAATCTAGCTAACCAAACAACGAAAACACTTGGACTTGTTATGCCAAGTTCTGCAAGTAAAGCTTTTCAAAATCCGTTTTTCCCAGAAGTTATAAGGGGGATTAGTTCATTTGCACATGTGGAAGGGTATGCGCTTTATATGTCGACAGGTGAAACGGAAGATGAAATTTTTAATGGTGTTGTAAAGATGGTACAGGGACGCCAAATTGGTGGCATTATTCTTTTATATTCAAGAGAGAATGATCGGATTATTCAATATTTGCATGAACAAAATTTCCCGTTTGTTTTAATTGGGAAACCGTATGATCGAAAAGATGAAATTACATATGTAGATAATGACAATTATACAGCTGCAAGAGAAGTAGCAGAATATTTGATTTCATTAGGTCATAAACAAATCGCGTTCATCGGCGGTGGATCAGATTTACTTGTAACGAGAGATCGTTTGGCTGGTATGAGTGATGCTTTAAAATTAGCAGACATTGTATTACCAAAAGAGTATATTTTACATTTTGATTTTTCAAGGGAAAGTGGTCAACAAGCCGTTGAGGAGTTAATGGGGCTGAAGCGACCACCGACAGCAATTGTGGCAACGGATGATTTAATTGGACTGGGTGTGTTAAGTGCGCTTTCTAAAAAAGGATTCGTTGTACCGAAGGATGTTTCTATTGTAAGCTTTAATAATGCTTTATTATCAGAAATTGCGAGTCCGCCACTTTCGACAGTTGATGTAAATATATATCAACTAGGGTATGAGGCAGCAAAAGCTTTAGTGGATAAAGTAGAGAATGCGGAGTCTACTGCAAAGTGTATTATTATTCCTCATAAATTACTGAAGCGCCAAACTTGCGATCATTATGCATAAAAAAAGCTAAGAGTTTAACTCTTAGCTTTTTGTTGTAGAAAGGCCTCTAATCGATCACAGCCTTCTTTTAAAGTTTCAATACTATACGCATAGGATAAGCGAAGATAGCCTTCACCATATTCAGAAAATGCTGTTCCAGGAACGACAGCTAATCCAGCTTCTTTTACAAGGTCAAGTGCAAAATCAAATGATGAAGATGTTAAATGACCCACATATGGGAATAAGTAAAATGCACCTGTTGGCTGTTCAACTGTTAAGCCCATTTGAATCAGTCTATTATATACGTAATCACGGCGCTTTTTGTATTGATGACGCATCATTTTTGGTGCATCTTTAGCAGCTGTTAATGCTTCAATTGCAGCGTACTGAGCGATTGAAGTAGCGCACGTTACGTTGTACTGATGAACTTTTAGTATATGTCCTGCTAAATAGCTTGGTGCGAATAATAGACCGATACGCCAGCCAGTCATAGAATGAGATTTTGATAAACCGTTAATGACGATAGTTTTTTCACGCATTTCTGGGAAATGAGCGATAGACGTATGTTTTTGTTCATATACAAGTTCGCTATAAATTTCATCAGAAAGGACGAAAATATTTTTATCTTTTAAAACATCTACAATATCTTGTAGTTCTTCTTTTGATAAAGTTACACCAGTTGGATTAGAAGGATAAGGCAAAACGACGCATCTTGTGTTTTCTGTAATGGCATTTTTTAGTGCTTCGGCTGTTAAACGGAAGCCAGTTTCACGAACATCGATAAAAATAGGTGTTGCGCCGCATAATCGAATAATTGGTTCGTATCCTGGATAAATAGGGGCAGGTAAAATGACTTCTGTTCCTGGCTCTAAAATCGTTCGGAATGCAACATCAATTGCTTCACTAGCACCGATTGTAACGATGGTTTCGTTTTCAGGTGAATACTGTAAATCGTAGTTATCTTTTACAAAGTTACAAGCTGCCTTGCGTAATTCTAATAAACCGGCGTTATGTGTATAGCTCGTGTAATTTTCTGTAATAGCCCGTTTTGCCGCTTCTTTTACGAGAGAAGGTGTAGGGAAATCGGGTTGTCCAATTGTTAAAGAGATAAGATTATTATAGTTTTGAATCATGTTAGAGAATTGACGGATTCCAGAAATTTGGATGTCCTTCACTCTAGGGTTAATGAATTGTTCCATTGTATCTCCCTTTCTTCCGTTTGAAAATTAAGTTCATTTTAACATATTTTCTATGATTTTGCTTGCGTATATGTTATGTAGAAAGAGAGAGGGAATAGAAAAAAAGCCGCTGTAAGCGACTTTTTAATATCCGTACTCCCAATCTATTTCATCTTCATTCCATAGTACAGAGGATACTTTGCCTAGGTGAACAATTGATTCATTCACAGCACATGTGCAATCTTCATCTCCTGTTTTATGTTGTAACTCTTCATATACTGATTTTTCAACATTTTCTAGAACGACCAAATTTTCTTCTTTTAAAACAAGCGTAGTACCCGCCATATTTATCTTCCTCCTACTAAAATAATGATCACTTATTTGTAAACATAGATAGTATGGATTATATGCTGTATTTTGCTATAGTTGTCCGTCTCATGAAGTATTTTTTATTTTCTTTGTAATCCGTATTCATTGTATACTGTCAGGCAGAAATTTGGTACAGGGTTTACATTCATTTCGAAAATCTGTAACAATTATTATGTGGTGTTAACAAAGAATTAACAAATATGTTAAGAAAAATCAAAATTTTAAAACAAATAAACCCGTAAAATGATATAATCATATCAAAATACATATAGGGGATGAGAGGCTATGGAGCTTATCCGTGATTTAATGATCCAAATTGCCATCATTATTTTGCCATTATTTTTATATGAAGCGATTCGTTTAAATCGTTATCAAGAAATGCCTCCGAAGCCGAACCGCTACTTTATTATGTTTTTATCTAGCATTACACTCGTTCTCTCCATGACATACTCTATTTGTTTTGGTGACATTTGTGGGTATAACTTTCACCCAATCCCAATTGTTAGTGGTTTTTTATATGGTGGGATTGTTGGTTTAATCCCGGCCATTATTTTTGTTGCATATGAATGGACGCTAAAGGGAATGAGCCTTCTTCCAGTGATAGAAGTAATATTTCTATTAATCGTTCCATTATTTTTATCAAAGAAATGGTCTCTATTTTCAAGGGATAAGAAGCTAATCTTAGCATTTATGATTTCATCATTGTACGTACTTGTTTCTTTAGTGATTGGCATGATTACTGTTCTGTTAGAAACGGGGTTTACACCGCATATTTCGCACATATATAGCGGATATATATTTGCTTCGCTTATTATGGTTATGACAATGGTATTTCAGGTGTACTTAACAGAATATTTAAATGAAAATGCAATACTACGTACAGAGATGCAAAAGTCAGAAAAGCTTAATATTGTAAGTGAGTTGGCAGCAAGTGTTGCACATGAGGTTCGAAATCCGCTCACTGTTGTTCGTGGCTTTATTCAATTGCTAGAAAGTACGGAAGATGTGAAGAATAAGGATTATATGCGTCTCGTATTAGCCGAATTGGACCGGGCAGAACAAATTATTTCAGATTATTTAAATTTAGCAAGGCCACAAATTGAGAAAAAAGAACACATTTGCTTATCCGCTCAATTAATAGAAATGACAACTCTTATGTCATCATTTGCAGCGATGCAAGGTGTATATTTGCAAGTTGAGATTTCTGAAAGTCTTTATACGATTGGCGATAAGACGAAATTGAAACAAGCTATTATGAATGTTGTTAAAAATGGTATTGAAGCAATTCAAGGAAATAAAGGGTATTTAAAAGTAACGGCTATGCAAAAAGATGAAACGATTGTAATAAGGGTTAAAGATAGTGGTGTTGGAATGACGAAAGAACAGTTAGCAAGGCTAGGACAACCATATTATTCTTTAAAAGAAAAAGGGACAGGATTAGGGCTTATGGTAACATTTAGTATTTTACAAGCGCATAATGGTACGCTGGAATATAAAAGCGAAAGTGGGAAAGGGACTGAAGCGATTATTATATTGCCAGCTGTACGAAATAAGGAATAAAAGTTACCGATGGAAGGTAACTTTTTATTTTATATTGTTTATTCATTTGTTTTTTCTTGTTTTGCTCGGCTAAATAAACTTTTAAATGATTGCAAGAATCCTTGCTCTTTTGAAGCAGCAACCATTCTTTTTGTTTCTTGAATTTCACGAATCACTTGCATAAGCTGTGCATCGCGGTTGCTGTCTTTATTATAAATTTGATTTACGAGTTTGTTCATTTTTTCTTCTTGCTTAGATTCTCGTTTATACATATGATTCATTAATAAGTCCATCTTTTCTTTTTGCAGGGCATCTGTTTGAGCGGCATGATCTACTAACTCTTGCAGCATTTTTTCTTGAGAGCCTTCTTTTACATAGACTTGTTGCATCAATTCATCTAGCTTTGCATCTTTTAAACGATTTTGGGTAATAAGAGTAGAATTTTGATGAATAATTGCTTCATTTAATTGAGCGAGCATTTCAAGCTTTAACATGAATTCCTCAAAGTTACGCCCATCTTCTTTTTCTTTCGATTGTATTTCTTGCTTTTCTTGTATAACTGGTACAGGTGGGGCTTCTTTTTCTTTTAAAATAATGGGTATCGTTTCTGAAATGTCTTCTTGCAATGTAGCAGCTCTTTCATGTATGGATTTCAATAGTTTTAAATCATCCAATTTATAAATACGAGCATCAGCTGTTTTGGAAATCATATAACCATGTTCCTCTAACAGTTGACTATATTTGCGAACTATATGTTTTGGGATGCCTGTTTTATTCGTGACATCTTTCGTTTTATAGGTAGCTTCCATAATATTTCCTCCCCAAAAAGTATCGTATATATCATTTCAATCTTTTACGAGGACTTCCTTTGAAAAAGAATGTCGGAAGGTTATTAGTTTTCTACAGCATTAGTGAAAAGATGAAGAAAAAATGAGAGTTTTTGGCGGAATGACGAAGAAGAGCTAAAATAATGTCTGAAAACATATACAGGAGAAGTTTGTTATAATAACTGAGGAAAAGAAACTGGTAGAATCATGGAGGTATACATGAAGCAATTAAAAGGTATTATCATTTCAATTATTGCAATTCTTTCTATTGTAGTAGCGGTTTATGAAGTACTTGTTCCAGAGGAAACAAGTATCAAAAAAACAAATGCGTATGATCAAGTTCTAGAATTTCCGAAAGAGCGATATCCAGAGACAGGGAAACATATTACGGATGCTATAAAAGAAGGACATTCAGAAGTTTGTACAATCGACCGTGGCGGTGCTGCGGATAGAAGAAAATTATCGTTAGCTCCATACCCATCAAAAAAAGGGTATGATCGTGATGAATGGCCAATGGCGATGTGTAAAGAAGGTGGAAAAGGAGCACATATTGAATATATAAGTCCGGCAGATAACCGCGGGGCAGGGTCTTGGGTAGGAAATAAGTTAGATAAATACCCAGATGGTACGCGTGTGAAATTTGACGTAAAGTAGTAGTTGCATATTTCATAATGAAGGAGAAGGGGAACGATGGAGTTAACAATTTCGTATTCGCAATTAATGTTGATGAACTATGACGGTGAGCAGCCTTACGTTGACTGGACAGATGAAGATTTTGAAAGAGGTTATGCGAAGGCGGATGGAACTGTTATTTTTGAAGCACTCTCTGATTATACTTGTGAAGTAAAAGTGACCCCAGGGAAACATATTGAGAAAGAAGAAGTGATTAGAACGGTTACAGTTCCTTTCACAGTTGAAAATGAATGTATCGTTGTAACAAGTATTCTTTCAAATAAATTTCAAATCCCTATTCCAAATGGTGAGTATACAGTTGTATTACAAGCAACTCCTCTTGAAGAACCAACGGATGATGAATTATATAGAATACAATATGAATTCTTTTTTGAAAGTAAAGAATAGAAAATGGGTTATCCTTTTTGAGGATAACCCATTTTTGTTATGCGTTTGTTTTTAGTAGGGAGCGAGCATCTTTTGCTGCTTGCACCATGTGCTCTAAAGCTGGAATAACTTCTTCTGTTCTTCTCGTTTTTAAACCACAATCAGGATTAATCCAGAAATATTTAGGGTCGCATACTTCTAAAGATTGTTCTACGATTTTATACATTTCATCTTTACTCGGTACACGTGGGCTATGAATATCATATACACCTAGACCGATGCCTTTTTCATATGTTGTATGTTTTAATGTATCAATAAATTCACCGTGACTTCTTGAAGTTTCGATAGAAATCACATCTGCATCTAATGCACGAATTGCGTCAACAATATCTTCGAAGTTACTGTAACACATATGAGTATGAATTTGTGTTTCATTTGCTACAGAAGAAGTTGCTAAAAGGAAGGATTGTACTGCCCATGTAATATAAGCGTCCCAATCTTTTTCTTTTAGTGGCATTCCTTCACGAAGTGCTGGCTCATCGACTTGGATTACTCGAATTCCGGAAGACTCAAGTAATTCAATTTCGTGACGAAGAGCTAATGCAATTTGATACGAAACTTCTTTTCTTGGAATGTCATTTCGAACGAAGGACCAATTTAAAATTGTAACAGGTCCAGTTAACATTCCTTTTACAACTTTCTCTGTTAAGCTTTGTGCATAAACAGTTTCCTTAATAGTCATTCCGTTAATAAAGGCTACATCACCATAAATAACAGGTGGTTTTACGCAGCGGGAACCGTATGATTGTACCCAACCGTTTTTAGTGAATGAGAAACCAGCAAGACGCTCACCGAAATATTCGACCATGTCAGTTCTTTCAAATTCACCATGTACAAGGACATCAAGACCAATTTCTTCTTGGTAACGAATCCATTTTTCTGTCTCTTTTTCAATAAATTGTTCATATTGTTCATTTGAAATAACACCGTTACGCCATTCTTTTCGCGTTTGACGAACTTCAGTTGTTTGCGGGAAGCTACCGATAGTCGTTGTTGGTAACAATGGTAACTCCAGGGCAACTTGTTGTAATTCATAGCGCTTTTCAAATGGAAGAGGACGTGAAAAATCTTCTTCTTTTAGTGCTGTACGTGCTGCTTTCACATCTTCTCGGTTACGTGCAGCAGACGAACGAATTGTATGATGTACATTTCGGTATGTTTCCAGCTCATTACTAATGCTTTCTGTACCTTGAGTCAGAGCGGAATGAATAAGAACTAACTCTTCTAATTTTTGATTTGCAAATGCTAACGCATCAAATAGCTCAGTCGATAAGTGAGTTTCTTCTGTTTTATCGATTGGTGTATGCAATAAGCTACAAGAAGGCTGAACGATGAAATCTTTCGTTTGGACTTGTTTTTGTAACGTTGTAAATAACGTAAGAACTTCATCAAGGTCAGCTCTCCAAATGTTACGGCCATCTATACAACCGACAGCTAAAGTTTTATCAGCTGGGAATCCGTATTTTGAAATAGCATTTAGATTACCTTCTTTACCATGAACGAAATCTAATCCAATACCGGATACAGGGAATGTAATAATTTCTTCATAGTTTTCTTCTACACTATCAAAATATGTTTGCAAAAGAAGAGTCGCATTTGGAACATCTTTACGAATAGCTTCATAAATTTCTTTTGCTTGTTGCACTTCTTCTTTCGTTAAAGAAGCGAAAATCGGTTCATCAATTTGAATGACTTGTGCACCAGCTGCATGTAGTTCTGAAAGCAGTTGTACGTATGGTGCAACTAATTGTTTTAAAATAGTAGCGAATTGTTCTTGTGTATAACCTTTAGCTAACTTCAAGAAAGTATATGGTCCTAAAATAACAGGCTTTCCATCTACTCCTAATTCTTGTTTTGCCTCTTCGTATAAGCGAAGTGGACGATTATCTTTTAAAGAGATTTGTAATCCCTCTTCATATTCAGGAACGATATAATGATAGTTTGTGTTAAACCATTTTGTCATTTCGGAAGCTACGTGATCTTTAGAGCCACGTGCCATTGCGAAATATACATCAAGGTAAGATGTAAACTCAGAAAAACGTGATGGGATAAATCCTAGCATATAAGCAGTATCCAAAACGTGATCATAATATGTAAAGTCGCCAACTGGAATGAGTTCAATCCCTTTTTCTTGCTGTACTTTAACGTGTTGAAGGCGAATTTCTTTCATCGTTGTTAAAAATTGTTCCTCATCGATTTTAGTGGACCAAAAAGCTTCCAATGTTTTTTTCCACTCTCGTTGTAGTCCGATACGTGGATAACCTAAATTACTTGTTTGAATTGCCATTTCAAATTCCTCCCTAATTGAAAGTAAGCATTTCCGTTTACTAGGAAATACCTATAACAAAAAGTATAAAGGCATAGAAAATAAGCCTCCCTTTTTGTTTTAACACCTCATCATCATCCGTGAATCTATCAGTGTTGTTAAAACAGGCAGGTCTCCTGACTTATGCTTCATATAATTTCTTTCACCTTCCCGTTTTCACAGTGGCACTAAAAAGAAATCTCAGCATTTACAGTGGCGGGACCGTGTTGGATTTTCACCAATCTTCCCTTTTAAACACGAAACGAAATTTTCGTGTACCTATTTTCCTTTTGAAAGGAATTTAACAAGCGATATGATATTGAAACAAATTCTAACACAATTTTTGGAATTTTGTCTACTGTTTTAAAATAAGAAAATTCTAAAGTTTTTTATTTTTATTATTCTGATTATTCTAATTTTTTTAGGGGGTGAATCGCGGTTAAACATACAAAGAAAATGTACTTGTACAGAGATAAGATGCTAGTTATGTTATTTGAAAATCCGTCCATATTTTGGAATGAGGAAGAGAATTGGATGGCTCATTTTGAAATAGTAAGTTTATCACAAGACAGAACAAGGTTCCTGTATAAAGATACATAAACTAAGTTTATAGAAATGGGGGAATTTCAATTGGAACAAAGTAAACAAAATATTTATTTACCGCCAAAACATATAGTTTCAGCAGCGAAAATTGTAATGAATGAACAAAAAGAAATCCTATTAATTAAGGGACCTAGAAGAGGGTGGGAAATGCCAGGCGGACAAGTTGAAGAAGGGGAGTCTTTGAAAGATGCTGCAATAAGGGAAACGAAAGAGGAAACGGGTATTGATATTGAGGTTTTAAAATTTTGTGGAGTATTTCAAAATGTGAACTATTCAATATGTAACACATTGTTTTTAGCTAGACCAGTTGGAGGTAAATTAACGACTACACCAGAAAGTTTGGAAGTAGGGTTTTATCCTATTGAGCAGGCGTTAGAGATGGTGAATTTTATGAATTTCAGACAAAGAATTGAATATAGCTTGGATGAAAATCGACAACCTTTTTATATAGAGTTTTAAGAAATAATCTTCCATTATGGGACTATGGTGATGAAGAAATCCTTGTTATATTTTTGAGCGCAGTGAAGTATCTTATAACCAAAATTAAACAAGCATAATCCGTCCTAAATTAGAACGGGGCTATGCTTGTTTTAGATTATAAAATGAAATAACTTTATTATCTTTTACAGTTGCTTCTTTATAACCTCAACCTTCATTTTTATCAATTTCTGAAAGGCGCCCTGCAACTGCATCTGTAAGGAGGGTATTTAACCATTGCAATTCAACTGTAATATGTTCAATAACACTTTGTAAAATATATAGTTGTGCACGTGGAATTTGTCCTTTGCTACAATCATAAATAGTTTGCATTTTATGTAAATATTGAACGGTATCATTTTTCTTTTTTTCTAAAATCGGAACTAACTCTTGGTCATCACCAAAATGAGCGAAAGAGAGTGCCGAATAAATTGGTTTATATATTTGATTTTTTGCTTCGAATTGTTTTAATAGTAACTTGTGAAATAATTGTTTACCTTCTTCTGTTATATGAAAGATTGTTTTATCTGGTCTATTCGTATCTCGAACAATAGTTGTAATACGAATTGCACCTTGCTTTTCTAATTGCTCGAAGGCGTAATAAAGTGATCCTTTTGCATATTTAATATAACAATCCATTTGTCTTTCTTTCATGATGTGTTGCACTTCATATGGATGTTTATCTCCTTCGAGTAGCAAGCCGAGAATGACTAATTTCATGCTCATGCTATCTCAACTCCTATAAATAAAAACTTTATACATATTATAAACGGCATACCCTTTTTCATAAAGGTTATGCCGTTTCTTTTTTCTATACTAACTTACTTGCTTTTGTTTTTGTTTTGTTTTTGGACCTGTAAAGAGGCGTTCATTTCCCATAAGTAAAATACAAATAATACTTAGTACAGCCGGGATAAGTGCCCAGAAGAATGTGCTGGCAATAGATGTTGCTAGAGCCTCTTTAATACCAGTTAATATTTCAGCTGGAATTTTCTCGGTAGCACCTTGTGATAATAAGAAACTTGTGTCTCCACCTTTTGGAGCTAATTTTGCTAGTTCAGGAGGGAATACAGTGTTTAGTTTATCCGTAAAAGTATGATTTTGAATGGTACCAAAAATTGTTACACCAAGAGTCATACCGAGTGAACGGAAGAATGAGTTTGTTGATGTAGCAGAACCACGGTCTCGCATTTCTAACTTGTGGATAGAAGACATACTTAAAACTGAGAACGAGAAACCAACTCCAAGTCCAGTGAGAACCATAAATAGCGTTACAAGTAGACGAGGTGTATCCATTGTTAACGTGCTTAGTAAATAAATACCAATTACGAAGAAGACACCAGATACCATCATGATGTTACGATAACTTGTTCGAGAAGCTAACTGTCCACCTGTTTGACTTCCAATTACAGATCCAACCATCATAGGTGTTAAAATTAATCCAGCATTTGAGGCTGAACCGCCGAGAACACCTTGAACGAAGATTGGGATATAAACTGTACAGATAATAAAAGCGGCACCATAGAAAAAGGCAACGCCTTGGCTAGCTGCGAATAAAGGTTTTTTAAATAGATGGAAAGAAATGATAGGTTCAGTTGCTTTTCGTTCTACGAAGAAGAAAATAATAAGCATAATAACAACTGTTGTAAATAAACCGATAATTACAGTGGAATTCCATGCATATTCTTTACCGCCAAGTTCTAAGGCAAACATTAAGCACACGATACTAATAACAAGTGTAATAGCGCCAGCCCAATCGATTTTTTGTTTTCTAAATTCTAGAGATTCACTGTAGTATTTAGTAATGAAGAAGAAGGAGATAAGTCCTAATGGAATATTAATATAGAAGACCCAATGCCAACTTATATAGTCTGTAATATAAGCACCTAATAAAGGACCAAATACACTAGATGTTCCGAAAACCGCACCGAATAGCCCTGTCATTTTTCCGCGCTTTTCTGGTGGGAATATATCGTACATAATTGTGAAGGCGATAGGCATAAGAGCACCGCCACCGATTCCTTGAATTGCTCTATAAATACTTAGTTGCTCAATACTAGATGCTGTTCCGCAAAGTGCAGAACCGAATAAGAAAAGAATGAGACCACCAATATAAAAGCGTTTCCGTCCGTACATATCAGAAAGTTTTCCGAAGATAGGCATCCCTGCCATTGTTGCTACCATATATGCAGACGTGACCCAAACGAACTTGTCAAATCCTCCTAGGTCTCCAACAATCGTTGCCATTGCTGTTGCAACGATTGTATTATCCATTGCCGCCATTAAAATACCAAGTAATAAACCTGCAACAACAAATTTTGTATTGTTGGAGTCTTTTTTTGATAATTGAGATTCCAAATATAACCCTCCTTTAATAATAAGTAAACTATATGAAGTTTTGAGTGCAGCGCATAAAAATGTAAAGTATAGTTCTTTCAAATCAACTTACACAAGTGCACAAGCCATAAAGAATATTATAGTCAAATTTGACTAAAAGGCAAACTTTTTCTTCCGTCAAAATATTCTGTTGTATGGACTGTGAAAGAGTGAGTAATACTTAATATTGGTATAAAGTCAATGAAGGAAATTGTAAAAAAATATTTCAGTAAGAATACCGTCTGTGAACAGAGGAAAAATGGTTTTTTCTTTACATTGTCGAATAGGATAAAAGGAAGAGTAATAACTATATATCGTTTGTAACAAGCTTTATTAATATGGTGTAGAGAGGCAGAATAAGGTCGTATGGATATGATGCATCTGAAATGGGGTGAATATTATTATGAAAATATGGAAACGAATTTCGGATCAAGGAAGGCGTTCAATACCGCTACAACCAGTGTTATGGATTGATGGCTCAAAAAAGGAGACCGAATGTCCTAATGTAGCAGTTACATTGCAAATCCGTAGTATGTATAAAGAAAAATTTTCATATGAACTGACCTATGATGTAAATGACATACTTATTATTCGAATGGAAGTTGAAAATAAAGGAATGGAAATGATTTCACGAGTTGTAGTAAGCCATATGATTCGAGATTATTTTGCCTATATTCCAAACTCATTAAAGGCTGATAAGGGGATGAGTGAGTTCTTGTTTCAGCTTGTAAGGTGGCGGATTGATAATTTATTACCGAATGAGAAAGTAGAACTAATTTGTAAAATAAAAGCCAATAAAGATAAAGCACTTAAAAACGCATTATTTCAGGCTACATATACATTCCAATATAAAGGAGTATCACATGGTCCACTGCAAACAAATGAAGTTGTAGTGCGCCAATGATAAAAAGGAACCTGTACGAAAGGTTCCTTTTTTAGTGGAGGTTGTGTTTTTTGAGTACTTTTTTTTGCTCGATTCCTTTTTTTCCCACATAATTATTTTTATAACCAAAATATAAAATGAAAAGAAAGGAAGCAACATTTACAATAGCATCAATTTGATCATCTGTAATAAAGTTCACTCCGAAAGAATTACATAATAATTTTAACGATAACAGAAAGCCTGCTAGTAAACGTATAATATCTGATAGATTTTCTTTTTGTAGCATATAGATCACCTCTTTCTAAAACGATATATAGTATATATATGAAATAGAATAGAAATGGTAGACAAGTTTAAGCGAAAATGTACATCCAATATGTACATTTTTTATTTTGTAGAAAAACATAATTGCTATAGAAACATATATTGGTATAGAAGGGAGGGGAAGTATGAAACATAAAGGGAAAATTAGTGGATTATTACTTGGGAATACAGTGGCAGTTACAGAATGGATTGCGCTTCAGGATGTAATTACAAAACTGGATTCGCGATCATTTTATACCGTCTTTATTATTTATATATTGCAAATGATACTGAGCTATTATTTTGGACATTGGTATGATAAAAGAGCGAGTGGGCGTCTGGATACGGAAGTAGGAGGAATGGCAAGTAATGATTTTGTAGTTGATTTCTTTGAGAAAGTAGCTGCTTTATCAGAGCGAGATTCTCATAATATTACAGTGTACATTCTTTCTGTGAAAGAATGGAAAGGACTAAAAGAAACAGTGCAAGAAAAAAAATTGGAGGTGTTAGTACAAAAATTGGAGAGTACGATTGTAAAGACAATTCGTAAAGGGGATGTCGTTACTAAGTGGGACGAAAATAAGTATGTTATTGTGGCAATTGATAACGGACATGAAAAATCGAAAATAACAAACCGATTAATGAAAAATATTGAAAGCGAAATAGAAAATGGTTTGTTAAGTATGACTCTATTATTTGGAGCTGCTAGTTATCCGGTAGAAGGAAAAACTTTTGAAGAATTGTTAAGAAAGGCACAAAATCAATTGTACCAGCATAGGAATTTGTAAGGAAATAAGTAAAACTTTGATTTAAAGAAATATGATATAAAGAATTTTTTAATGTAACATTTTTTTGACTTTTATTACAAAAAGAACTTTTTTTGTAATAAAAGTCTTTAAAAACATATGGAATAAGCATATAATTATGATGGATGTGTCAATGCATTTTGCACAATGTGTTTCATTTTAAAAGTGTAGAGGAAAGCATGCTCTACACTTTTCCTTTTTAGGGAATGACAAGAGTAATTGTAAGTTGTTGCAAGGTAGCATTTAAACTGTGTAAAATGAACAAAGAAATTATTTGATAGAAACCGGAAAGGGAATGATAGAATGATAGATGTGAGAGAACAACGAACATCTTTTATCAGGTGAACTATTACTGCTGTTCTTCAAATATTATGGCTGTGATGAATTCCGTTGTACTTTTATGTCATACATAGTATGAACAAGTTAAAGGTGGCAAGTAAAAGTATATGTAAAGATGGATACGAAACTGCTATTGAGTTCAAAACGTAAATTGTAATTTCAAGTAATACAATTTGTACAAGCATTATAAACAATATCAATGATTTTCGTAAAAAAGGTGCGAGTGTGGAGTTTATAGAAGGATATATAATTTTCATAGCTTTTTACACGATGATCGTATATAAGTAGGAGGAAAAGATGTTGAAGTATAGTAAATTAGCAATTGTAACTGCATTATCAATGATTTTATTAGCCGGTTGTTTCGGGCCGAAACCAGAAGAGGAATTATATGTTGCGTTTGAAAATGCTGCAAAGCAAGAAAAAACAATGTTTGAAGATGCAAAAAAACTTGAAACTTTAGAGAAAGAGGGACAAGAATTATATAGCCAGATTGTTCAAGAGGGAAAAGATAATAATCAAACTGTTAAGGAAAAACTGAATCAAGCAGTGAAAAATACAGATGAACGAGAAAAAGTGCTTACAAAAGAAAAAGAATCTTTAAATAAGGCACAAGAAGAAGTGAAATCAGCAGATAAATATGTGAAGAAAATTGAAGATAAGAAATTGAAAGATCAAGCGGATAAAGTGAAAAGCACATATGAGAAACGACATGACTCATTTAACAAAATGTATGATAGCTATAGTAAATCGTTAAAACAAGAAAAAGAACTATATACAATGCTACAAGATAAAGGTACTAAATTAAAAGATATTAGTGAAAAAGTAAAAGTAGTAAATCAATCTTATAAAGATATTGAATCAGAAAAAGACAAGTTTAATGAATTTACGAAATCGTATAATACCGAAAAAATAGCCTTTTATAAACAAGCAAATATTAAAATTAAAGAAGAGAAAAAATAAAACAGTTTGGCCTACAATTGGCCAAACTGTTTTATTTTTTTGTATAAGTACGACTATACCATGGGACAGGTTCACTTAATTTTTTCTCTTGTTTCAGTGCTTCAGGACCAATATAATCTTGAAGTGTCTTTTTTGCTACTGTTAAAGATAAGTTTGTTTTCGGATTTCGATAGGAGGATTCAAGGTGACCAAGATGTGGTAGGATTCGAAAATCTTCTTTTGTAGGAGGAATATGGAAAAAATAATCACCTAAACGTATAAGAACATCGGATTGTTGTTGGCTAAAACGTGGGTTTCTAGAAAAATGTAATCCTTCTTTAATAGCTTTTTTTTCAGCAATTAAGCGTTCTAAAGCCGTCTTTTTTAACCAATATAAATACTTCGGATTAGTTGCAGCTTTAGCATGACGATTCACAACGAAAATAGATTGAGCTAGTCGATTAATAGAATGTTGGTTTTGTAATTGAGATTGTGGTTGTGAAGGTTTCATATGGAATCTCCTTTCAATTTTTCATTATTATAACATAAATAAAATAGATTTTTATTATATGCAAAAAGTGATTGTATATATTTTCAATATTAAAGCAATATTGTTACAAAAAACAACTATTTTGTATAATAGTAATAGAATGTGCTTTAGAAATTTGATAATGAAAGAGTGAGAAGTTTGAAAGAAATATTAAAACAGCAATATGCCATTATAGATATTGGATCTAATACAATGCGTTTAGTTATTTATGAAAAGCAAAACGGAGGTTTTTATAAGGAAATTGAAAATACGAAAGTAGTTGCTCGGTTAAAGAATTACTTAATCGAGGGTGTGTTGATTGAAGAAGGAATAGATGTATTGTTACAAACATTATTTCAATTTCAAGAAAGTACACGATTCCACCAGTTGCATCATGTACTTTGTGTTGCAACAGCAACAATTAGACAGGCTGAGAATCAAGAGGCTATTATAAAGCTTGTTGAAGGACAAACAGACTTTACTCTTAGAGTATTATCAGAATATGAGGAAGCGCGTTACGGCTATTTAGCAGTTATGAATTCAACTTCGTTCTCTGAAGGAATTACAGTAGATATTGGTGGAGGAAGTACGGAAGTTACATACTTTCGAAATAGAGAAATTTTAGAGTACCATAGCTTTCCTTTTGGAGCACTTTCTTTAAAGCAACAATTTATTAAAGAGGATATACCTACTGAAGACGAGTTAGAAAAGATTCAAACGTACTTAGAATATCAATTTCGAACATTACCATGGTTAATTGATAAGAAATTGCCTCTTATTGCAATTGGTGGTAGTGCGAGGAACTTAGTGAAAATCCATCAAAATTTAATTTGTTATCCTATAGCAGGAGTACATTTATATAAAATGAAAGAAGCAGATATTAAAAATGTGAAAGAAGAATTAGAAGCATTGTCGTTCATAGAACTTCAAAAATTGGAAGGATTGGCAAAAGATCGAGCAGATACAATTATTCCAGCAGTCGAAGTTTTTCATACACTTGTTAACGTTATAGAGGCACCAGCATTTGTATTAAGTAGAAAAGGGTTACGAGAAGGTGTTTTCTATGAAGAGTTGACAAAAGATTTGGGGATTTCATATTATCCGAACGTAGTCGAAGAAAGCTTGCATTTATTATCACATGAATATGAAATGGATATGGAATTTGTAATTCAGCTTATTAAACATGGAAGATTGATTTGTCAACAGCTTGAGGAAACAGGGCTAATTTCTATGTCAGCAAAAGACTGGGAAGTATTCCATCAAGCGGCGAAAGTATTTAATATAGGTAAATATATAGACGAAGAAGCGAGCCGCTTACATACGTTTTATTTATTAGCGAATAAAACAATTGATGGTATGATGCATAAAGAGCGCGTTAGATTAGCGCTTATTGCGTCTTATAAATCAAAAATGTTATTCAAACAACACTTGTCCCCATTTGAAGGATGGTTCGATAAAAATGAACAAAAAAAAATCCGTCTATTAGGGGCTGTTTTACAATTTTCAGCAGCTCTAAATATAAGACAAAGATCACTTGTTGAATCGATATCTATAACGGATAGTAAAGACGGATTAACATTTAAAATTGTATGTGAGCAATCGGCATTAGCGGAAAAAGTGCAAGCTGAAAAGCAAAAAAAGCAGCTGGAAAGAGTGTTGAAAACGACTATTCACTTATCCTTCGAATCAAACTGTTAAGTTGTACGGATGTCTTTACAAAAAATTAACACTTTGGAATATTGTAATTTGCTAAAATAAAAGTAACTAAATTATAGTAAAAAAGTTTCAAGGGAAGTGTGAAGAGGATGGAAATGTTGAAGGGGAATATAGTTAATTTAAATGATACAGCTTATTACAATAATCGAGAATTAAGTTGGTTAGCATTTAATGAACGTGTACTGCAAGAAGCACAGGATGAAACGAATCCGCTCTTGGAAAGATTAAAGTTTATTAGCATTTTCAGCTCGAATTTAGATGAATTCTTTATGGTACGCGTGGCAGGATTGAAGGATCAAGTGAGTGCGGGGTTTAACCAACCAGAAAATAAGGCTGGCTTAACACCAAAAAAGCAATTAAACAAAATTGCGATAAAGGCCCATGAATTAATGACTGTACAATATAATACGTTTAAAAATTATGTGTTGCCAGCGCTGGAGCTAGAAGGAATTGAGCGTTTAACATTCCATGATTTGACGAAAGAACAGAGAGAATTTATAGAAGAGTATTTTGATGAGCAAATTTTCCCAGTCTTAACACCTGTAGCTATCGATGCATATCGTCCATTTCCAATGTTATTAAATAAAAGCTTGAATTTGGCTACTCTTTTATATGATGAAAAACAAGTGGAAGAAGAAAACCGCACGAAGCTAGGAATTGTACAAGTTCCTTCATTACTCGAACGTTTCATATTTTTACCGAGTGAAGGGCAAAAGCATAAATTTATTTTATTAGAAGATGTAATTAGTGGTTTTACTCATAAATTATTTACAGGATATAATGTATCATCAGTTACTCGTTTCCGCATTACACGCAATGCGGATTTAACAATTCATGAAGAAGGTGCGAGGGATTTATTAAAGGTAATTGAAAAAGAATTAAAGAAGCGTAAGTGGGGAGCTGCTGTACGTTTAGAAGTTGGCAAAGAGCATATTGATGAAAGAGTATTAGCATTATTATATGAGGTGTTGGAAGTAAAAGATGAAGATGTGTATATAATGGATGGACCGCTAGATTTAACATGTCTATTTTCTTTATATAAAAAACTAGCCCCTTTATATGAACATTTAGTATATCCGGCTCTTATTCCGCAACGGCCTCAAGACTTAGGTGATGCAGAAGATGTATTTGAAAAAGCAATTGAGCATGATATTTTATTACATCATCCTTTTGAATCGTTTCAGCCAGTAGTTGATTTTGTCCGTGATGCGGCAGACGATCCGAATGTACTTGCGATCAAACAAACATTATATCGAGTAAGCGGAGATTCGCCGATTATTCAGGCGCTAAAGGTAGCGGCTGAAAAAGGAAAGCAAGTGACGGTATTAGTTGAGTTAAAGGCAAGATTTGATGAAGAAAATAATGTGCATTGGGCTAAAGAATTAGAAAAGGCAGGTTGTCACGTTATTTACGGTGTAAGTCATTTGAAAACACATAGTAAAATTACGCTAGTTGTAAGAAGAAAAAACGGAAAAATCGAAAGGTTCGTACATCTTGGGACTGGAAATTATAATGACGCAACAGCAAAGTTATATACTGATTTCGGGTATATTACATCACGAAAAGACTTTGGAGTCGATGCAACAAATTTCTTTAATTATTTGAGTGGTTATACAACAAAGCCGCATTTTCATCATTTATCGGTTGCGCCATTTGATATAAGAGAGCAATTTATGGATTTAATAGATGAAGAAATCCGTTATCATAGACAATATGGAAATGGATATATTATTGTTAAGATGAATTCATTAACAGATAAACCATTAATAAAAAAAATGTATGAAGCATCGCAAGCTGGAGTAAAGGTAGAGCTTATCGTTCGAGGAACATGTTGTTTAAGGCCTGCTATTCCAAATGTAAGTGAAAATATTCGGGTAGTTAGTGTTGTCGGGAGATACTTAGAGCATAGCCGAATTTATTATTTCCATCATAATGGAGAGGAAAAGATATATTTATCTTCGGCTGATTGGATGACGCGAAATATGGAAAAGCGAGTAGAAATATCTTTCCCGATATTAGATATTGAAATGAAGGCGAGAATTAAGGCGATTTTACAGCTTACATTAGCTGATAATGTGAAAACGCGTGAACAAAATAAAACTGGTGACTATTATTATGTTATTAATAGTAGTACAGAAGAAATTGATAGCCAAGTGAAGTTGTTTAAAATGGCGTATCAAAACACGGATGCTGAATAATGAGAACAAAGTAAAAAACCTCTTTTTTTAAGAGGTTTTTTACTTTGTTCTCTACTTATTATACGTTCTCTAATATAGAAGAATCTGTAGAGAGAATAGTTTTTATTGTAAGCATGTTAATAGATCATAGATTGGTCAAGAGAGGGGATAACATTGGTAGAATTGTTACAGTACGTTAATAATAGTATGGTTGTTGACAAGGTCTACCATAACAAGGATAAGGTGTTGGCGGTGGGAAAGGTGGTGGATATGGTGGATAATACGGTCTAGGACCGAAAGCCAATGCTCCGCCGAGCAGTCCACCAGCAATGCCAGCTAGAAATGGAACGCCAAAAAACGGAAAGAAGCGTGAGTCGCCTACTGGACCAATAGGTGCTGAACGGACTGGGATTGGTTGATAATATGGATACATGAACAAACCTCCTTTATTGGACTCACTTTTATCATATGGTAAATGAAACGTGGATGAGCGCGTACAAGAAAGGATATGTAAGAAAATAGGCGAATTATTGCGAATGTTGGAGCGTGAAAATCGTAATTTCAGGTTTTGACATAAATCTGAATGGGACACGTGTTCTTCCAAGGCCTCGATTGACATAGAGAGCTAAGTCTTGAATCGTATAGAAGCCTTCAACATAGTTTTTAGCAAGTGATGGGGTAATAATAGCGCCTACAAAAGGAATTTGTACTTGTCCGCCATGGCTATGACCAGAAAGTTGCAAGTTAACTGGATATGTAGCAATCAGAGGTGCAATATCTGGCTCGTGAACAAGAACGATGTTATAAGTGTTTTCCTTTGCTTGCTGTAGTGTCTCCTCTATTTTGGGTTTGCCTAGGAGTATATCATCAAGACCGAAAATTGAAATTTCACTATTATCCAGTAGACGTATTTTCTTTTCGCTATTTAGTAATAATTCAAATCCAGATTCGCGCATGATGTGTTCGTAGTATTCCGTTCCATATCCGCCGTGATCATGGTTACCATAAATAGAAAATTTACCGAAGGGCGCTTGTATATTTTTTAAAATGGATGCAACGAAAGGAGTGTCGGTATATGTTTGATAATTATCAATGAGATCACCAGTAAAAAGAACAATGTCGGGTTTTACAGCGTTAATTTTAGAAACGATTTGTGCTAAATGTTGGAGAGAGAAATAGTATCCGAGATGTAAATCGCTAAATTGAAGAATTTTCATACCATGAAAACTTTTAGGTATGAGTTGTGATGTAAGTGTATGCTCTGTCAAAGATAGTAAATGAGGCTCAATATATTTAGCGTAGTAGTATCCGATGCTAGTGGTTATAAATGAATATAGACAAGTGCGCATGCCAACTTTTAAAAAATCTCTTCTTGTAATTTTCTTCATAAAAATATGAGTATACCTATTTGACTTATATCATATGTGTTCGTTATATTTACAGGTTACTCAAATCTCCTTTCAGTTTATTTAAAATATATTTTAAATAATAAAAAAGTAGTATAGATTACGAAAAAAACGAATGAAAAGAAACCTCTTTACGTTAAAATATCAGAAAAGTTTAAAAATATAAAGATTTCTATTAAATAAAATGATAAAATGAATGTGTATTCATTTTTTGGAGGGGATGTATGTGAAAGAAAAGGTAGTTATTATAACAGGTGGATCAAGTGGAATGGGAAAAGGAATGGCGGTTCGTTTTGCAAAAGAAGGGGCACGAGTTGTTATTACAGGACGTACAAAGGAAAAACTAGAGGAAACAAAATTGGAAATTGAACAATTTCCAGGACAAATATTACCTGTACAAATGGATGTAAGGAATACGGATGATATTCAGAAAATGATTGAACAGATTGATGAGAAGTTTGGACGAATTGATATTTTAATAAATAATGCAGCTGGAAACTTTATTTGTCCAGCAGAAGATTTATCCGTAAATGGCTGGAATTCGGTCATTAATATTGTGTTAAATGGTACATTCTACTGTAGCCAGGCTGTCGGAAAATATTGGATTGAAAAAGGTATAAAAGGGAATATCATTAACATGGTAGCAACATATGCATGGGATGCAGGTCCAGGAGTTATTCATTCAGCTGCAGCGAAGGCTGGAGTATTAGCAATGACGAAGACGCTTGCTGTTGAGTGGGGACGTAAATATGGAATACGGGTTAACGCTATCGCGCCAGGACCAATTGAACGTACGGGTGGTGCTGATAAGTTATGGATTTCAGAAGAAATGGCTAAGCGTACAATAAAAAGTGTTCCGCTTGGAAGGCTGGGCACGCCAGAAGAAATCGCAGGTTTAGCTTATTATTTATGTTCCGATGAAGCTGCGTACATAAATGGAACTTGCATGACAATGGATGGAGGACAACATTTACATCAATATCCATTTTAAAAGGGATGAGAAAATGAATGTTTGATTCATTCTTTTATGGTTAAATGTGACGGAATTGTGACATATGAAAGAAAAGTGTTTACAAGAGGTTATATATACGTTATATTTAAGACCTCTTTTTTCTTCATAGTAGAATTGCTAATTCCCCTTAGCATTTTACCCCTCTAATCCCTTCAGGAAAACTGAAGGGATTTTTTATTATTTTTCCGTAAATATCATGTTATAATCTTTGAAAAGTAAAGGGAGGGAAGCACGTTGATAGATGCATTAGATGTAATGAGTAACTTGGATAAAGTCCTTCCTTATTATCAAGCTATTTTTAGTGCTGATGAGCATACTGTAATTGGATATGAAGTAGTAGGACGTATTCAAACAGAAGAGGGCATACAAAGTTTAGCTTCTTTCTTTCATGATGATTCTATTCCGAGTGAGTTTCAACTGGAAGCAGATAACATTATAGTAGAAAAAGCTTTAAATCGTTATTTAGAAAGTGATCAAAAACTATTATTATTTATACATCGGAATGCGAACGTATTAATGAACGATGATGATGAAAGTTTACTTCAACTGTTATTGATGTATGAAGAGCAAGGTTTAAATTTGAAACACATTGTTTTAGAAATTACAGAACATGAATGTAAAGAAGATATAGAGCAATTTAATCATTTGCTTATGTATTATCGTACATATGGTATTCAAATTTCGATTAATAAAGTTGGAACAGGTACAAGTAATTTAGAACGTATTAGCGTGTTAGCACCGGATATTTTAAAAGTAGATTTAACAAACTTAAGGCAAACTGCACTTTTACAATCTTATCAAGATATTTTATATTCTTTATCATTACTTGCTAGAAGAATTGGTGCGACATTGTTATATGAAGAAATAGATGCTTTTTATCAACTACAATATGCTTGGAAAAACGGTGGTAGATACTATCAAGGGAATTATTTGAAAGAATGCTTACCTGATTTTATTGAAACGAACGTTTTGAAAGAACGACTTGGTAATGAGTGCCATCAATTTATTCAACATGAGAAGAAAAAATTACAAAAAATTTATAATTTAACAGAACTGTTACGTGATCGAATTGGTGATGTTCTAACCAAACAGAAAAAGAATGAAGATATAAATGATTGGTTATTACAATTTAGCCAAAGTGTATCACAGTGTAGTTTTCGCATATTTATTTGTAATGAAGATGGTTTCCAGCAATCAGGAAACGTTATGAAAAAAGACGGAGAATGGATTGTGATGCCTGAGTATTACATGAAGAACTGGAGTTGGCGTCCGTATTTTCTAGAGAATATTATGAAAATGCGTTTTGAGAATAAGGCAAGACTTTCAGATTTATATGCTGATATTGAAACCGGTGAGATGGTACGAACATTTTCTTTCCCAATTGATGATGAAAACTTTTTATTTATAGATTTATCGTATGAATATTTATATGAAGAAGATGTTTTATTTTAATGCACGAAGAGATTCGTGCATTTTTTGTTTGTTTTTATCATAAATTGGTAATAGTGAAAATGGTGATGAAAATGCTGTCTATCGTTGTAAAGATTTTGCGAACGAAACCAGCCCTTTCTTTGCATAATCATTGTTACAATGAATACTACAAAGACAAGTTCTCTTAAAGGGAAGGTGAAAAAATGAGGAAATATGGAATATGGTTAGTTCTATTTGTATGCGTTGCCTTTCTAGTTGGTTATAGTGTTACAACTGTTTTAGGAAAAGAGGAAGTGAAAATTGATCAGAAAGAAGTGTTTACAACGATACAAAAAGGCTATGAAACCCAATTTTCAATTCGTGGGAAGCATTTGCCGATGAATAAGATGATAGAAATGTTATCACCGTATTTTACAGAGAATTTCCTTCAAGTATTTACAGATGAAAATAGTAGAAGTGATAAACAAAGTGGTGAATATTTACTTCCAGCAAAAGAAGCACCGTTTTCTTTTCATTCAGAAACGAAAATGTCATATGATGAAGAGCATAAAATTTTATATGTATATGAGCGGGCGAAAAGCGGACAATATCAAATTGTAACATTGCAAAGAGATCAAGGGAAATGGAAATTGGCCGGATATCATGAAAGCCAAGAACTTTTAACTGAAATAAAAAGATTACAACAATTATAAAGTGAAAATTTAAGCAGTGGGGGATATCCCACTGCTTATTAGCCGGCACCAATCGGGCGTTTACTGGCCGATAAATAGCGAAATAAAAATAGGAATAGGTTTTTACCTATTCTATATTGAGTAGCTGTTGTAATTTTTCAATTTGAAAACCAGCAACAACTTCTCCATCAATTACAACTGTTGGAGTTGAATAAGAATCATAGTCATATAAAAGACGATTGCGTGCAGCAGCGTCTTTTTTTACGTCAAATTCGTCATATACAACGTTATTATGCTTTAAAAATTCTTTCACAATGACACATGGCGGACAATCAGGTTGTGTGTAAACCTCAATTTTTTTCATTGTAATTCCTCCTTTTTTCTGTGTTTTATTATATTCTTCCAGTATAAAAATCGCAATAAAGAAGGCAAAAGATGCACTTTCTGTTTTTTCCTTCGCATTTCGACAAATTTTTAGTTGAGTTTCTGGCCAATAACCTTTATCCTAGACTGTGGAACATTTTTTCTGTTATGACGGATAGAATGAGTATAGCTGTAAAACCTATTGGTAGGAAGATCAGAGAAAGGAGAGATTTCATGTCTCTACTCCAAGGAATTTTAACTCGACTTGTTAGTCTACAAGAACAAGCTGAAAGCGGTGAAGTAGCACAACGCTATTTTGAAGTGAACGGTGAGCGCAAATGTAGCGTGAAATTTTTCGATAAAAGTGAAATGTATGAGTTAGAAGTGTATCAACAAGGTGAAAAACCTCAAGTGTATCAATTCGATAATATCGACATGGTTGCAATTGAGATTTACGATATCATTTCTTGATACATATAAAAAAGGTGTTGCCATATGGCAACACCTTTTTTAGTTCTATTACTTTTTTGTTTATATGTATAGGGATTTTTCATTTTTCCTACAATGGTAATAAAGTGAAATTGTAATCAGTGGGGCTTCTTCGTCCTATACTAATTACTAGCCATCACCAATTGGGGGGGACGGATAGCGGGATAAAAATAACGAGGAGGTGTGTTGTATGGAACGTTTACCAGTTGTGATTTGTCCTAATTGTCACAATTCTGCTGAGATTATTCATGTATTAACGGCTCAATCGAATCAAAATGTAATTTATACGTGCCAAGTTTGCCAGTATGTAATTCGGAATATTGAAACGAATAAAGGGTAGAAAGTTATAATTTTTGTTTTTGTCCCATACAATGAGAATACGAAAAGTCTGTCTAATTGAAAGGACGTGACTATGTGGCCGGTGAACAGACATTTTATAATGTTTCAGAGAGACATTTAAATTTTGATATGGTCTTTAGCCGTATTTGTAGTTTCATTGAAAAGGATCCACGAAATTTATATCGCTTATCCATTGGGACAGACTCACAAGCGCATCAAAAGGATACGAGGTTTATTACGGCAATTCATATTCATCGTGTTGGAAAAGGAGCCTGGGGGTGTTTACACCATAAATCAGTAAAAGATAAGCCAGCAACTTTACGTGAGAAAATATATTTAGAAACGCAGTTTAGTCAAGAAATCGCATGCTTATTTACTCCAAATCATATACAAACAATATGGGATTTATTGCATCCATTTGCTCAAGATGGGGCTGGATTTATAATGGAAATTCACTTAGATATCGGAAATGATGGTTTAACAAAAGAATTTATTCTAGATATGACAGCGAAAATTCAAGCGATGGGATTAACTGCAAAAATTAAGCCGGATGCTTATGCGGCATTTAGTTATGCAAATCGATATACGAAATAAAAAATATTTTCATATATCTTTCATTAAAAACTGAATATTACATCTATTAAATAGGTTGGAAATTTTATATAATAAGAGTAACGATGCGAGTATAAGGAGAGGGGTATATGAAAAGGGAATTTGTTTTAACGGAAGAAGAGGAGAGCTTGTTACTAGATATTTTATTTCAGCAAAATTATGCAAGTGAAATTTTAGCTGTGGAACTTACAGATATTGAGAATGGTTTAAAAAAGACAGATGTGATGCAATATAAAAAAATCACAAGGTTATTTTACAGATTAAAAAATAAAGGGTATTAAGCGCTACCGCAATGGTAGTCTTTTTTTTGTGTTGTATGCTAAAATAACTGTGTAATTTTGTTTTTATTGAAATAATGTAAGGACAAAATAATAATATGAAAACGCTGTCATAAAATGTGAATAGAGTCGGTGATTATAAGCAGGAAAAAGGGAAAATGGGGGATGTAATATGATTAGTATTCCGAAAGACGAGTTTCAACAAATTTTTGTGAAAGATTTAATGATTTCATCAGAAAAAGTAGCGCATGTTCAAATGGGGAATGGTTTAGAGCATGCATTACTCGTTCTTGTGAAATCTGGATATTCGGCGATACCTGTTTTGGACCCGATGTATAAATTGCACGGGTTAATTAGTACTGCTATGATTTTAGACGGTATGTTAGGGCTAGAACGCATTGAGTTTGAGCGACTTGACGAAATGAAAGTAGAACAGGTGATGAAGGAAGACATTCCGGTTCTTAAGTTAGAAGATTCATTTGCAAAAGCTTTAGAAATGACAATTGATCATCCTTTTATTTGCGCTGTCAATGAAGAGGGGTATTTTGAGGGGATTTTAACGCGTCGAGCGATTTTAAAATTGTTGAATAAAAAAGTAAGGCAACATAATCGATAATGTGAGAAAAGTGACTTCATAGAAGCGGAGAAGTCACTTTTTTTCGTGCATATCAGTTGTGTATGTATTATATTTAAAAAGATAAAAAATATAAGAGTATATAGTTAAATTAAGGATGAAAAGCTTATTGAGATAAGGTGTATGGAAGCTAAGGAAAGAGGGAGAAAGTTGCAAATTGATGATTTTCAAATGATGGTTGTGTTAGCTCAGGAATCAAATATGAGAAAAGCGGCGGAACGTTTATTTGTGTCACAACCTGCGCTTAGTCAACGATTACAATCTATGGAGAAACAATGGGGAATGAAGTTTTTTATTCGCTCACAAAAAGGATTGACAATTACACCTGAAGGGGAAAAAGTCGCAAATTATGCAAAAGAGATGCTACAAAAGGAAGAGGATATTAAAAGTGAGCTAGCTGTTTTTAGAACAGAAACTCACGGAACGTTAAAAATAGCTGTTGCATCGGTTATTGGTCAATATTGGCTTCCTCCTGTTTTGAAGAAGTTTGTCCATAAATACCCTTCAGTGAAAATATCGCTGTTTACTGGCTGGAGTAGTGAAGTGCAAAAGCAATTTTATGAAGGAGACGTTCATGTTGCTATATTGAGAGGCACACAGGAATATAAAGGTCAGAAACAACAATTATTTGAAGATGAACTTTATTTAGTGGATAAAGAAATAAAAGATATTTCGATGTTAAAAGAAACAAATAGACCATTTATTCAATTTAAAAGTGATTCGACTTATTATGGACAAATACAAAATTGGTGGTATGGTTTATTTTCTAATCCACCTAAGAGAACAATTGTGGTTGATCAAATTGAGACTTGCAAACAACTCGTTTTAAATGGTATAGGTTATGCACTGTTACCTTCTACTGTTTTAAAAGAAGTACAGGAAAATATGTATAAAACACCTGTTCAATTAACGAGAGAAACATGGTTATTGACGAGTGAATCGGCCAGACAATTGAAGCAAGTACGGGCATTTTTAGAAATTATAGAAGAAATTCAAATGGAAAAATAGGATTATTATCTTGCTACTCGCTCTATCGTTTGGTAGAGTAACATTATAAATGGATTTAGGAGGCAACAAGAATGAAAATGATGGACGCTAACGAAATTATTTCGTTTATTCAAAAAAGTGAAAAGAAAACTCCTGTAAAGGTATACATAAAAGGGGATTTAAAAGAAGTAACATTCCCTGAAACGGTACAAGCATTTGTAAATAAAAAGTCTGGTGTATTATTTGGAGAATGGTCTGATGTTAAGACAATTCTTGATGCAAATAGCAAGCACATTGTTGATTACGTTGTTGAAAATGACCGTCGTAATTCTGCGATTCCAATGCTTGATTTAAAAGGTATTAAAGCTCGTATTGAGCCAGGCGCGATTATTCGTGACCACGTTGAAATCGGCGACAATGCTGTTATTATGATGAATGCAACAATTAATATCGGTGCTGTAATTGGTGAAGGTTCTATGATCGACATGAACGCGGTACTTGGTGGACGTGCAACGGTTGGTAAGAACTGTCACGTAGGTGCGGGTGCAGTACTTGCAGGTGTTATTGAGCCGCCGTCAGCAAAACCGGTTATTGTTGAAGATGATGTTGTAATTGGTGCTAACGTAGTTGTGTTAGAAGGCGTTACAGTAGGTAAAGGTGCAGTTGTAGCAGCAGGCGCTGTTGTAACAGAAGATGTGCCTCCATATACAGTTGTTGCAGGTACTCCAGCACGTGTAATTAAAGAGATTGATGAGAAGACAAAAGCAAAAACTGAGATTAAACAAGAGCTTCGTCAATTAAACCCAGAGAAATAAAAACAAAAAAAGCGTAAGAGCATAACGGGCTCTTACGCTTTTTATAGATAGAGGTGCAAAAATGGCAGTAAGCAAATTCATTCAAATACGTAGAGATCTACACAAAATACCGGAAATTGGATTTAAAGAGTGGAAAACACAACAGTATATTTTAGATTACATAGGAACGCTTTCGAATGAGTATGTGGAAGTGAAAGTATGGAAAACGGGTGTCATTGTTAAAGTAAATGGAAAAAATCCAGAAAAAATTATCGGTTATCGCGCAGATATAGACGGTTTACCAATTACCGAAGAAACTGGATATGAGTTTGCTTCTACTCATGAGGGAATGATGCATGCATGTGGACACGATTTGCATACAACAATTGGTTTAGGACTTCTAACAGCAGCTGTAACAGAACGAATAGATGATGACCTTGTGTTTCTATTCCAACCAGCTGAAGAAGGGCCAGGAGGGGCTCTTCCTATGTTAGAGAGTGAAGAGCTAAAAGAATGGAAGCCGAATATAATTCTTGGTCTTCATATTGCACCTGAATATGCTGTAGGAACAATTGCAACAAAAGAGGGGCTATTATTTGCGAATACATCAGAGTTATATGTTGATTTAAAGGGGAAAGGTGGACATGCAGCCTATCCGCATACTGCAAATGATATGATTGTTGCAGCAAGTCACCTTGTTACACAACTTCAATCCGTTATTAGTCGTAATGTGAACCCTCTTGATAGTGCAGTAATTACAATCGGAAAAATAACAGGTGGTACAGTTCAAAATATCATAGCAGAAAAGTCTCGGTTAGAAGGAACGATCCGAACGTTATCAGTGGAATCAATGAGTCGTGTTAAAAGTAGGATTGAGGCAATTGTTGCAGGGATAGAAGCTTCCTTTCAATGTGAAGCGGTCATTGACTACGGGGCGATGTATCATCAAGTATATAACCATGAAGTATTAACGAGAGAGTTTATGCAGTTTGTAAGTGAACAAACTGATATGAATGTAATTACATGTACTGAGGCAATGACAGGGGAAGATTTTGGTTATATGCTTCAAGCGATTCCTGGATTTATGTTTTGGCTTGGGGTAAATTCAGAATATGGTTTACACCACGCAAAATTAAAACCAGATGAAGAGGCTATTGAGAAAGCTATCGCATTTTTAGATCAATATGTGAAATGGAAAGGAACTAGAAAGTAAACTCGTTCGCCAAATTTGCAAAAATTTAAAGTGGGTACTTGTTAGTTCCAAGACGAAAACATCTTTCATATTTGTTTTGGATATACATCGGCATACAAATGGATAAAGCAATGAGCAGTGGTTTTAAGCCGCTGCTCATTATTCATTATCGCTTATTGAGAAGATGATTAGTTAACTAGCTTATATATGTTTACATTTCGTGTAGAAAGTGTGTAAAATCAATGTGAAACATAGAAAAAAGGGTGGGGAATTACGTGCAAATTAGCAGTGCAATGTTGTGTTTCGTCTTATATGCGTATGTTATTATTGCGGCGGTGTATTTTGGGATAAGTTTTTATGCCTACCGTTTAGTAGATAAACATGAATATGACGAAACATATAAATGGGTGAAGAGATATTTATCACCTGTATTAGAAATTATGAATGGGTTTGTACTCTTTTTATTTATTGGATTGATTGCTTTCTCAACAAGTTTAGTAGGGAATAAAACGACATTATTTGTACTAGGTATCATTATTTTTATGTTGTTAGGAATACGGATTGGTAACACGGTGTTTTGGAATGAAAGAAAAGTAGATGGTTGGACTGGAATGTTAATCCCGTGTATGTTAGCAGCTATCGTGACAAACATAGAGCATGAGTATTATCAATTGCATTTTTGGCTTATTATCGTTTTAACAATTCTTTCAGTTTTGTATATAAGTACGGTAGTCCTAACATACATTGCACATGAAAAAGGTGATGTGAAAGGAACTCTCTTCTTTAGAGGACGAGCATTATTTTGGAGTGTGCCAACGATGGCGGTTATAGGAATTATTGCGATATTAGTAAATGGATATCACTTTACTGATTGGCAATTATTTTTAGAAAATTGGTGGATTTTCATCATTTCGTTTATCGCATTTTTAGGTGCAACGCATTATTTATTCCATCAACATCATTATATATTGGCATTGTTATTCGCATTTACACAACTATTATTTGCTTTCTTCGGACAAGAAACGTTATTATTCGTTTTTGAAACATTTAGTTCATTTGGAAATATATTTGTATTTGGTATGTTAATTTTCAGTATCGCATTTTATTTACAACAGTATTTTTATATGCAAAAACAAAAATAAGAATGATATACAGGTTTTTGTAGCAAATCTAAAGTATGTTACAATAAAAACACATAGTATTCGATGTTATTGGAGGAATTCCTGTGGGTGAAAAAGAGAAAGAATTTGCTGTTATTGGGCTTGGACGTTTTGGTGGAAGTATTTGCCGAGAACTCGCTCAATTAGGTATGGAAGTAATGGCAATTGATTCAGATGAGGATAAAATAAATGAGTTTGCAAATATAGCTTCACATGCTGTAATCGCAGATTCAACAGATGAGATGGTATTAAAAAGTCTTGGTATTCGTAATTTTGATCATGTAGTCGTTGCTATTGGAGATAATTTGAATTCAAGTATTTTAACAACATTAATTCTGAAAGAGTTAGGTGTAAAAAATATTACTGTAAAAGCTCAAAATGATTACCATGAAAAAGTGCTAAGTAAAATAGGAGCAGACCACATTGTGCACCCAGAGCGTGATATGGGAAAAAGGATTGCTAATAATATTGCATCAAGTAATGTGTTAGACTATCTTGAGCTTTCGGATGAGCATAGTATTGTAGAGATTATTGCAAATAAAAAAATTGATGGTCATTCTTTAATCGAATTAGATATTCGCGCGAAGTTTGGATTGAATATTGTAGCAATTAAACGTGGCAAAGAAGTTATTGTATCTCCTCGAGCTACGGAAAATATTCAAGCGGGAGATATATTAATTGTAATTGGTCATGACGATGAAGTAGATCGTTTTAAACACTTTTTAAGATAAGAGAAAAGGACAATACCATGAAGGTATTGTCCTTTTTCTTATATTTCCATAATGATTGGTAAAATCATTGGGCGACGTTTCGTTTTCTCATATAGGAATGGTGCTAATGTGTCTGTAATTTCATTTTTAATTTCAGACCATTGTGTTGTTTTGCGCTCCATTACTTTTTCTAAATGAGTTGTAATTAATGTTTGAGCATCATTAATTAAATCACTACTTTCGCGCATATACACGAAACCACGTGAGATAATATCAGGTCCTGCTGCAACTTTAAACTCTTTCATATCAATGCTTACAACTACAATAACAAGGCCTTCTTCAGAAAGAATACGACGATCGCGTAATACGATATTACCGATATCTCCAATACCATTTCCGTCAATATAGACAGATCCAGATGGTATTTTACCAGCTACGCTTGCTTCATCTGAACGAAGAGCAAGAACATCTCCATTATCCATGATGAAACAGTTTTCTTCTGGAATACCACAATCATTTGCTAATTTCATATGCATACGTTGCATACGATATTCACCATGAATTGGCATGAAATACTTCGGTTTAATTAGACGAAGCATTAGTTTTTGTTCTTCTTGTCCACCGTGCCCACTCGTATGAATGTTTGACAGTTTTCCGTGGATTACATCAGCACCAGCACGATACAACATGTTAATTGTACGGCTTACACTAATTGTGTTACCAGGGATTGGTGAAGAAGAGAACACAACTGTGTCGCCAGGAATGATTTGAATTTGACGATGAGTACCATTAGCAATACGTGAAAGTGCTGCCATTGGTTCACCTTGACTACCTGTACATAAAATAACAACTTTATTAGCCGGTAGGCGGTTTAGTTGAGATGTATCTATGAATGTATCTTTCGGACAGCGAATATAACCGAGGTTTTGTCCGATTTCAATCGCTGCTTCCATACTGCGACCGAACACAGCAACTTTACGATTGTTTTCAACAGCCGCTTCAACAACTTGTTGTAGACGATGTATATTTGATGCAAAGGTTGCGAAGATAATACGCCCTTCTACTTTGCGGAAAATATCTTGAATACTATCACCCACACGGCGCTCAGACATTGTAAAGTTTGGAACTTCACTGTTTGTACTGTCAGATAAGAGACAAAGTACACCATCTTTTCCGATTTCAGCCATTTTTGTTAAATCAGCTGGTTCACCGACTGGTGTGAAATCAAATTTGAAATCGCCAGTATGAACAACTTGTCCTTGAGGTGTTTTCACAACAACTCCGTATGAATCTGGGATACTGTGAGTTGTACGGAAGAAGGAAACAGATGTCTTTTTAAATTTAATAACATCATCTTCTTGAATTTCATAAAGTTTTGCTTTACGAAGTAATCCGTGCTCTTCTAATTTGTTTTTGATTAGCGCAATTGCTAATTTCCCGCCATAAATCGGGATGTTTACTTGACGTAATAAGTAAGGAATTCCACCGATATGATCTTCGTGACCATGTGTAATGAATAATCCTTTAATTTTATCTTCGTTTCGCACAAAATAAGTGTAATCTGGTATTACATAATCGATTCCGAGGAGTTCGTCTTCTGGAAATTTAATTCCAGCATCAATAATAATAATTTCATCTTGAAATTGAACAGCATATGTATTTTTACCGATTTCACCAAGTCCACCTAAAGCAAAAACGGCAGCCTGATCATTCTTTAGAAATTTCATATGACTATACGATTTCCGCTAATGTTAAATCAGCGTTTTCTTTTTCATATTCAAGATGAGCACCAGTAACAGACTGAACGAACTCGATATTATATGCGAACTTATTTAATTTCTTACGAACATCCTTTTCAGACGTAGCCTCTAAATATAAAACTTTTGTATTTTCACGTACTGGAACCTCAGTTATTTTGTCTTGATAAAATACTTTAAAAATCATTTGGAAAACCTCTCCTTGTCTATGTTTTGCATTATCTGTTACTTATTATAAAGCAAACAGTCACGATTTTCATGTTTTTTCGAATGAGAATGAAGAAAAAGCCCGAAATGGGCACAATTTAAGCGATTGTCTTTTTACGGACTAGATCTTTTAAATAACGCTTGAGCTTTTTCTTCAGCTTCTTCAGCATGATTACTCCTTCCTTTCCTTATTTTAAACATGCATATTACTAGTGAAAACTCCGTCTCTGATATAAGAAAGAAGACAAAAGTGAATGTTGAATCTTGTCCTTTCTCATACAGGGAAAGTTATTCTATAGTAACGATTAGTAGCCGTTAGTTATAGGTATAGTATGAGAAAGAATAGAAAAGAAAATTCATACGAACAAGTATCCACATTTTTTACTAATATATATATGCAGGTTTTATAAAAAAGGTCAGAAAGTGAACGCTTTCTTCACAGATGTTTAATATGTTATACTTTTTTTTAGAATTTGAAAAGCGATAATCAAAATAGGAATATAGAGTAACAGAAAGGATTTTGACAAATGAATGATAAAATTGTCTTTTTTGATATTGATGGAACATTATTAGATCATGATAAGAAGATTCCGCAATCTACACGAGATGCAGTAAGACATTTACAAGAAAAAGGTGTGCATGTAGCAATTGCGACAGGACGTGCGCCATTTATGTTTGAAGATATTCGTGAGGAACTCAATATACACAATTATGTTAGCTTTAATGGACAGTACGTTGTATTTGAAGATGAAGTAGTATTTAATAACCCGTTACATCCAGCTGCCTTACATAAGTTTACTCAATTTGCAAAACAAGAAGGATATCCACTTGTATATCTTGATCATCAAGATATGAGAGCATCAGTGGAATACCATGATTATGTGAAAGAAGGTTTTGGAAGCTTAAATTTTGAGCATCCGACATATGAACCTGATTTCTATGAGAAACGTAATATTTATCAAACGCTTCTTTTCTGTGAAGTGAATGAAGAGGAAAAGTTTATTAATCAGTATCCAGACTTTCATTTTATTCGCTGGCATGCATATTCAATGGATATTATTCCAAATGGTGGTTCGAAGGCAAAAGGAATTGAGAAATTCATTGAAAAGTTGGGATTTAACCGTGAACAAGTGTATGCATTTGGAGATGGCTTAAATGATTTAGAAATGATTGAAGCAGTTGGGACAGGTATTGTGATGGGGAACGGTCATGAAGACTTGAAAAAACTTGCAAATCATGTGACAAAGGATGTTAGTGAAGACGGCATATATCATGGCTTAAAATGGGCTGGATTGCTATAAGTGAATATGGAACCCATTTCATATAAAAAAAGGCGGAAGATTTACTCCCGCCTTTTTTTATTATCGCTCTAGAGGTTTTGAATCATCAGGAGCAGCAAATGGATTTTCTTTATTAATGTGGTCATAGAACATGACACCATTTAAATGGTCAATCTCATGTTGAAATACGATTGCTGGTAAACCTTTTAAACGTAATTTTACTTCTTCGCCGTTGATAGATGTTGCTTTCACTGTAATTCTTGTGTAACGAGGGACATAACCAGGTACTTCGCGGTCTACTGATAGACAGCCTTCCCCACTTTGTAAAAATGTACGTTCAACAGAATGACTAATGATTTTTGGGTTGAATAATGCATGACTATATAATGTACCGTCCGTATCTGTTACGTGAACCGCAATCATTTTCTTTGAAATACCGATTTGCGGAGCAGCTAATCCGATTCCAGGGCGTAAACTATATTTTTCAGCCATTTCAGGATCTTGGCTATTGATTACAAATTCAATCATTTCTTTAAGGGCAGTTGTATCTTCTTCGTTCGCCGGCATTGATACCTCTTCTGCAACGTTTCGCAAAATAGGATCTCCTTCGCGAATGACATCTTTCATTGTAAGCATATGTAATCTCTCCTTTCTTCTTTAGTCTACCAAAGGAGATGAAAAAAGTCATCGACAAGTAGGGAAGCGCTTTGGAAAGCGTTTTACTATAGAATACTTATGTATGTAATAAAGAAACAGACGGCAAAGCCGTCTGTTTCTTTCCATAGTTGTTTCATTTTACATTAGCGAATGCAAGCAGCACCAACGATAATTAAAAGAATAAACAACACAACGATTAAGGCGAAGCCGCGTCCAGACCCACCACAAGAATCTCCATAACCGTAGGAAGGATATGAACAAGTTGGATAGCAATATGAGTATCCGTACATGAGATGACCTCCTTTATCATTTCCCGCTAATATTGCGGTTACTATAATGTATGGAGGGAAGAGTAGAAATGTATGGGTAATTACCTATAAAAGGAAGAAGAGTTTGTATATTTTTGTTAAGAAGAGAGAAAAACTAAAGAGAATTAAATCGTTTACATATTATTCTAAGAGAAAAAACAAGTTAAAAAGGGAATAATATAACAGCAGGTTAATGCTTACTAATACAGATGTGAAAAATAAAAACACGTTTGTGTAGAAGAAACCTGCAGATTATTTATAAAAAAACGTATTCAAAGTAATTGACATCGTAATTAGAATAGTTGTAAACTAAAAAACGTGATCAAGATTGTATTAATATGTTTCTGAAAAAACATTAGTACAGATTGTTAGGTACACAAAATTATTCTCAACCGACAGATAAATTTGTTGGTTTACATTGTTGCGTTTTCATTCTAGCTAATAGATAGTGAAAGCGTTTCAGAATATGGTTCAAGAGAGGAAGAGGTGAACGGAATGGGTACTAAAACAAAAAAGACCCTATTTAATGTTGATGAGCAAATGAAAGCTATCGCAGCTCAATTTGAGACATTACAAATTTTAAATGAAAAAGGCGAAGTTGTGAATGAAGCAGCTATGCCTGAATTATCTGATGATCAATTAAAAGAATTAATGCGCCGTATGGTGTATACTCGCGTACTAGATCAACGTTCTATTTCTTTAAACCGTCAAGGACGTTTAGGTTTCTACGCACCAACAGCTGGACAAGAGGCTTCTCAATTAGCAAGTCATTTCGCACTTGAAGCAGAAGATTTCATCTTACCAGGATATCGTGATGTGCCACAATTAGTATGGCACGGTTTACCATTATACCAAGCATTCTTATTCTCTCGTGGACATTTCATGGGTAACCAAATGCCTGAGAATGTAAATGCACTTGCTCCACAAATCATTATCGGTGCGCAAATCATCCAAACTGCTGGTGTTGCGTTAGGTATGAAACTACGTGGTAAAAAATCTGTTGCAATTACTTACACTGGTGACGGTGGTGCTTCACAAGGTGACTTCTACGAAGGTATGAACTTTGCGGGTGCATTCAAAGCTCCAGCAATCTTCGTTGTACAAAACAACCGTTATGCAATCTCTACTCCAGTAGAAAAGCAATCTGCAGCTAAAACTGTAGCACAAAAAGCAGTAGCAGCAGGTATTTACGGAATTCAAGTAGACGGTATGGATCCATTAGCTGTATACGCAGCAACTGCTTTCGCTCGTGAGCGTGCAGTAAACGGCGAAGGCCCTACTTTAATCGAGACTTTAACATTCCGTTACGGTCCACATACAATGGCTGGTGATGACCCAACTCGTTACCGTACAAAAGATATCGAGAACGAATGGGAACAAAAAGATCCAATCGTACGCTTCCGTACATTCTTAGAAAACAAAGGCCTATGGTCTCAAGAAGTTGAAGAGAAAGTAATCGAAGAAGCAAAAGAAGATATCAAACAAGCAATTGCTAAGGCTGACCAAGCTCCAAAACAAAAAGTTACTGATTTAATGGAAATCATGTACGAAAAAATGCCTTACAACTTAGCTGAACAATATGAAATTTACAAAGAAAAGGAGTCGAAGTAAGCCATGGCTCAAATGACAATGATTCAAGCAATCACTGATGCTTTACGCGTTGAAATGAAAAATGACCCTAACGTACTTGTGTTTGGTGAAGACGTTGGTGTAAACGGCGGTGTATTCCGTGCTACTGAAGGTTTACAAGCTGAATTCGGTGAAGATCGTGTAATGGATACTCCACTTGCAGAGTCTGGTATTGGTGGACTTGCAGTTGGACTTGCATTAGAAGGTTTCCGTCCAGTTCCAGAAATCCAATTCTTCGGTTTCGTTTTTGAAGTAATGGATTCAATTTCTGGTCAATTAGCTCGTATGCGTTACCGTTCTGGTGGACGTTGGACTGCTCCAGTAACAGTTCGTTCTCCATTCGGTGGCGGTGTTCATACTCCTGAACTACATGCTGATAGCTTAGAAGGATTAGTGGCTCAACAACCTGGTCTAAAAGTTGTTATTCCATCTACTCCATACGATGCAAAAGGTCTTTTAATCTCTGCGATTCGTGACAACGATCCAGTTATTTACTTAGAGCATATGAAATTGTACCGTTCATTCCGTCAAGATGTACCAGAAGGCGAATACACAATTGATTTAGGTAAAGCTGATATCAAACGTGAAGGTACAGATGTATCTGTTATCGCTTACGGTGCTATGGTTCACGCTGCATTAAAAGCTGCTGAAGAACTTGAAAAAGAAGGTATCTCTTTAGAGGTTGTTGACTTACGTACAGTTCAACCATTAGATATCGAAACAATCATCGCTTCTGTTGAAAAAACAGGCCGCGTAGTTGTAGTTCAAGAAGCACAAAAACAAGCTGGTATTGCAGCTAACGTTGTAGCGGAAATTAACGACCGTGCAATCTTAAACTTAGAAGCTCCAGTTGTACGTGTTGCAGCTGCTGATACAGTATTCCCATTCTCTCAAGCTGAGAGCGTATGGTTACCAAACCATAAAGATATTGTTGAAGCTGTTAACAAAGTAATGAACTTCTAATTTTTAGCTTTTCATGTGCAAAAGAAATCAGCACATGCTGGTTTCTTTTGTACATATTCCATAATAATGAAATGAATCAGGGGGCTGAATTCCGTGGCATTTGAATTTAAACTACCAGATATCGGTGAAGGTATCCACGAAGGTGAAATCGTAAAATGGTTTATTAAACCAGGCGATGAAGTAAACGAAGACGATGTACTTCTTGAAGTACAAAATGATAAAGCAGTAGTAGAAATCCCTTCTCCTGTTAAAGGTAAAGTACTTGAAGTACTTGTAGAAGAAGGAACAGTTGCAATTGTAGGAGATACATTAATTAAATTTGATGCTCCTGGATACGAAAACCTTAAATTTAAAGGTGACGATCATGACGAAGCTCCAAAAGCTGAAGAAGCAGCAGTAGAAGCTCCGGCAGCGGAAGCTACTCCAGCAGCAACTGCAGAAGTAGTAAATGAGCGCGTAATCGCTATGCCGTCTGTTCGTAAATATGCTCGTGAAAACGGCGTAGACATCCATAAAGTAGCTGGTTCTGGTAAGAACGGCCGTATCGTTAAAGCTGACATCGATGCATTTGCAAATGGTGGACAAGCAGTAGCAGCAACTGAGGCTCCAGCAGCAGTAGAAGCTACTCCAGCAGCAGCGAAAGAAGAAGCACCAAAAGCACAACCAATCCCAGCTGGTGAATATCCAGAAACTCGTGAGAAAATGAGTGGTATCCGTAAAGCGATTGCAAAAGCAATGGTTAACTCTAAGCATACAGCTCCTCACGTAACATTAATGGATGAAGTTGATGTAACTGAGCTTGTTGCTCACCGTAAGAAGTTTAAAGCTGTTGCAGCTGACAAAGGTATTAAATTAACTTACCTTCCATACGTTGTTAAAGCTTTAACATCTGCATTACGTGAATACCCAATGTTAAACACTTCTTTAGATGATGCTTCTCAAGAAGTAGTTCATAAACATTACTTCAACATCGGTATCGCAGCTGATACAGACAAAGGTCTATTAGTACCAGTTGTTAAAGATACAGATCGCAAGTCTATCTTCACTATTTCTAACGAGATCAATGATCTTGCTGGTAAAGCACGTGATGGTCGTTTAGCTCCGGCTGAAATGAAAGGTGCTTCTTGCACAATCACAAACATTGGTTCTGCAGGTGGACAATGGTTCACTCCAGTTATCAACCACCCAGAAGTAGCAATCCTTGGTATCGGCCGTATCGCTGAAAAACCAGTTGTGAAAAATGGTGAAATCGTTGCAGCTCCAGTATTAGCATTATCTCTAAGCTTTGACCATCGTTTAATTGACGGCGCAACTGCTCAAAAAGCATTAAACCAAATTAAACGTCTATTGAATGACCCACAATTATTAGTAATGGAGGCGTAATAACAATGGTAGTAGGAGATTTCCCAATTGAATTAGATACAGTCGTTGTTGGTGCAGGTCCTGGTGGATACGTTGCGGCAATTCGTGCAGCACAATTAGGTCAAAAGGTAGCAATCATTGAAAAAGCTAACCTTGGTGGCGTATGCTTAAACGTTGGATGTATTCCTTCAAAAGCGTTAATCAATGCAGGTCATCGTTATGAGAATGCAATGCATTCTGATGACATGGGTATCACTGCAGAGAACGTAAAAGTTGACTTTACAAAAGTTCAAGAATGGAAAAACGGCGTAGTTAAGAAATTAACTGGCGGTGTTGAAGGCCTTCTTAAAGGTAACAAAGTTGAAATCATTCGCGGTGAAGCTTACTTCGTAGATGCTAACACATTACGCGTAATGACTGAAGATGCAGCTCAAACTTACACGTTTAAAAATGCTGTTCTTGCAACTGGTTCTACACCAATCGAAATTCCTGGATTCAAATACTCTAAACGTGTTATCAACTCTACAGGCGCTTTAAGCTTACCTGAAATCCCTAAAAAACTTGTTGTAATCGGCGGCGGTTACATCGGTATGGAATTAGGTACTGCATATGCTAACTTCGGTACAGAAGTTACTGTAGTAGAAGCTGGCGACGAAATCTTAGCTGGTTTCGAAAAAGCTATGAGCTCTGTTGTTAAACGTGCTCTTCAAAAGAAAGGTAACGTAAATATCCATACAAAAGCTATGGCTAAAGGCGTTGAAGAAACAGAAACTGGCGTAAAAGTTAGCTTTGAAGTTAAAGGTGAAATCCAAACTGTAGAAGCAGATTACGTATTAGTAACTGTAGGTCGTCGTCCAAACACTCAAGAAATCGGTCTTGAGCAAGTTGGAGTTAAAATGACTGACCGCGGCATCATCGAAATCGATGAGCAATGTCGTACAAACGTACCAAACATCTATGCAATCGGTGATATCGTTCCTGGACCACCATTAGCTCACAAAGCTTCTTACGAAGGTAAAGTAGCTGTTGAAGCAATTAGTGGCCATGCATCAGCAATCGATTACATCGGAATTCCTGCAGTATGCTTCACTGATCCAGAATTAGCATCTGTTGGTTACACTAAGAAACAAGCTGAAGAAGCAGGAATGACAGTAGCTGTATCTAAGTTCCCATTCGCTGCTAACGGTCGTGCGTTATCATTAAACAGCACTGACGGTTTCCTACAACTTGTAACACGTAAAGAAGATGGTCTTCTTGTAGGTGCTCAAGTTGCAGGTGCAGGCGCTTCTGATATTATCTCTGAGATTGGTTTAGCTATCGAAGCAGGAATGACTGCAGAAGATATCGCTCAAACAATCCATGCTCACCCAACATTAGGTGAAATCACAATGGAAGCAGCTGAAGTTGCTCTTGGAATGCCAATTCACATTGTAAAATAATTTAAGTAATGAAAATAGCCCATCTCTTATTTAAAGAGATGGGCTATTTTTTATTTTAATAAAATGGCTTGCAAGGTCTTTATATGTACTTGTCGAATGAATATATAATACTTTAAATGAATCGGTAAAACATATATGAATTCAAAAGCTGTATATATGCTTTCGTATAATATGTAATTGATTCAAACATAATTCCATATATTAATAAAATAGAGCATGTCAAAGGAGAAGATTCCATGAGAATATTACATGTTATATTTTATCATTTTTTATTATGGAGTGGTTTTTCTGTTGTATTATCATTGTCAAATGGTGATAAGTTGCATTACAAAGTTATTCTATTTTTTGTATTCCTTTATTTAGCATATGTGATTGCATATTTTGTATTGCACATCAGAAAGCAGGCTTTATTCCTTACGTGTTCAAATTGCATACTTTTCTTAATCATATTTTCTATTCTTTAAATTAACGTTTATAGAAATACATTGTTCTTCCATTAAATAATTGTAACTCTCCTTCTAATTTCTTCGCTAGAAAACGGCAAAACTCATTTGCTTTTCCTTTATCACCGAATGTTGCATTAGGTGGTAAAGAAATCTGAATAAAAGATTGTTCCTTTTCTATACCAACACCAACATAAATGGAGTCATATCGATCGTGAGTAGATTGTAGTTTTAATGTTGTTGCTGATGTATCTAAAATTTCATAAGGAAAAGCGGTATTTGTATAAGCGTAATTAATTTGGACACCAGTTTTGGAAGTAACTGTTTTATAGTACTGAAAAAGTTGTTTTATATCATCTATTGAAACAGATTGTTGATTAGATTTAGGTACAAGCGTAATAAAGGCATGTTGCATATAAGTTCCCCCTAACTTAGTAGAATACTATCATTTTACATCCTACTGAATTTTTTGACAATTAAAAGGAGTATTCCTTTTTTTGTTTAATATACTAATGAAAGGTGATGTAGAAAGGTGGAAACCGATGTTTGAAAAATTGTATGATGAGCATGAAAGTGTGAAGGTACGATTTTTGGGGTTTATGACATATGATACTCGTTATGATTTTGGTGTTATTTATACAAATATGTTTTTTGGAAAGCCGCTCATTGTTTGCATGCAAACAGGAAGGTCTACCTTACTTGGACGAGATGATGTAGAAAATGTGCAACATATACAGGAAGTTTTTAAATTAGGATCAGAAGAGGAAGCAGCAGAGTTAGCTCAGTTTTTTAAATTTTTAGTCCCATCTACTTCTTTGCATGCGGAATATGAAGAATAATTAATGTAAAACAGTCGTACGTATAAATATGGCTGTTTTTTTGTTTGAATAACGCATACTAATTTAAATTGAAAATATTTAATGTGTTATACTAAAAACCTATTGACGTAAAAAGTATAACATATTAAAATAAAGACAGAAAGTTAAGCGGTTACAAAAGTTTTTGGAATTATAAACTTAGGGGGAAATGAAAAATGGGAACGATCGTATGTCAAGATTGTGAAGGTACAATTGCACACTTCGAGGATGAGAAAGTAACGGTACTTTACGGGAAATGTGGATCTTGCGGATGTGAGCACACAGAGCATACAAAAGCCCAATAATTGATAGGAAATGGACAGCTAAAAGTTTTTAGGACCATAAACTTAGGGGGAAATGAAAAATGGGAACAATCGTATGCCAAGTATGTGAAGGAACAATCGGACATTTTGAAGATGAAAAAACGACAGTACTTTACGGAAAATGTGGAACAAATTGTGACTGTGCTAATAAAGACAAGGCGAAAGCTTAATTATAAATAAGTAGATGATTATTAAAATTCAGGGGGAATTAAAAAATGGGAACAATCGTATGCCAAGTATGTGAAGGAACAATTGGACATTTTGAAGATGAAAAATCAACAGTACTATACGGGAAATGTGGATCTCATTGCGAATGTGACCATAAAGAACATACAAAAGCTTAAATAAGAAAAAACGCCTACATATGTATATGTAGGCGTTTTTTTAATAAATTGTAGTTGTATGGCCAACTGTTGCAACGATTGCATCATCTCTAATCGGAATAAATCCTATCGATGTCTGTGGAACGCTAGGAGAAGCGTAGTGGCTCATGAGACGGCTATCAATACGGGTAATAGTATCGGTCAAGAAAGCCGAAATAAAAGCGTAAGGGACCCGTCGTTCATTTAATGAGTATATAATTTCCTCTTTGGTTTTTACACCTACGCCATGTCCGTAAAAAAAGAAATTTCCTAGATAGATTGTATTTTCTCCTTGCCACTCGATTGTAGCTGGATTCACTTGTGGATTTTTAAAATAAACGAGGTCACCGGGAACAAGATCGCCACCCGTTTTTGTTATGAGCTTTAAATCTTGATCGTAGTCCCACGTATAAAGTAAAAGGTTTGCAAAGAGACGGTTGAAAGTGTCTTCCTCATACAAGGATAGTAAAGCTTTGTAAAAAATAATAATCATAGCGGTAGCACATTCAGTTCCATATAGTTTTCCGTTTTTGAAAATATCTTGTATGGCAATGGAAGGGGGTATGTTTGGAAGGAGCTCGAATCCCCCAAGAGACGTTCTTTTCCAATACTGGGGGTTGCAAAAGGACTGTTGAAATGTGCGAAACTGAAATCCACTTTGAAAAAGTTCTAATGCGGAAGTAATAATATTAACTCGCAAATTTAGATCAAAGCTGAGTTCATCAGATGTTCGGAAGGAATAAATTTCTTGATTTCCTGCCATTATCGATAAGATTTGTTGTTTCTCAGCTGCAAATGGCTCATATTCATTTGTGATATAAGGATGTACAATAGAACGGCCTATTACAATCATAATAGTATCCCCACCTATACGTTACATTACTTCATATCGTATGAGAAAAGAGGAAAAGGGTGAAAGAAAAGCCTATCAACTGATAGGCTTGTACTCTTTAATCACACGTAATGTTTGTAATGTCATATCTTCAGGGCCTTGTACAGGTAAACCCGCTTCTAAGTTTTTACGAATATACTCTAAGTTATCTTGTGTAATAATTTCCCCCGGAGTAAAGATTGGAATCCCTGGCGGATAAACCATAACGAAATCAGCTATAATACGACCTGCAGCATTTTCAAATGGAATGACTTCTGTTTCCGAATAAAAAGCATCTCGAGGAGAAAGTGCTAGCACTGGTATTTCTGGAATTTCTACTTGTATTTGAACACCTTTATCGGCTTGATTTCTAAATGTCGCTGCTAAATCTTGTAATGCTGCAATAAGTGTATTTGTCTCACTTTCTGTATCTCCGAAAGTGACAAGACATAGTATGTTGTATAAATCTGAGAGTTCTACTTCAATGTTATATTGCTCTCTAAGCCATACTTCAGCCTGATGGCCTGTAATACCTAAATCTTTTACAGATACAATTATCTTTGTAGGATCATAGTTAAAAGTAGCGTCTGTACCTAGCATTTCTTTCCCAGGACAGTAAAGATGCTCAATAGCATTTATAGCATCACGAACTTGTTCCGCTAATTGTATTGTTTGTTCTATGAGTGCTGTTCCTTCTGTAGCAAGACGTTTTCTAGCAGCATCTAGGGACGCTAACAAGATGTAAGAAGTTGATGTAGTCGTAAGCATGCTAATAATAGATTGAACATGTTTTACGTTCACAAGGCCTTCCTTCACATTAAGAATGGAACTTTGCGTTAAAGATCCACCTAGTTTGTGAACACTTGTTGCTGCCATATCTGCTCCAGCTTGCATGGCTGACATCGGCAATTCATCGTGAAAATGAATATGAACACCATGGGCCTCATCAACGAGTACAGGGATATCGTAAGAATGTGCTAATTGTACAATCTGTTCTAAGTCTGCAGCAAATCCAAAGTATGTTGGATTAATAACAAGTAAGCCTTTCGCATCAGAGTGCTCTTCAAGTGCCTTTTTGACAGATTGAATTGTAATTCCATGTGAAATACCAAGTTTTGGATCGATTTCAGGATGCATGAAAATCGGTTTTGCACCTGAGAAAATAATAGCTGACATTACTGATTTATGCACGTTTCGTGGTACTAGGATTTTGTCACCAGGACCGCAAACGCTCATCACCATTGTCATTATTGCGCCACTTGTACCTTGAATAGAAAAGAAAGTATGATCTGCACCGAATGCAGAGGCTGCTAAATCTTGTGCTTCTTTAATCATACCTTTTGGATGATGTAAATCATCGAGCGGCGCAATATTAATTAAATCAATTGCTAATGCGTTATGCCCAATAAATTCGCGAAATGTAGGATCCATGCCCTGTCCTTTTTTATGACCAGGAATATGGAATTGGATTGGATTTCGCTTACTGTGCTCAACTAAAGCGGTAAACAATGGTGTTTCGTATTGGGACAATCTATACACCCCTTCTTTTTCTTAATATTTATTAGAGTTTGTTTTATATAATCTGTTCTAAAAAAGTTAAGTGTTTTTTAGAATAAGACTTGTTTTTCTGCCGATCACAAAATTGTTTTTGAGATGGTAGGTTCACTTTATTTTCTATAAAACAAAAGCATTATATCACCAATAATTATAGATGTATAGAAAAAAATATTTTTACAGTGAGTATGTTAAATAGTTACTTCCAATTAACTTATAGAGGAAGACAATTCCATCACAATGAATAAATAGTGTATAATGCAAAGTGGCTATAGTGAAGAAGAAAATCTCTTTAAGATAGCGTACTGAAATAAGAAGAAATGATAAATGAGGTGCAAAATGGAATATCAATATCCGTTAGATTATGATTGGTCAAATGAGGAAATGATTGCAATTGTGAAGTTTTATGAAGCAATTGAGAAAGTATACGAAAAAGGAATTATAAGAGAAGAATTAATGGGATTATATCGTCGTTTTAAAGAGATTGTTCCATCTAAAGCAGAAGAGAAGAAAATTGATAAAGAGTTTCAAGAAGTAAGTGGATATTCTATATATCGTGCGATTCAAAGGGCAAAAGAAACTGAAGAACAAAAGCTTGTGAAAATGTAAAAAATATTTTGAAAAATGAAAACTGAAGTGATATAATGTGATAACAACTAAAAACGGACAATATAAATTGTCCGTTTTCTACTATCGATTACAAAGTGCATATAAAGGAAGGAGTGATTGCATCGTAGATTCAATCTTAGCAAGGAATTGTTCGTTGGTCATTGCTGAAAACTCCTCTGGTGATATATGAATACCAACTAATAATTCTGCTTTTTTCACAGTAGCTAGACGTTCAATCATCTTTTGTAAGTCTTCTGTTTCAAGTGTTCTATGTAATTTTACACTTGGTTTAGTATGGTCAATGGACCAAACGAAGTCATTTGGAATATTTGTTTTTAAATCATTTAAATGTTCTAAGAAGGCGTGAGCCGTCTCCACTTTTTGTGGACACTCATAGATTAAACCAAAGTATATGAAGGCATGAGTACCCCATAATCCAATTTGGAAATGTGGTAGCATTTTATATCCGCGTTTATTTGTTGAAAAAGCAACCCAAGTATCGTTTGGTGGATTGACTTTGCGACGTGCATGTTTTGCTACATGATAAAAAAAGTTCTCATCAGTTTGTTTGGATAAATACGTTGCAAACTGTTCCCCTAAAGCTTCCAGTTTAGGATGAATGTTCGTTTTAATTGCACTCATTCGTTCTTCGAGACCATCAACTGTAAATACCTCAAAATCAGTTGACTTGAATGTTTGTAGTGTCATGATTGTTCCTCCAACTCCTATTTTGCTTTTATTTTAGCATAGCTTGTACTATTCATAAAAAAAACAGCACAAAAAAATTTAAATAAAAAAATATAATTTTGTTGCATAGATGATTTATCCAACATAGTATAGTATAAAACAAAAAATCAGAAAATTTAATTAATTCTAGTCCGAGGGCAGACGAATATTGGGAGGAGGCAAATAATATGAGACAGGTGATTAATGCGTTAAAGAGAACAGATGCTGAAAAGAGAATACCGGTGCTACGTTTGGAGCTAGATTATGAATTAGCAACTTTATATGATGCGATGATGGAAAATGATAAACTGAAAAAAGAAGAGTGTGTACAAAAGTTAGAAGTGTTAAGACTTGAAATGATTCGTTTAGAAGCGTAATAATAGTATATGTATAAAAAATTAGTTGGTGCGAACCTTATAAAGGGGTTCGTTTTTTCTGTGAACAGTATAGATCGGAGTGTTTAAACATGCAAGAAGTATGGAAAGACATCGATGCACACGCCAAACAGTGGATTCTAGATGCAGGAGAGTTTTTAATCGCATCAATGGAAAAAGCACTTATTATAGAAACGAAATCCAATGCAGCTGATTTAGTAACAAATATGGACCGAGAAATAGAACAGTTTTTAATTGGGAAAATTAAAGAAACATTCCCGAATCATAATATTTTAGGAGAAGAAGGTTATGGAGATGAGGTAACTTCTTCTGATGGGGTTGTTTGGTTAATTGATCCAATTGATGGCACGATGAACTTTGTTCACCAAAAAAGAAATTTCGCAATTTCAATTGGAATTTATGAGAACGGTATCGGAAAGGTTGGACTCATTTATGATCCAGTTCACGATGAATTATACCATGCGGTAAAGGGAGCTGGAGCGTTTTGTAATGAAGTACCAATACCTTTATTGGAAAAAGGGACTGTAGAGCAAGGTGTTGTAGCTTTAAATGCGATATGGCTTACCGATAATCCATTGCTGAATAAGGAAAGTATGATGGCACTTGTTAAGCGAGCAAGAGGCACGAGATCATATGGCTGTGCAGCGTTAGAGATGGTATATGTTGCAACAGGAAGAATAGATGCATATGTAACGCCAAGACTATCACCATGGGATTTTGGTGGGGGACAGATAATTGTAGAGGAAGTTGGAGGAAAGGTTACAACATTTTCTGGAGCCCAGCTTTCGATCGTAGAGAAGAGCAGCGTATTAGTTGCAAAACCAGGGGTGTATGAAGAAGTGTTACGATTTATAGCGGAATAACAAAAAAAGTAAGAGGCTATATACACGCTTCTTACTTTTTGACGTTATTGCGATTTACGCATTTTTCTTTTTGTTACAAAACCGTATCCAACTGTAACAAATGTGCCGATAATGCAAATAATAACACCGATGGGGCTATTTTCAGCAACCATAATGCCGATACCGATTAAGAAAATAACACCGATAATTGCAGTTAATAAAAAGCGATATTGAATGTGTTCCATTTCTTCACCCTCCAATCTCATTTTACTTTCACAAAAGTAAGAATACAACTATATTTTCATTCTAGATTTTATTTTGATTGCCATTGTACCCCCTTCGCTCTTATAATAGAGAAGGATTAAAAAGACATTAGGAGTTGGACATGTTGAAAAAACGACAAGATTTACGAAATATAGCAATTATTGCCCACGTTGACCATGGTAAAACAACACTTGTTGACCAGTTATTACGTCAAGCGGGGACGTTCCGTGCGAATGAACATATTGAAGAACGCGCAATGGACTCAAACGATCTAGAAAGAGAACGTGGTATTACAATTTTAGCTAAGAATACTGCGATTCACTATGAAGATAAAAGAATTAACATTTTAGATACACCTGGTCACGCTGACTTCGGTGGAGAAGTAGAACGTATCATGAAAATGGTTGATGGTGTTCTACTTGTTGTTGATGCATATGAAGGTTGTATGCCACAAACACGATTTGTTTTAAAGAAAGCTCTTGAGCAAAACTTAACTCCAATCGTTGTTGTAAACAAAATTGACCGTGACTTCGCTCGCCCTGATGAAGTAGTTGATGAAGTAGTTGACTTATTCATCGAACTTGGTGCAAACGAAGATCAATTAGAGTTCCCAGTTGTATTTGCATCAGCAATGAACGGAACAGCAAGCTTAGATTCAAACCCAGCAAATCAAGAAGAAAATATGAAATCATTGTTTGACACAATTATTGAACATATTCCAGCACCAGTTGATAACAGCGAAGAGCCACTTCAATTCCAAGTAGCACTTCTTGATTACAATGACTATGTTGGTCGTATCGGGGTTGGACGCGTATTCCGTGGTACAATGAAAGTAGGACAACAAGTTGCATTAATGAAAGTTGACGGAACTGTAAAACAATTCCGTGTAACGAAATTATTTGGTTACATTGGATTAAAACGTCAAGAAATTGAAGAAGCAAAAGCTGGAGATTTAGTAGCTGTTTCAGGTATGGAAGACATTAACGTAGGTGAAACAGTATGTCCGGTTGAGCATGAAGAGGCTTTACCATTATTACGTATCGATGAGCCAACACTACAAATGACATTCCTTGTAAATAACAGCCCATTTGCAGGTCGTGAAGGTAAATTCATTACATCTCGTAAAATTGAAGAGCGTCTTCGTTCACAATTAGAAACAGATGTAAGTTTACGTGTAGATAATACAGATTCTCCTGATGCGTGGATCGTATCTGGACGTGGGGAATTACATTTATCTATCCTAATTGAAAACATGCGTCGTGAAGGTTATGAGCTACAAGTATCTAAGCCTGAAGTAATTATTAAAGAAGTTGATGGCGTAAGATGTGAGCCTGTAGAGCGCGTGCAAATCGATGTACCTGAAGAATACACTGGTTCTATTATGGAATCTATGGGTGCACGTAAAGGTGAAATGTTAGATATGGTGAATAACGGAAACGGTCAAGTTCGCCTTACTTTCATGGTTCCAGCACGTGGTTTAATTGGTTACACAACAGAATTCTTAACATTAACTCGTGGTTACGGTATTTTAAACCATACATTCGATTGCTACCAACCAGTACACGCTGGACAAGTTGGTGGACGTCGCCAAGGTGTTCTAGTTTCACTTGAAACAGGAAAAGCATCACAATACGGTATTATGCAAGTTGAAGACCGTGGTGTAATCTTCGTTGAACCAGGTACAGAAGTATATGCTGGTATGATTGTCGGAGAACACACTCGTGAGAACGACTTAACAGTTAACGTTGTGAAAATGAAACAACAAACTAACATTCGTTCTGCAACGAAAGATCAAACTTCAACAATGAAAAAACCACGCTTAATGACTTTAGAAGAGTCATTAGAGTACTTAAACGATGATGAGTTCTGTGAAGTAACTCCAGAATCAATTCGTTTACGTAAAAAGATTCTTGATAAGAGTGAGCGTGAAAGAGCTGCTAAGAAAAAGAAATCTGTAGAAGCGTAAAATAATAGAACAGCTACCTTTGAGGGGTAGCTGTTTTTTTATTTTATTTATTTTTGGAATATTTACTCTTTTTTTGTGGACAGTATTTTTTTTGCAGGTTACTCTTGTATTAAGTACATAAATAAAATTTGTTTTTTGTGAGAAAGGGGGATGAATGATGTTAGAAAGAATGTCGTTTTTTGCGAAATTATGTAAAGTTGATGAAAATCCAGAACTAGGGATGTGGTTACTATATGGCACCATTATTATATTAAGCGCACTTGTGTATAATTTAGGTTTTGCAAGAAAACTATCAATAATAAAAAATATAGTGATATATATATCGTTAGCGATTGGGTGTACAGTTTTAACTTTCTTTGCAGTTTTTTTACCTGTTGGAGAGGGGCTTGTTGTAGCGGCGATTGTACTTGGGATTTATAGGTTGCGTTTACGTCAAGCAAGACAACAAAAAGCAGGGTAAGGGGGCGGATTTTTATGCGTTCAGTACAAGATGCACTATATAATTGGTTAACAATTAAAACAGTTGCCGAAGCACGTCCAGATGATCGTGCTGCAAAAGAAACGTATTTGTTATTTCAAAATATGATATATGAAGAACATAAATTAACGGATGTGGAAGTTAAAAAGAACGAAGAAATGTATTTAATTACATATGAAATGAATGGAGAAAAAAAATCTGCCAGGTTTCCATTAGAAGCTATTGATTGCTTTTTGGATCAAATGAATCGTGAACCTGAAAAATATAAATAAGTCCTTATCTATATGATTAAGGACTTATTTATATTTTACCAATCGTCTTCGACTTTTTTATCACGATATAATCGGAAATTACCACTTGCATGACGTTCCATCGTACGTTCTGCAATTCGTTCCGAACATTCCATGCACATATATGTATGAATAGGGCGGTTACGCAGTTTTTTTGCCATAGGATTTTCATCATCTAACATATCTTTTTTATCACAAATCATACATTTGACTCTCATTTCGTCACCTCAATACGAATTCTATCAGTATAAGTATATCATGGAAGTATAATGTTTTTGAATAATAGTGGGAAAAAATAATATTTTCGCAATTCGAAAAATAAGTTATGATAAGGATATATTAAGTATATTTGGAGGTGGAAATATGGCGAATGTAGTAGAGCCTACATTAACAGATGATTTAGTACAAACGTTACGTAAAGAATGTATTGTTATGATAGCAACAACAGACTTCGAAAAACAAGTTCCTAACGTAAGTGCTATTTCTTGGGTGTATGCAGTGAGTGAAACTAGTATTCGATTTGCAGTAGATCAGCGTTCGCGTATTGTGGAAAATATACGGCATAGTACTGGGGTGGTATTGACTATAATGGCGAATGAATCCGTATTTTCCATAAGTGGTGCAGGTGAAATTTTGACTGATAGAATGGAAGGCATTCCTCTAAAATTAACTGTAATAGAAGTAAATGTACAAGAAGTGCGTGATGTTATGTTTTATGGAGCGAAACTTGCAACTGAACCAACGTATGAAAAAACATATGATATTCGCGCAGCGAAGAAGTTGGATAACCAAGTGTTAGTAGGAATAAAAGAATTAAAAATGTGATAAATAAGAAATTCAGTTATTAACTTTTGTAATCAGTTATTGTGATTTTATGTTAATAATTATAATTAAAAGTAATATATTGAATAGAAATGAATAAAAAATAAATAAAAGGTTTAATGGCTATGGATTTCGATTCTACCTCGTTTATACGGTACATATAATTATAACAATGGTTCGTCCATATTTTATGGATGAAACCCTTGTTCTACAAATTTAAAAGTGGAGTCAGGGGGTAACAGGTTGGATAAAATTTATGTGTTAGATACGAATGTACTTTTGCAGGATCCTTTATCTATTTTTTCATTTGAAACCAATGAAGTAGTGATTCCAGCAGTTGTATTAGAAGAGGTTGATTCGAAAAAACGTTATATGGATGAAGTAGGACGAAACGCTCGTTATGTGTCTAAGTTAATAGACAAATTTCGTGAAATAGGAAAGCTGCATGAAAGTATTTCGCTAGAAAACGGCGGTACATTTCGTATTGAGTTAAATCATCGTTCATTTGTTCAACTACAAGATATTTTTGTAGAAAAAACAAATGATAATCGAATTTTAGCTGTAGCAAAAAATCTATCTTTAGAAGAGCAAGAAAAAGAGGACGGGAAGTCTGTTATTTTAGTAAGTAAAGACGTGCTTGTAAGGGTAAAAGCTGATGCAATTGGTTTGAAGGCGGAAGATTATTTAAGTGATCGTGTAATTGAAGTAGATAATATATATTCAGGATTTTTAGAAGGGTATATATCAAAAGAGCAATTGGATTACTTTTATGAAAAAGGTGAATTGCCTTTATCCGAAATTGCAAATCATCCATTTTATCCAAATCAATTTGTAGTAATGAAAGATGCATTAGGCGGATCCAGTTCAGCACTTGGTATTGTGGATCACTTAGGTAAGAAGGTAAAGAAACTTATTTTTCACAATGAACAAGTATGGGGGATACGACCACGGAATGTGCAGCAAATTATGGGATTAGAATTGTTGCTTCGTGAAGATATTCCGCTAGTAACGTTAACAGGGAAAGCTGGTACAGGAAAAACATTACTAGCTTTAGCTTCGGGGCTCATGCAAACTGAAGATTTAGGACTATATAAAAAACTACTCGTTGCAAGGCCAATTGTTCCAGTCGGAAAAGATATCGGTTATTTACCAGGAGAAAAAGAAGAAAAGTTAAGACCGTGGATGCAACCGATTTTTGATAATCTAGAGTATTTATTTAATACGAAAAAGCCAGGAGAGTTAGATGCTATTTTAGCTGGAATGGGTTCGATTGAAGTAGAAGCTCTCACCTATATACGTGGGAGAAGTATTCCGGATCAGTTCATTATAATTGACGAAGCACAAAATTTAACGAAGCATGAAGTGAAAACGATACTAACAAGAGTAGGAGAAAAAAGTAAAATCGTATTAATGGGAGATCCTCAGCAAATTGACCATCCGTATTTGGATGAATATAATAACGGCTTAACATATGTCGTAGAGAAGTTTAAAGAGCAACGTATTAGTGGTCATGTAAAGTTTGTTAAAGGGGAGCGATCGAATTTAGCTCAACTAGCAGCAGATTTATTATAAAAGGAGTGAGCTGAGGCTCACTCCTTTTTCTTCCAAGTATACATTTTAAATAATTGTAAATTTACGGATGTTACGGATTGGATTTTGTCTATTAGATCCATCATTGTAATATAGATGAACAGGTCCATCCTCTTTTAATGGTTTTCCTTCTTTTGAAAAACCAAGAATAGCATTTTCTACAGTTTCTAATGGAAGTATTATTGTTTGATCTACTGTTTCAATTTCGACTTGCGTAGCGTCATCTGAAATTTCGGCGTTTGCAAGAAATGGATGAAATGGTATACCGAACGTTCCTGTAATTAGCTGTTCTTTTTTATATTTTTTTACACTTTGTTGTATCGGTGGAAACGCAGCACCATCACGGATTTCACGATCCCAATGTTCTGAAGTGTTTTTCAAATAAGCTTCTAGTTCTGATGTGTTTTCTCTTGTTTCATCAAAGTAAGTTGTCAAATCTACTTTTCGATCATCAAAGATCCAAACAGTTGGATCGATAGTGATTGGAAAACGAACTTTTCCATTAATAAATAAAATTTCGCTCATTGTTGTTCCCCCATTTGTGTTATACTCCCACTTTTCAGTATAATAGCATTAGACACGGTTGTCACAAAAAATGTTTCTATTGCAATTTACTAAAACTATCGCTAATATTAATAGATAGGAGAGAGTAGGACGGAAACGGAGGGAATCAATTTGGCGTCTGAGACAGTATCAAATCATCAGGAAAAGGCACTAGCCCTTCTACAAGCGGATGCGGAGAAGATTTTAAGACTTATTAAGGTGCAAATGGACAATCTTACAATGCCGCAATGTCCATTATATGAAGAAGTGTTAGACACACAAATGTTTGGACTATCCCGCGAGGTCGATTTTGCAGTTCGCCTTGGTCTTATTGCAGAAGAACAAGGGAAAGCAATGTTAGGAGAGCTTGAACGTGAGTTATCTGCACTTCATGAAGCATTTACAAACAAACAACAATAACGGGTTCAAATAGGGGGGCTCAAACTGAAATAGTTTGGGCTTTTTATTTGTATAATAAAGCAGGAAGAATCAATGTACATATGGAATACAACAATAATTAAATTGAAACAGAAAGAGGAAATGAAATGAAAAGAGTATGGAAATCAATGGATTATTCATTATTACTTCCTCTTGTTATCTTATGTGTTTTGGGAGTTATAATGGTATATAGTTCTAGTTCCATTGTCGCGATTTCGTCGAAATATAACTGGCCAGCAGATCACTTTTTTAAAAAACAATTAATTGCTCTTGCTATTGGAACGGTAATACTAGTGATTGTCGTTATAATCCCTTATAAATTTTGGAGAGAACAAATAGTTCTAGCAGCAATCGGGTTCGGGAGTCTTGCCTTACTAACAGCAGCATTCCTTTTCGGTAAAGAAATCAATGGTGCAAAAGGATGGATATTAGGTATACAACCGGCTGAGTTTGTAAAAATAACGGTTATTATTACGCTAGCAACCTTTTTTGCTAAGAAACAAGAGAGGCAAACACCTTTTTTCCAAGGAATAATACCTCCTCTATTTGTTGTTGGTGGATCGATGGTATTAATTTTATTACAAAATGACTTGGGAACTGACATATTAATAGGTGGAACAGTGCTAATTATGTTCTTCTGTTCAGGAGTTAATGTAAATTTGTGGATAAAAAGATTTTTATTAACATCTGTCGTGTGGATTCCAGCATTGTATTTTATCGGAAACTATAAATTAAGTAAATACCAAAAAGCTCGATTTTCAGTTTTTCTTGATCCGTTTAGTGATCCTCAAAATGATGGATTTCAATTAGTTAATTCTTTTATTGGAATTGCTTCAGGTGGGTTAAATGGTAGAGGATTAGGAAACAGTATACAAAAGTATGGCTACTTACCAGAGCCGCAAACAGATTTTATTATGGCGATTATATCTGAAGAACTCGGGTTTATAGGAGTAGCTATCATTTTAATCTGTTTATTACTTATTATTATTCGTTCGTTTAGAGTGGCACAAAAATGTAAAGATCCATTTGGAAGTTTAGTTGCAATCGGAATTGCAAGTTTAATTGGGATACAAACTTTTGTTAATGTTGGTGGTATGTCTGGATTAATACCGCTTACAGGAGTACCTTTACCGTTTATTAGTTATGGTGGTAGTTCTTTATTGGCTAATCTAATCTCGATGGGTATATTATTAAATATTGCTAGTCATGTAAAACGACAAGAGAAACAGCAAAATGAGGAAATGAAAGAAATAGAACAAGATGGACCACGTCTTGTTGTTGTAAAATAAAAAACACGTTGTGCTTTAGAGCACGATGTGTTTTTTATTTTTTAAAAATATTAAATATGATACATTAATTAGTGTTTACAATAAAAAATATATCACATTTAAACTAATGTGATATACAATTAAGTTGTTAGAAAAGGAAGAGGTATGCTATACTATTTTTGTGAAACAAATTGATCAGAAAACTTATCATTTGTTAAAAAATAAGGTATGATGGATAAAAATAAAGTGAAGCTTTCTAAGTATAATATAATGTAGAAAGTGAAGAACTTCACGCTCTTTATGGTGTGTATATATTTTATCTCTAGAGTGGTAGGAAAGTAGAGGGGGAAAATCATGACAAAGCTGCAACGTATTCAAAAAGTATTGGTAGCTAACCGTGGAGAGATTGCAATTCGTGTGTTTCGAGCTTGTTCGGAACTTGGATTAAAAACAGTTGCAATCTATTCTAAAGAGGATAGTGGTTCTTATCATCGTTATAAAGCCGATGAGTCCTATTTAGTTGGGGAAGGGAAAAAGCCAATTGATGCTTATCTAGATATTGAGGGCATTATTGAGATTGCGAAAAGTAATCATGTAGATGCAATCCACCCTGGATATGGTTTCTTGTCAGAAAATATTCAATTCGCAAAACGTTGTGAAGAAGAAGGAATTATCTTTATCGGTCCAAAGAGTAAGCATTTAGATATGTTTGGAGATAAAGTGAAAGCAAGAACACAAGCGCAGCTAGCACAAATTCCCGTTATTCCTGGTAGTGATGGACCAGTAAATTCAATAGAAGAAGTCAAAGAATTTGCTGAAAAGTATGATTACCCGATTATTATTAAAGCTTCCCTTGGCGGTGGCGGTCGTGGTATGCGTATTGTACGTACTAGTGAAGAATTAAGAGAGTCGTATAATCGAGCGAAGTCAGAAGCAAAAGCAGCCTTTGGTAATGATGAAGTATACGTAGAAAAATTCGTTGAAAAACCTAAACATATAGAAGTTCAAATTTTAGCAGATGAAGAGGGCAATGTTGTTCATTTATATGAGCGAGACTGTTCTGTACAACGTCGTCATCAAAAAGTTGTAGAGATTGCACCTAGTGTGTCACTTTCAGATGATTTGCGTCAGCGTATTTGTGATGCTGCTGTTAAGTTAACGAAAAATGTAAATTATTTAAACGCAGGAACAGTAGAATTTCTTGTAAAAGGTGATGAGTTTTACTTCATAGAAGTAAATCCACGTGTTCAAGTTGAACATACGATTACAGAAATGATTACAGGAGTGGATATCGTTCAATCGCAAATTTTAATAGCTGATGGACATGCATTACATAGTAAAATGGTAGGTGTTCCGAAGCAAGCGGAAGTAGTTGTACATGGATTTGCAATACAATCTCGTGTAACGACTGAAGACCCATTAAATAATTTCATGCCGGATACAGGGAAAATTATGGCATACCGATCAGGTGGTGGTTTCGGTGTTCGTCTTGATACAGGTAATAGTTTCCAAGGTGCTGTTATTACACCGTACTATGATTCTTTACTTGTAAAAGTTACAACATGGGCACTTACTTTTGAACAAGCTGCTGCGAAAATGGAACGTAACTTAAAAGAATTCCGTATTCGTGGTATTAAAACAAATATTCCATTCCTAGAGAATGTAGTAAAACATAAGAACTTCTTATCAGGAGAATATGACACTTCATTTATTGATGCGTCACCTGAACTATTCTTGTTCCCTAAACGTAAAGACCGTGGAACGAAAATGTTAAATTACATTGGGACAGTAACAGTAAATGGCTTCCCAGGAGTAGGGAAAAAAGAGAAACCAATCTTCCCGGATGCTCGTATACCGGATGTATTACATTCTGAGCCAATCCAAAATGGAACGAAACAAATTTTGGATGAGCGTGGAGCAGAGGGATTAGTAAAGTGGGTACAAGATCAAAACCGTGTACTTTTAACAGATACAACATTCCGTGATGCGCATCAGTCATTACTTGCGACGCGTATTCGTACAAAAGATTTACATCAAATTGCAGAGCCGACAGCGAGAATGTTACCGAACCTATTCTCAGCGGAAATGTGGGGCGGTGCAACGTTTGATGTTGCATATCGTTTCTTAAAGGAAGATCCATGGGAACGATTACTAGATCTTCGTGAAAAAATGCCAAACGTTTTATTCCAAATGTTACTTCGTTCTTCAAACGCAGTTGGTTACAAAAACTATCCAGATAATTTAATTCAAAAATTTGTGGAATGTTCTGCTCAAGCTGGAATTGATGTGTTCCGTATTTTTGATAGCTTAAACTGGGTAGAAGGTATGAGAGTTGCGATTGATGCTGTGCGAGATACTGGCAAAATTGCAGAAGCAACAATGTGCTATACAGGAGATATTCATGATCCGTTACGTAGTAAATATGATTTAAATTACTATAAAAACTTAGCAAAAGAGTTAGAAGCATCAGGAGCGCATATATTAGGAATTAAAGATATGGCGGGCTTATTAAAACCTAATGCGGCATATGATTTAGTTTCTGCATTAAAAGAGACGGTATCGATTCCGATTCACCTGCATACACACGATACGAGTGGAAATGGTATATTAACGTATACGAAGGCAATTGAAGCAGGTGTTGACATTGTCGATGTAGCAGTAAGTTCTATGGCTGGTCAAACGTCACAACCAAGTGCGAACACGCTATACTATGCATTAGGTGGAAACGAAAGACAGCCAGACGTTAATATAGATTCATTAGAAAAATTATCTCATTACTGGGAAGATGTACGTAAATACTACGCACCGTTTGAAAGTGGTATGAATGCACCCCATACAGAGGTATATATGCACGAAATGCCAGGCGGGCAGTATAGTAATCTACAACAACAAGCGAAAGCGGTTGGCTTAGGAGATCGCTTCGATGAAGTGAAAGTAATGTACCGCCGTGTGAATGACATGTTTGGCGATATTGTTAAAGTAACGCCATCATCTAAAGTTGTCGGTGATATGGCATTATTTATGGTTCAAAATCACTTAACAGAACAAGATGTTTTAGAGCGCGGGCACTCTATGGATTTCCCAGGATCTGTTGTTGAAATGTTCTCAGGAGATTTAGGACAACCATACGGTGGTTTCCCGAAACAATTACAAGAAATTATTTTAAAAGGGAAAGAGCCATTAACAGTAAGACCGGGTGAATTATTAGAGCCAGTAGATTTCGACGCGTTAAAAGAAGAGCTATTCCATAAACTTGGACGCGAAGTGACGATTTTTGATGTCGTTGCATATGCATTATATCCAAAAGTATTTATGGATTACGAAAAAGTTGCTGAGCTTTATGGAAGTGTATCAGTACTTGATACACCGACATTCTTCTATGGTATGAGACTTGGTGAAGAAATCAATGTGGAAATCGAACAAGGTAAAACATTGATGGTTAAACTAGTATCAATCGGAGAGCCTCAGCCAGATGGAAATCGTGTTCTTTACTTGGAGTTTAACGGACAACCACGTGAGATTGTTGTGAAAGACGAAAGTGTGAAAGCAACAGTGGCACAACGTGTGAAAGGAAACCGTGAAAATCCAAACCACATTAGTGCAACAATGCCAGGAACGGTAATTAAAGTAGTTGTAAAAGAAGGCGATGAAGTGAAAAAAGGCGATTCTATGGCAATTACAGAAGCGATGAAAATGGAAACGACAGTTCAAGCGCCGTTCAATGGTAAAGTGAAAAAAGTATATGTTAACGATGGAGATGCGATTCAAACGGGTGACTTACTCATTGAATTAGATCACTAAAATAGAAAAAGAGCTGTGTACATGCAGCTCTTTTTCTTTATTGCAAAAAATACCTTGCCAATTAGGCAAGGTATTTTAATTTGAATTTATTTTGTTTGTTTAGAAGTTGATTCAGCTTCTTTTGCATTCGCTTTACTTCTTGTACCTAACATAACTAAATAGCATAGTACAGCAAACAAGCAAGAAATGAATAGTGAATGTAATAATGCCATTGCTAAACTAGCATTTGTAAATACCACTAAAATTCCTACGATAGCTTGAAGTGTAACAAGGATAAATGAAATGATCCATCCCCAGTATACGACAGGCTGCTGTTTGTAATGGCGAATAGCGAGAATCATCGCGTATAGTATCCAAGCGAAAATTAACATCGCTGCAACTCTATGTCCCATTTGAACCCATTCATGGAGTTGAGTTGGCATAGGTCTATTTTTGCTACATAAAGGGAAGTCTGGACAGGCTAAGCTAGCTCGTTCGTGACGTACTAAAGCTCCTGTATAGACAACGAGATAACAGTAAATTGTTACACCATAAATATGAAATTTCATTTTTTTGTCCATAATAAGTGAACGTGCATCAAATTTTTGGTCAATTTCAAAGATAAGACACGTTAATAAAATAACAGAAGCAAATGAAATTAAGGAAATACCGAAATGGATAGCAAGTACAGCTGGCATTTGTCCCCAAACAACTGCTGCAGCCCCCATTAATGCTTGTGCAACTAAAAATACGAAGGATAAAATTGCTAACGTTTTTGTTTCGCGCACATGTTTATAATATTTCCAGGACAAAATACAAAGGAGAGTGACAAGAATTCCTGCGGATCCTGATGTAAGGCGGTGACTCAGTTCAATAATAGTTTCCATTGATAAATTAGATGGAACAAATTCACCGTTACAAAGTGGCCATGATTTACCGCAGCCTTGGCCAGAACCCGTTTTTGTAACTAAGGCGCCTCCTAGTAAAACTATTAATAAATCAAGACTCGTAATGACTGCTAACCATTTAATAAAGCGTTGCAATCTCTTTCACCATCTTTCTGCTATGAAGTTATTGCGAAATATTTTCATTCCATTATGTATAGAATAAAACGCGCTAGTTCCTATGATATATAAAAAATAATAAAATAGCAAAGAAATGGCGGGGGAAGACAGGGGAGAGAAAATGGGTGTAGAAATAGGATGTATAAGGAAAAAATTAGGGGGAAAATAGGCTATTTTGAAAAGAAATGGGGAGAATACGTGTTAAATATGACAAAAAAGTTTATGATAGAAGGTAACATCATGTTATGATAAGGACAAGTAAGAATTAAGTTTTTTATGTTCGACACAAAAAGTTCATGTTTTCTTCACAAAATGTTCGGGAAATATGATTTAATATATTGGAGTATGGGCGTAGATTAGTAGTAGAATGGGTTAACAATGTTTCTACTGTAATAATATTGCTATATAGAAGCGAAATATTTCATTCGAAATAGGCGCAAAAAGAAAGATGAAAGTTTTAAGAGGGGGTTAAAGTGATGAACCATGCAACAAGTGAGCTGCATGATGAGTCTGCTGTTACAAGTGTACCGGAAACAACTCGGTTACAAGATTTAAAAGCGCTCGTTAAAATGGGGATTGTAAACTCAAATACACTTACTGTATTTACAGGATTTTGGTTGGCATTACACTTTAATGGATTAAGTGTGATGGACAATCTGGATAAGTTATTTTTTACAATCGTTGGTTCTGGATTAGTTATGGCAGGGGTATGTTGTTTAAACAACTACATTGATCGAGACATCGATCCATTAATGGAAAGAACAAAGACCCGTCCAACGGTTACTGGAAAGTATAAACCAGGATTTGCACTTACATTTGGATTAGTTATATTACTTCTTGGGTTTGTATTTTTATTATTAACAACACCAATGGCAGTATTAATGGGCTTTATTGGTGCTTTCACATATGTTGTTCTATATAGTTTATGGACAAAGAGAAAGTATACACTAAATACTGTTGTAGGTAGTATCTCTGGTGCAGTTCCACCTTTAATTGGATGGGCAGCAATCGATCCATCTTTAGGCCATCCAATTGCTTGGATGCTATTTTTGATTATGTTTATTTGGCAAATCCCACATTTCCTTGCATTAGCAATGAAACGTGTTGATGAATATCGAAATGCAGGAATTCCAATGCTTCCTGTAGTTCATGGATTTGAAATTACGAAACGCCAAATTATGATTTGGACAGTATGTTTATTACCACTACCATTTTATATGAGTGGTCTAGGGATAACATTTATGGTAATTGCAACATTGTTAAACATCGGATGGATCGTTTTAGGATTTTATGGCTTCCGTAAGAAAGATGACATCAAATGGTCCGTACAAATGTTTGTTTATTCCCTAAATTATTTAACAATCTTATTTGTATCAATGATTGTAGTTACATTCTTCTAAGACAACGACATAATTGGATTTCTTTACGTTGAGATTTACTTTACTTAACTATAAAGTACAATCTAATTCACAAGGAAAGTGGGGGTTGTTTGTATGAAGAAACAGTGGCGACTGCTTTCGTTCGTTTCACTGCTGGCTTTACTGTTAGGGGGATGCGGTAAAGCCTTTCAATCTACTTTAATTCCGCAAGGAGAAGTAGCGAAAATGCAATATGATTTGCTCTTACTAGCAACTGCGATTATGGTAGGAGTAGTACTAGTAGTTACTATTATTTTCTTATATGTAATTGTGCGTTTCCGACAAAAGAAGGGTCAGGAAGATTATATTCCGGAGCAAGTTGAAGGGAATCACAAACTAGAAATTATATGGACAGTTATTCCGATTATTCTTTTGTTAATCTTAGCTGTTCCAACGGTTACATATACATTCAAACTTGCTGATGTAAGTGCGATGGAGAAAAAGAATATTGATAAAGATACTATCGTTGTTGATGTAACAGCGAATCTTTATTGGTGGGAATTTTCTTATAAATCAGAAAAAATAGTAACTTCTCAAGATTTAGTCATCCCCACAGGTAAGAAAGTGTATTTGAATTTGAAGGGTGCCGATATTAAACATTCGTTTTGGGTTCCATCTTTAGCTGGGAAAATGGATACAAATACAGATAATGTGAACAAAATGTGGTTAAAGGCAGATAAATCGGGCACTTATAATGGTTTTTGTACAGAATTTTGCGGCCCATCACATTCTTTAATGCAATTCAAAGTGAAAGCTTTAGATGAAAGCGAGTACAAAAAATGGCTTGCTGATATGAAGAAGATTGATGGGAAGAAAGAAGTAGCTTCAACAAAGGCGCAAGAGGGCCAAGAAATATTTAATAAAAGCTGTATTGGTTGTCACGCAGTTGGATCTAATGATAGTAGACCACCTTCCGCTCGTATCGCACCAAACTTAGCAAACTTTGCGGATCGCGATATGGTTGCCGGTATTGCCGAAAACAATGAAGAAAACTTAAAAAAATGGCTGAAAGATCCTGAAAATATGAAACCAGGAAATAAAATGACTGGTAAATATGGCAACTTAACGGATGATCAAATTGATGCATTAAATGCATACTTACAAACGTTAAAAGTTGAAAAGTAAAGAGGGATTATTCGCGAAGGGGAGGTTGAAAACGTGAGTTCTGTAGCAAAAAAACAGGGGATGGGTGCTGTCATATGGGATTATTTAACGACAGTAGACCATAAAAAGATTGCCATTCTCTATTTAATTGCAGGTGGATTGTTTTTTGTAATAGGCGGAATAGAAGCTCTATTTATTCGCCTTCAATTAGCGATTCCTAACAACGCTTTTCTTGTTGGGGATGCTTATAATCAAGTATTAACGATGCACGGTACAACAATGATTTTCCTCGCAGCTATGCCACTCGTGTTTGCATTTATGAACGCCGCTGTACCACTTCAAATTGGTGCACGCGATGTAGCGTTCCCGTTTTTGAATTCACTCGGATTTTGGTTATTTTTCTTTGGTGGAGTATTTTTAAATTTAAGTTGGTTTTTAGGTGGAGCACCTGATGCAGGATGGACATCTTATGCATCTTTAGCTTTAGCCTCTAAAGGCCATGGTGTTGATTTTTATGTACTCGGATTGCAAATCTCCGGTATTGGTACATTAATTGGAGGTATTAACTTCCTTGTAACCATTATTAATATGCGTGCGCCAGGAATGACGTATATGCGCATGCCGATGTTTACATGGACGACATTTGTAACATCTTCGCTAATATTATTCGCTTTTCCGCCGTTAACTGTAGGATTAGGACTTTTAATGTTAGATCGTTTATTTGGAACAAGTTTCTTTAATCCAGCATTGGGCGGGAATACAATTATATGGGAGCATTTATTCTGGATTTTCGGTCATCCAGAAGTATACATTCTTATACTCCCAGCTTTCGGAATATTCTCAGAAATCTTCGCGACATTTTCGAAAAAGCGATTATTTGGTTATTCATCGATGGTGTTTGCGACAGTATTAATTGGATTTTTAGGATTTATGGTATGGGCGCATCATATGTTTACTGTTGGGCTTGGTCCAGTTGCAAATGCTATTTTCTCAGTTGCAACAATGGCGATCGCGGTTCCGACCGGTATCAAAATATTCAACTGGCTCTTTACAATGTGGGGCGGAAGTATTCGTTTTACGACACCGATGATGTGGGCAGTAGCTTTCATTCCATCATTCGTAATGGGTGGAGTTACAGGTGTTATGCTAGCATCTGCACCAGCTGATTATCAATTTCATGATAACTATTTCGTAGTAGCACACTTTCATTATGTAATCGTTGGTGGTGTTGTATTTGGTTTACTTGCAGGGGCTCATTATTATTGGCCACTGATGTTTAATAAAGTGTTGAATGAAACGTTAGGGAAGATAACGTTTTGGCTATTCTTTATCGGTTTCCATTTAACGTTCTTTATTCAGCATTTCCTAGGGTTAATTGGTATGCCACGTCGTTACTACACATATCTTGAAGGGCAAGGATTGGAAATGGGGAATATGATCAGTTCTATTGGAGCGGTGTTTATGGCTCTTGGAACGATTGTTCTTCTATTCAATGTAATTAAAACAACAGTATCAAAAGAAAAAGCTGGTCGTGATCCATGGGATGCACGTACATTAGAATGGACAATGCCAGCACCTACACCGGAATATAACTTTAAACAATTGCCATTTGTTCGCGGATTAGATCCGTTTTGGATTGAAAAACGTGAAGGGAATAAAGAGATGACAGCGGCGGAACCAGTTGGTGATATTCATATGCCAAATCCATCGTTTTCACCATTTATTATTTCTTTAGGATTGTTTATAGCGGCATTCGGTGCAATGTATATGCAGGGCGGAAAAGATAAGTTTTGGTTATTAGTAGCAATTATTGGTTTAATCATTACCTTTGGAACGATGTTCCTACGTTCAGTAATCGATGATCATGGATATCATATTCATAAGGAAGATTTAGAAGATAAGGGGGGCAAGGCATAATGCATGTAGATGAAAAATTAACGAATGAAACATTTCCAGCAGAGCCTGAAAAAGCAACCCTTGAGGGAAAAAATAAGTTTGTCGGTTTTTGGTTATTTCTTGGAGGCGAAACAGTATTGTTCGCTTCCTTGTTTGGCACATATTTAGCGTTAAAGAATTCTACAAATGGTGGACCAACATCTCAAGAGATGTTCCAAATGCCACTCGTTTTCATTATGACGATGCTTTTATTAACGAGTAGCTTAACGAGCGTATATGCGATGTATCATATGAAAAACTTTAACTTTAAGAAAATGCAACTTTGGCTACTAGTAACAGTGTTGCTCGGTTTAGGATTTTTAGGGTTTGAGATATATGAGTTTTATCATTATACGCATGAATTTAAGCATACTATGAGAAGTAGTGCGTTTGGTTCCGCGTTTTATGCTCTTGTTGGTACGCATGGACTCCACGTATTGTTTGGATTGTGTTGGATTTTAACATTAATCTTTAGAAATGCGAAGAGAGGGCTAAATTTATACAATGCGCCTAAGTTTTATGTTGCATCGATTTATTGGCACTTTATTGACGTAGTTTGGGTGTTTATTTTCACTGTAGTATATTTAATGGGAATGGTGGGATAAACAATGGCGATAAAGCAAACGAATAATCCTAAAGTTGATCTTGTTTATCGGAAGAGAAAAAGTGCGGAGGAAATGAAACATCAAGTTATTACGTTTGCATTAATGATTTTTTTAACATTAGTTGCATTCGCAGCAGTAGCATATCCGAAAACTTTTAGTCCGACTTTCTCAGTACCATTTATATTACTATTAGCAGTGGTACAAGTAATTTTTCAATTGTATTATTTTATGCATATGAGTCATAAAGGCCATGAAGCGGCAAGTTTCTTTCTTTATTCTGGTCTGTTAATTGGGTTAATTACAATTTTAGCTTTTATGACAATTGTGTGGATTTGAAAAGTGAAAAATAAGGGAGCTTGTGTTGTCACAGCTCCCTCTTCATATTATGTGAAAGGGTAACCTTAAGAAGGTGGGTGTGACAATGAGTAACTTGTGGATATTTGGTTTTCAAGCTCTATGGAGTCCAATTTTTTTATTATTTATGCTTTCGATTCTTATTGGGTACTTTTTAATTATTGGGCCATATAGAACACGATTTGAAAATGCGACGAAGGTAAGTAAGAAGCAAATTTTTTATTTTACGACTGGGATTGTTCTTGTGTACTTTGTAAAGGGCGGGCCTATTGATTTAATTGGTCATATTATATTTAGTGCACATATGTTTGAAATGGCAGTCATGTATATTGCAGTTCCGCCGTTATTATTGCTTGGTATACCGGTTTGGTTATATCGTTATATTACTTCTTTTAAGTTCGTTCAAATTATATTAAAGATATTTGCTAAGCCACTTATTGCATTGTTTGTATTTAATGGCCTGTTTTCTTTTTATCATTTACCAGTTGTTTTTGATACAGTAAAACAAAGTCAAATTGCTCATCCTATTTGTCTCGCTATATTGTTCTTTACGGCAATCATGATGTGGTGGCCGATGCTAAATCCATTACCAGAATATCAAACGTTAAGTGATATAAAGAAACTTGGTTATATGTTTGCTAACGGTATATTATTAACGCCAGCTTGCGCGTTAATCATTTTTGCGACTGCACCGTTATTCGCAACGTATACGGATCCGGCTGCTTGGATGAAGGCGATGGAACTTTGTGTACCAGCGGGAACTTTATCAGATTTAAATATAACGGGACCAGAATTTTTGCACTGGATGCCAGTCGTACAAGACCAACAAACAGGCGGCATCATTATGAAAATTGTCCAGGAAATAGTGTATGGTACAATTATCGGCTATGTATTTTTTCGGTGGGCGGGTCGAGAGCGTGAAAAGGATAAAGAGCAGTTGCAACAATTGCCACCGTATTTACAAACGAAATAAAAGTGAGTGCATCCTATTGATGCACTCACTTTTATTTTATTCAATGATTTGGAACTCTTTTAACTCTTTTTCGACATTTTGTAGGAGTTGTTCGCTTTTTTGAAGTACATTCGTTGGGAAATTTTCACCATCACCGTACTCAACGCCGTGAGGATAATAATGTTTTCCTAATAAGGGAGGAAGTAGCTTTACTTCAGCGTGTCTACTACCAATGTCACCTTCAACAGCAAAACCTTGTACACGCAAATAATAAATGTCGTTTAATATTTCGAATTTATAATCGTATGTAACCCGCTCATAATCCCATTGTCCAGCAAGTACAAAATGGTTCTTTTCCATAATCTCTGTTAATAGTGTTAAATCAACGACTGCCCCATTAAATTTCGTATTTGTAAATTGCATATAATACCTCCTCTTTTCATGTTATATCATTATTTTTATAATAGTATGAATAATAAGAAAGCGCAATTCATATTGAGAGAAAAGGGATAATCCAGACTTTTTTTGCGAAAATATGATATAGTGAAAAGAGTACGGTACACACAAAAAAAGGAAAGAAAAGGATTTGTGTATATCTCAATTTTATGTTTTGTGCAGGAGGTATATCGATTGAAGAAATTATTGCGTATCGTAATGATTACATTTTTAATTTTAGCTATTGATTTATACGGGAAATTACTCGTTTCACAATATATATTAACCCCATCTCAATCAAAGCAAGAAAATAAAATTGTGAAAAAGAAAAAACAAGTAAATGAAGAATCTTCCGATACTGTTTTAAATATGATTGGTGGGGACTCTGAAAATTTATTAGCAAAATGGGGCGAACCATCTCGAATAGAGCCATCTGCTTACGGATATGAATGGTGGGTATACAATCAAGATTTAACTCAGTATGTGCAATTTGGGGTTGCGGAACGAAAAGTTGTAACGGCGTATGTTGCGGGAGAGCAAGTTAAGGTGCCGCCTTATTATATAAATGAAAAGTATGAAGAAGTGTATAAAAAGAATCCACTCTCGCATGAGATTTCGTTAAAAAGAGGGAAAAATAGTTATCAATTTGAGTTATCTGACACGGAAGTGATGGAACAACCATTAATACCTGTAGAAGATGGCTGGGCACAATTATATTTTGATCATTTTACACATGAGCTTGTTGGTGTTCGTTATATGGATGATGAAACATTATTACGCCAAAGACCGTATCAGCTTGTTTATTCAGGTGAATTACTAGCTGAACAACCATTGACTCCAGATAAAATGAAACAAATAGAGAATGGGAATATGCAACAAATTTTTGATTTAACAAATATTATTCGAAGTCGCCATAAGTTACCGTTGTTAGCTTGGGATCAACAAACAGCAGATGTGGCTATAGGGCATAGTAAAGATATGAAGGATAATAATTACTTTTCACACGATTCACCTACACAAGGCACGTTAGGAGATCGTTTACAGCGCGGGAAAGTAGGGTTTCAACTTGCTGGTGAAAACATAGCGGCGCAACATAGTGATGGAATTGCGGCGGTGCAAGGTTGGTTAAATAGTGAAGGGCATAGAAAGAATGTATTAAATGAACAATTTACAGGATTAGGTGTTGGGGTATACGATAAGTTTTATACACAAAACTTTATTCGAAAATAAAGTGAAGTTTTAAGTTGTGTAGGGACACCTCACGTTTAAGTACTTCGTATTTACTGAATTGTAGGTGGGAATCTTACCGTATGCAAATAGCAGGATAAAAAGGTGCATGAATCGTCTAAAAATAGGCGAACCATGTGCCTTTTTTTTCTTACTATATAGTAGATATACATGAAGAGGTGAGGATTATGCCAACAACAAAAGGACCGTTACATCCATCGGTTCAACAGTTTAAAGAGTTTGTAAACCATCACCCTAAAATGGTTCATGAGGTTAGAAGTGGTCATAAAACTTGGCAACAGTTTTATGAAGAATGGTACTTACTTGGTGAAGAAGATCCGATATGGGCGACGTTTAGACCTGATGGAGCACCAGCTTTTTCTTCAGTAAAAGAAAATAAACAAGAAAAAGAAAAAGAAAAAGATAATCGAACTGAAGAGGAAAAAACTGCTGATGTGATGGGACAAATGCTTTCTTTCTTTAAAAAGCTAGATGTGGAACAAATGCAACACCATTTAGCTAATGTGACGAGTGCTATTGGTAGTGTGCAACAAGTTTTTCAACAATTTCAAGGGAAGCCCGCGCGGCAAGAAGAAAGTACTTCCGAAAATAATCCATTTTTCTTTCAGAAGGATTAGGGGGAAAGCGGATGAGAGCAGAAATTATGGAGTTTATAAAGGCTGATGAGGATTTATCTCGCTATATTAGGGAGCAACCATACTGGTATAGAAAACTAACGCGAAACCCTGAAGAAAAAGAGGCATTTGAGTTAGCAGCTATGCAACATTTCAAAAAAACGATACCAGATAAAGTGGAGAAATTTCAAAATCAATTGGCAGTTGCTTCCATTATGATCGATATGTTTCAGTATATGAAGCAGCAAAATACAACATAATTGGAAGGGAAAACTATGTCCGTCATGCAGAACTTTTGATACAATAGAAGCGGATTATTTAAAAAGGAGTTGCAGCATGAGCATGACGGAAATTTGTTTAGTACGACATGGACAAACTGATTGGAATTTTCAAGAGATTATTCAGGGGCGTGAAGATATTCCACTTAATGAAGTGGGAAAGAAGCAAGCAAGTCAAAGTGCAGTTGCTTTGCAAGCGGAAGCATGGGATGTAATTATAAGTAGCCCATTAATTAGAGCGCACGAAACAGCTAAGGAAATTGCAGGGGCTACAGGATTGCAATCAATTTTATTAGATGAGCGATTTGTTGAACGTAATTTTGGTGAAGCTTCAGGGAAGCCGGTTGCGACTGTTAGGGAGCTAATTGCAGAAGGTAAAGTAGAAGGTATGGAGCAAGATGAAGAGATTGTGACTCGTTGCTTTGCTGCTGTAAAAGATGTTGCGGAAACTCATTCTGGCAAACGTATTATCATTGTAGCTCATTCACATGCGATAAAAGCAATTTTACATGCAATTGCACCGGAAGATATTTCATTTAAGACACCATTAAAAAATGCATGTATTAGTTATGTGAAAGAAAATAGTGGGCAATGGGATGTTCTGAAATATAATATTGCGGAACATATTAATGTATAAGTATGTGCTAGAATTGTATGGAAAATAGTTAGAGTAATATCTTTCTGTTTAGTGAGACACTTCAATTAGTAGTTCTATTCTAAATGTGGTATGATGAATATTCGGAGGTGTCTCTCATGATTGTAGCGACGCTGGAAAGCGTATTGATATTAGATAAGGCAGAGCAGCTTGCAAAAGCGATCATCTGTTCAGATATAGCAGAAGATTATCGTAAGTGTTATAAAGAATTGCATGAAGATATGGAAGTTCAGACGTTAATTCAGCAATTTACAGCGATGAAAGAACGATATGAAGAAGTGCAACGTTTCGGTAAATATCATCCTGATTATACTTTCGTTTCGACGAAAATGAGGGAGTTAAAGCGTTCTGTAGATTTACATGATAAGATTGCAGCTTTTAAACGAGTAGAAACAGCTTTGCAAAAGTTGTTAGATGAAGTTAGTGTCGCAATCGGTTCTGAGGTATCTTCTTCCATCAAAGTTCCAACAGGAAATCCATTTTTTGATGCTGGTGGCTGTGGTGGCGGTTGTGGTACCGGCGGAGGTTGTGGTTGTAAAACGGGGTAAATCACCCCGTTTTTTAGAAGATAGAAGAAAACGTATACAGAGTTTGTCCTATAATGTCATAAATTTCTGATTGGTTTTCATAAAATATAAAATATATGTTTTTAAAAGGAGAAGATGGAGAAGATTATGTTCGGGCAACGACAAAGTATGATTGTTTATTTACATTCATTGAAACATGCCAAGATTTTAAGGAAATATGGTAACATACATTACATATCAAAACGCTTAAAATACGCAGTAGTATATTGTGATATGGAACAAATTGAGCATATGATGCAAAAGTTGAACAAACTTCCTTTTGTGAAAAAGATAGAACCGTCGTACCGCCCGTATTTAAAAACGGAGTTTGAAAATTCACGTCCTGATCGGGCAAAAGAATACGATTATAGCTAATAAAAAATCCCCTGCTAATTTTAGCGGGGGATTTTTTATTTGAAATCAAGTGTTATTTCATTGGAGGAATGAAATTATTCATTCGTAAAATACCAATTAAATGATTGAAGAACAGTTCTTTTTCTGGGAAAGTTGTGGATGGTTTTACTGTAAAGGTAGTTACTTTTTTTCCTAGTTGTTCTGCTGTTTCTTCAAATAAAATGACGCGCTTACTTTTTTTATTTTCAAGTACAGGAATGCCTTCACGACATATGTATAATGGTTGGAAATCACCAGTAGTAGTCGGCTTTAATATTACAACAAGTGAGCACACTTTTTTTTCATTTTTAATCGTTTCAAATTGTAACATATGTGTTATACGTTCTTGATTTGATTTGGCAATTTCAAGTAATTCATATAAATCAGAGTAGCCTTCTCCGAGTTCTATAAAGCGTTGAATCATATTTTTTCCTCCTCTTTCTTTTACTTACTGTACCATCTCATTTTTTAAATGAAAAGTAGACAAAGAAAAAAAACCCTGCAAAGCAGGGCCCTTCTTATACTAGCTTGTACTAGTAAGAAGGCAAAGGGAGAGGAGAAACCGGAGGAAGAACTTATGGGGAAACGTAAGTCTTCTCCGCGGTTGGCAACAACATCGAAGGTGATGTTGTTATAATTATTTATGTCCAATCTAAATGAAGATATACATCATGAAATTAAATTTTATGTTTGGCTTTTTATTTTTCTTTTTTTTATTTTATGATAGGATAAAAAAGGTAAAGTGAAATGAATAGTTCGTGTTAGCGAATAGTGAGATGAATACATAAAAATGCTGAGCGGTTATTTTAAGTTAAGTTCTTCTAGTGTTCGTTGAAAGATGAATGGAATCGTATAGTTTGGTAGCGGTTACCGAATGGAGGAAGGCTTTCTATAGTTGCTCGATAGATTGAAATAAAGGTAGTGACAACAGATGAGAGTAGTTTCAGGAAAATGTAAAGGGCATCCACTTAAAGCGGTGCCAGGTAATACAACACGTCCAACGACAGATAAAGTAAAAGAATCAATTTTTAATATGATAGGTCCTTATTTTGATGGCGGTACCGCTCTTGATTTATTTGGCGGTAGTGGTGGTCTTGGAATCGAGGCTATAAGTAGAGGGATTGATAAAGCAATCTTTGTTGATCGAGATAACAAAGCGATAAAGGTAATCCATCAAAATTTAGAAAGTTGTCGCATACAGGAACAAGCTGAAGTATATCGAAATGATGCAGAACGTGCGGTAAAGGCTCTTATAAAACGTGAAATATCATTCGATCTTATATTAATTGATCCTCCATATAAAGATCAAAAAATTGTATCTTTAATTAGTGTGATGGATCAACATGGATTGTTACATAGAGATGGATTAATTATGTCAGAGCATGGTAATGATGTGGTTTTACCTGATTCTATAGGGAGACTTGTGAAAGTAAGAGCTGAAAATTATGGGATTACGGCAATATCGATTTATAAGTATGAAGGTGAGGGGACGGAATGACTAGTATAGCTATTTCTTCGGGAAGTTTTGATCCAATTACCCTTGGGCATCTGGATATTATTAAAAGGGGAGCAAAAGTATTTGATGAGGTATACGTAGTAGTTTTAAACAACTCGTCAAAAAAACCGTTTTTTTCAGTTGAAGAGCGTTTAGATTTAATTCGAGAAGCAACAAAGGATATCCCGAATGTAAAGGTAGATTCACATAGTGGACTATTAGTGGAGTATGCGAAAATGCGTAATGCAAACGCGATTTTACGTGGGTTACGAGCGGTTTCTGATTTTGAATATGAGATGCAAATTACTTCTATGAATCGAAAATTAGATGAAAATATTGAAACTTTTTTTATTATGACAAACAATCAATATTCATTTTTAAGCTCGAGCATTGTGAAAGAAGTTGCGAGATATGGCGGAAGCGTAGTGGATCTTGTACCTCCTGTTGTAGAACGTGCTTTAAAAGAAAAGTTTCAAACCCCGTTAAAGTGAACGGGGTTTTTCTTTGTTACTACGAAAAAATAATAAGATAACATATACATATAAACAAAATAATGTGAATATCGGTCCATAGTGCACAAAAGATGTCCAAATTTCATGCAATATAGAAGAATGATTTGGTAAAAATACGGGGATATCTTGTTGCATAGGTGAAAAAGAGGTTACTTTTTCATAAAATGGTTTCCAAAATATAAAAGTGAAAATAGGAGCAAGAATACTTTGAATAATTCGCGCGAAAAAATAAGGCTTAAATCGGATGTCTGTTTCAGCTAATATGCTAGCAACTTGTGCCTGAATAGAAAGGCCGCTAAATGCTAAAATAAAGCTAGTTACCATAGCTTGCTGCAAGAGGGGTGTTTCATTTACTTGACTAATCATTTGGCTTCCGAGTGTCATTTCAAAAATGCCTGATAATATCGGAATGCTAAATTCTGTAGTTAGTTGGAAGAATGATAAAATATGTTGCATAATAAAAGAAAGTGCTGCTGTAATATGAAATACAGTAATCATTTTATTTAAAACAGAGAATAAAATAATAAATCCACCAATCATAAGTAACGTTTGAATAGAAGAAACGATAGCGTCCCCAAGTAATTTTCCTATTGGTCTTTTTTCTTGTATGCGTGTCTCGTGTAGGATTGAAAAAGGGTTTTGAAAAGGACGTTTTTTAGTAGTATGTTTATCATTCGTGGAAACGTTGCTATTGCCGTAAAAACGCATCAATAACCCGACAGCAAAGTTACTTAAATAATGTGCAGCAGCTAATACGATTCCTAATTTCGGATTATTGAAAAAACCGATAGAAACAGCTCCAAAAATAAAGAGTGGATTAGATGAGTTTGTAAAAGATACGAGGCGCTCTGCTTCGATTTGTGTTAGCTGATTACTTTTACGCAGTCTAGCGCTTAATTTGGCGCCAGCAGGGAATCCTGAAGCCATTCCCATTGCCCAAACAAATCCACCTATCCCTGGAACGCGAAAAAGTGGTCGCATGAGTGGTTCTAATATAACACCTATAAATTTTACAACACCAATACTAATTAGAAGTTCCGCAATGATGAAAAACGGTAAAAGTGAAGGGAATACAACTTCCCACCATATATTTAACCCTCGAATGGAAGCTTGCAAAGCAGCTTGGGGGTGGAGTACAAGAGAAAAGGTTAAAAACAATGTTGATATGGTAAGGAAAGCCGTTTTCCATTTTTCATACATGTAAATAAATCCCCCTTTGTCCCAAAAAACGTTCATTTCAGTATACGTGGATACGTGGTGAATTTAGACCATAAGTATGAAAAAAGGAATGAAAAAAATTAAAGGGTGAGAAAAATGAAAGAACCGAAAATAGGTTTAGCTCTCGGATCTGGTGGCGCAAAAGGGTTTGCTCACATTGGTGTTATAAAAGTTTTAAGGGAAAATGGTATACCGATTCATATGATTGCAGGAAGTAGTATGGGGGCTTTAGTAGGTACATTTTATGCAGCTAGCTCAAACGTTGAAAGGCTGTATAAACTGGCAAATGTTTTTAAGAGGAAATATTATTTAGATTTTACGGTTCCGAAAATGGGATTTATTGCTGGAAAACGTGTCAAAGATATGATTAAAATGTTTACATATAATAAAAATTTAGAAGAGTTAGATATCCCGACGGCTGTTGTGGCTACTGACATCTTGAAGGGGGAAAAAGTAGTTTTTACAAGTGGTCCTGTTGCAGAGGCGGTAAGAGCTAGCATATCTGTACCTGGAGTGTTTGTACCAGAAAAAATAGATGGACGATTATTGGTGGATGGCGGAGTGATTGATCGCATTCCAGTATCGGTTGTGAAAGAGTTAGGTGCCGATATTGTTATTGCTGTTGATGTATCCCCGATTAAAGTGAATGGAGAGGTTACGTCTATTTATGATGTAATTATGCAGAGTATTGAAATTATGCAACATGAGCTTGTGATGAATCGGCAAATTGCATCGGATTTAATGATGCGACCAGCTGTAGAACAATTTAGTTCACGTGCTTTTACAAATATTGAAGACATTATTCGAGTTGGAGAAGTAGAAGCGGAAAAACATGTTGCAAATATTTTTTTATTAATTGAGCAATGGAAGGAGAAACATAATGTTTAAGCGTTTTCGGTTTATATATGCAATTTTAATAGGGGTTATATTGGCGATGTTACTGGTTTACGTACGTTTACCGTATTATGTAACAAAACCAGGAATGGCGGCCAAATTAGAGCCTTACGTTCAAGTTGAGGGTGGAACGAAAGAATCCGGTGATTTTATGCTTGTTACGGTTTCAATGGGACCAGCAAATGTGGTGAATTTAATAGCGGCACAGTTTAATAAATATACACATATTTCGAAAGCAGAAGAAATATTGCAAAAAGGTGAAAGTGATGAAGAATATCAATTTCGCCAAAATTATGCGATGAAAGATTCGCAAAATGCAGCAATTTATAATGCTTATAAACGTGCAAATCGTACTGTTTCTTTTGAAAATAAAGGTGTATTGGTTGCTGGTGTAGCGAAAGGGATGCCGTCAGAAGGAAAGCTTAAACTTGGAGATGTCATCGTAGCTGTCGACGGAAAAACATTTGAAAAGACGGAGCAATTTATTGAATATATGACAGGGAAAAAAGAAGGAGATACAGTAAATATTGAGTACAAGAGGAATGGAAAACAGTTAAAAGAAGATCTAAATGCAAAGACCATCCAAAATGGAAATGGACGCGTTGGTATAGGGGTTTCTATCGTTACAGAAAGAGAATTAGTGGTAGATCCGAAAGTGAAAATTGATTCTCATGAAATAGGTGGACCATCGGCGGGCCTAATGTTTACATTAGAAATATATAATCAACTTGTGGAAGATGATTTAACAAGAGGGCATGAAATAGCTGGAACAGGGACGATTAATGAAAAGGGAGAAATTGGCCCGATTGGTGGTATTCAGCAAAAAGTGGTAGCTGCAAGTGATGCTGGTGCTGAAGTGTTCTTTGCGCCAAATGAAAAAGATGCGGAGAAATCGAATTACAAAGATGCACTTGAGGCTGCGAAAGATATTAAAACAAAAATGAAAGTTGTGCCAGTGGATACGCTGGATGATGCATTAATGTATTTGGAAAAAATGGGCGAGAAAAAATAAACCTCTCTGAAAAAGAGAGGTTTTTTATAGAAATTTTGCAGTTGTTTCATCATAACGAATTGGATGGTGTGTTGCATCTTGTTTTAGTAGTTGTGTTCGTAATGGTTCTTGCATGATGGAGTAATATACAGAATTGGCTTTTCGCTCTATGCGTAAAGTAGGATGATCAAATGTTTTTGTATGGGTAAGGATGGGAAGTTCTATTTTTTTCTTGTTTTTTGAAAGGTAAGTTTGTCCTTTTTGTGACATGCCTAGTAGACGAATGTACGGTGCATGCTGCTCTATATTTGCTCTATGTATTTCTTCTTTTGTTGTATTTGTTAAAATGTGTGTACAAGCTCTTTGTAATCTAGTCCATGTATAACGCTTCGTTTTTAATGCTTCCATGAATGAATGGAAGGAGGAACTGGTTTGTATTTTTGATAAAATACGATGCTCTAAACCTTCCTCTATTTCATATATATGTCGTAAGTCCTCTGAAGACATCGTCATGAGTTTGTATTTAAAAAATGAAAAGTACTGTTCCCAATTATGTAAAATCCCGTAGTTTTGTTTGTAACTGGCTAAAAGAGAAGCGGTCGCTTTTGGGATAAAAGGCTCAATTTCTGTAAAAGAACTATTGTCGCTAAAAAGTTGTTTGCGAATACTAGTTGCGCTTGCAATATGTTGATCGCTAAATGTTTCATCATGATAATGAGATGCGAATCTTTTTATCGTTTGTGCTTGCATAGAACTATTTTGTAAGCAAATTGATTTCATGTATTGGAATCCTAATATGTTATTCGGTTGTGACATGTCTATGTTTTTTTCAGAAGATAAAATGTGTAGGAAAGCTTCAGATGTAGCTTTTGCGTAACTATTACCTGCATTCATGAATTGCTTTACAAGACGATTGAAAGTCTCTTCTTCCTTTTTTTGCACAGAAATGGTGTTATAAAAATTTTCGATTTGTCCATCTTCGCTACCAAAACAAATTTCAGAAACGTGTAGGGCGTTTAAAATGGAAATAGCGCCATTTGCAAAGGTTTCAGCCTTTTGTGTTGAAAAGGCATACGGAAGCTCTACAACAAGGTCTACGCCGCATGATAAGGCCATTTTGGTGCGATACCATTTGGATAGGAGTGCGGGCTCACCACGCTGTAAAAAAGGGCCACTCATAACGGCGATTGTAATATCAGAGTGTGTTAACTTTTTTGTTTGTTGCACATGATAATCATGACCGTTATGAAAAGGGTTATATTCAACAACAATACCACTGGCTTTTATGGTAATCTCTCCTTTCGATGTAGCATCTTTTTGAAAAACGTGATACTCTATATAATATTTACTATGATGACTTCATTATAGTGTAAAGAAAAAACATTGACAAATATAAAATGGCTAGCTATAATTTTGTTTGTTGCCTTGAGGTGATAGGATATGAAATGGTCCATCCATCAATTGAATAAATTGAGAAATAAAGGATTGACATTGGATGAGATGGTAGATGTAAGTGAGCTACAAGAGGTCGAGAAAGATATTCGTGAAATTAATCCTGTTCATGTAACAGGAAGAGTTGATTTTGGCTCCGGTAAGTTTACGTTCCATCTACATATAACTGGAAGCATGGTTTTACCATGTTCTCGCTCTTTAGTAGATGTGACATTACCATTTGACATTAAAACAACTGAGGTGTTCCAAACTTCACAAGAAGAATTTGAAACTGAAGCTGAAATTCATTGTTTAGAAGGAGAAGTACTTGACTTACTGCCCGTAATCAAGGAAAATATACTTTTGGAGATTCCAATGCAAATTTTCAGTGATGATGTTTCTGGTGGAGCACCGATGCAAGGTCAAGACTGGCAAGTGATTTCGGAAGAAAACAAAGAAAAGACTGTTGATCCACGATTAGCAGGACTTGCAAAGTTTTTTGACAAATAATCGGAAGACTGGTTTAGGCCTTCATATGAAAATAACTATTTCTTTTAAGGAGGTGGGAAGAATGGCTGTACCTTTTAGAAGAACTTCTAAAACAGTAAAAAGAAAGCGTCGTACGCATTTCAAATTATCAGTACCTGGTATGGTAGAGTGCCCAAGCTGTGGTGAAGCGAAATTAGCTCACCGTGTATGTAAAGCATGCGGTACTTACAAAGGTAAAGAAGTAATCAGCAAGTAATTGCGGGAAATAAACGTAGAAGATATCTTCTGCGTTTATTTTTTTTTTTTTTTTTTGTCTTATTCTTCATTTGTTGTATTCTATCTTTTCTAGTAACTGCATATGTTTAATAAAAAATGCATAGGGAGGACTAGAGAAATGGCGACAACAAGACAAGATGCTTGGACTGATGATGAAGATTTGCTTCTGGCAGAAGTAGTACTCCGGCATATTCAAGAAGGTGGAACGCAATTATCTGCCTTTAAAGAAGTGGGAAGACATTTATCTCGTACACCAGCAGCATGTGGCTTTAGATGGAATTCTTACGTTAGAAAGCAATACAAAGAACGTATCGAAGAAGCAAAGCAACTACGTAAAGTAGAAAATTATGAAGTGAAAGAGACGAAGGTATTAGAGCCCACGTCAATTACGTTGAATGATGTTATTGATTTCTTGCAAAATTATAAAGATGAAAACTCCTTAATGGTGTTGCAACAGCAAATTGAATCGTTACAAACAGAGAGAGAGAGTCTTTTGGAGCGATTATCAGTATATGAGGAAGAATATAGAACATTGCTTGATTATATTGATCAAAAAAGAAGTGTAATGGTAGCAGAAAGAAATAGCGCTCGTTCGAATGGGAAATTAGAAAAGTTAAAGAAATAAAAAAACAGCTGCTATGTAGCTGTTTTTTTATTTCTTATGCAGACTCTTCATTTGTAACCGTATTCAAATTTGTTTCTGGGTTCCAAACATAAAAATCACCATCAGGTACTGATACAGGCTGGAAATTTAATTTATCCCAAAAACCAGCTGAATGGATACGTGCGATCGTTTTAATTGGGAACTGTAGCCCCTTCGCATAATTTACAAGCATTTCTCCGAATCCTTGTTTTTGGAAAGTTGGTAACACTTCAAGTTTATAGAGTTCTAGGTAAGTACCTGTAATTTCGAATGGTTCCCCGCCGTTTCTTTTCATATATAGACTCATACGTGCAATTAATGATCCGCCATAATAAATACCGTAAAATGGAGATTCACTATCGTTTTCAATAATGTTTGCCTGTAATTCTTCTAACATGGATAGTTCTTGAGCTCCGCAACCTTTAAATTTTTTAAATTCGTCTAATGTTTTATAATTGATGAGCAAACGCTCAACTTTTGGGAATCCCATAACATCACATCCTTTTCTTGTCTCGTTGAATGCAGAAAAGTAAAAATATTTATAATAATATTATAACTCATTTTTTTAATTTTATGAAGATGATAGTATATTTCTTTTATTATTTTTTTGAGGATTTGCTAAACTAAGAGTAGAAGCATATTAATAGGTAGTATATACATATTGAAAGAAGAGGTTGCATTTGTTTGTCAAAGAGAAATGAAATTGTAAACTGTATTCATGGAATTGAGAAAGATAAAGTGAAACTGTAATCGGTGGGATTTGTTCACCTGTAGTTAATTATGATTCCGTACCAATCGGGTGTTTGCGGGATAAAAAGGGGAGGGAAAAGGGACTTGTGTATCGTATTTATATGAGTTCCTTGAGTGAAAATGAAAATCGGAGTTGTGGGACCAGGAGCTATCGGTCTGTTATACGCATTTTATTTACAAAAAAGTAATCAAGATGTTACGTTGTTTACAAGGACAGCTAAACAGGCTGATGAATTGAATATAACGGGTGTAACTTGTATGAGGGAGAGAAAACGCGAAACGGTATTTCCACCTGTTTTGCCAATAGAAAGTATGCTAGACCAGAAGCTAGACTATATATTTATTGCTGTTAAGCAATATCATATAACTGACATACTGCCTTTTGTACGAGGGGAATCCTCATTAATCTTGTTGCAAAACGGAATGTCGCATCTTCATGCTATGCAGAAAATTGGGAATGAAAATATTGCAGTTGGGATTGTAGAGCATGGTGCGAAAAAAGAAGAAAGGCATACTGTTTATCATACGGGGATAGGTGTAACGAAGTTTGGAATCGTGCACGGCCAGTCTATACATTTTGAAAAAATATTAAATTGCTTTCCTTTTCCTCATTTTCCGATTCAAATAGAAGATGATTGGAAGGATGTCATGCACAAAAAATTAGTAGTCAATGTATGTATCAATCCATTGACAGCATTATTACAAGTCCAGAACGGAGAGTTGATTACGAACCCGTTTTTTTATCGATTGATGGAGCAAGTATTTCAGGAAGTCGTTTTTCTCGTTAAAGAAGAAAAAGAAACGGTATGGGAAATGGTACGCCACGTATGCGAAAGAACGTCTCATAATACATCATCTATGCTGGCAGATGTAAGGGCGAATAGACAAACGGAAATTGGTGCGATTGTTGGATATGTATTAGAGGAAGCTAAGAAACAGCAACGATCCGTTCCGACACTTCAATTTCTGTTCGATGCAATAAAAGGATTAGAAGTAAAAGAATAAGTGTAATTCTTTGCTTTTACGTGCAACATTGACTACAATGTGGATTGGTGAGAGAACAGGATACGAAAGGAAGAATTATATGGAGATAAAAGAAATCTCTGTTCCGCAACAAGGTGTTGTAGCGGACTATATGAACGGTAAAAAAGAGATACAGTCGTGTTTTGACTATATGTTAACAGAAGATGCTTTTAAACAGCGTGTACATGATTTGCGTGAGAGGGAGTTTTTCCGCCAAGATTTAGTAGCGCATTTATTAGAATATAATACAAAATTACAAGCGGGAGAAGCTACGATTCAAAATGTAAAAGCGCTTGGAGATGAAAATACATATGTTGTTATAGCTGGACAACAAGCTGGGTTATTAACTGGACCACTTTATACGATTCATAAAATCATTTCAGTTTTACAGCTTGCGAGGGAAAAGGAAGAAAGTTTAGGTGTTAAAGTTGTTCCTGTTTTCTGGATTGCTGGTGAAGATCATGATATGGATGAAATTAATCATACTTTTGTAACGAAGAATAAAAAAATAAAAAAGACTATTTTTCATGATCGTAATCCGAAAAAGGCGAGTGCTTCAGAGTCTGAGCTTTCTTTGGAAGACTGTAGACAGTGGATTGAAGAAATTTTCAAAACATACCCTGAAACGAATTTTACAAAAGATGTACTGCAATTTATTGATGATTCTTTGGGGAAATCGAATACGTATGTAGATTTCTTTGGCCATCTTATTATGAAAATGTTCGTGAATTCTGGTTTAATTCTTGTCGATTCGCATCATCCTGAATTAAGAAAATTAGAAGTGCCGTTTTTCAAACAAATTATAGGTAAGTATAAAGAAATGCAAGAGGGACTTCATAACCAACAGGAAATAATTAAAGAATTAGGATATAAACCGATTATTGAAACAAAGTATAATGCAGTGCATATATTCATGGAAATTGATAATGAGCGAGTATTACTTGAAGATGATCAAGGGAAGTTTGTTGGGAAGGATGGTGCGTATTCCTTTTCGTATGAGGAATTGATGGAAGAGATGGAGAGAAGCCCGGAACGATTTAGTAATAATGTTGTGACGCGCCCTCTTATGCAAGAGTATCTATTTCCTACACTGGCGTTTATTGGAGGGCCAGGGGAATTAGCTTACTGGAGTGAATTACAACAAGTCTTCCATACTATCGGTTTCCGAATGCCACCTGTCGTTCCGCGTATTACAATCACTTATATAGAGAGGGATATAGCGACAGATGTACACGATTTACAATTGCAAGAGAGTGACCCGTTTTTAAATAAAGTAGATACGCTGCGTGAAAACTGGTTATCTAATCAAATAGAGGAATCGATAGATGATCGATTTGTAGAGGCGAAAAAAGAAATAATTGATATCCATACGTCATTACAACAGTTTGTGAAGAAAATAGATCCTGGATTAAGTGCGTTTGCGGGGAAAAATGAATTCAAAATTAATGAACAAATTGAACTGTTGGAAAGAATGTTGAAAAGAAATGTTGAGAAAAAACATGAAGTGCAGCTAAATAAATTCCGGCGCATACAATTTGCACTTCGTCCATTAGGGGCGCCGCAAGAGCGTGTGTGGAATGTATGTTACTATTTAAATCAATTCGGTTTGGATTTTGTTGATCGTGTAATGGAAAACACGTTTTCTTGGGACGGAAAACATCATGTTATAAAACTATAGAATCTTGCTCTTAGGAGCAGGATTTTATTTTTGTTCTGTTGAATTTACTGTGAAGTGAAATTTTTCTGAATTATTAATTTAAAAACTGTAGATATCGTAATTATGCAGGATACTTAAATATATGACAAAATAGCACAAAATGTAAACGTATTATTATCTTTTTCGACAGTTTTTTATTTAAATTCCCGCAAAAGATGATAAAATTTAGTATATAATAAAAGAAATTAGCGATTTGTATAGTATGTTGCCTTTGTAGGCAAGTTAAATGAGTCGTTCTTTCATAGTATTTCGTTCTCTAATCGTGAAATGTACGTTTAGGGGAGGAGATGCATTCAACATAATTAATTGGAAAAAGAGTAGGTGCAACAATGTTTAAACACGTAACAGTGCTTTTAAAGGAAACAGTAGACGGCTTAGATATAAAGCCAGGTGGTACATATGTAGATTGTACACTGGGGGGAGGAGGACATAGTTCTTATTTATTGTCCCAATTAACTGAAGGCGGAAAGTTAATCGCGTTTGATCAAGATGAGATAGCGATTCAAAATGCGAAAGAAAAATTCTCTTCATACGGTGAGCAGTTCATAACAGTAAAAAGCAATTTCCGTTATTTATCTGAAAAACTACAGGAATTAGGCATAACAGAAGTAGACGGTATTTTATTTGATTTAGGTGTTTCATCCCCGCAATTAGATACACCAGAGCGTGGCTTTAGTTATCATCATGATGCACCGTTAGATATGCGAATGGATCAAGATGCCCCATTAACAGCATATGATGTTGTAAATAGCTGGTCATATGAACAACTTGTAAGAATTTTCTTCCAGTATGGTGAAGAGAAATTTTCAAAACAAATAGCAAGGAAAATTGAAGCGTATCGTGAGAATAAAGCTATTGAAACGACAGGAGAATTAGTAGAACTAATTAAAGAGGGTATTCCAGCTCCTGCTCGTAGAACGGGTGGACATCCTGCGAAGCGAGTGTTCCAAGCGATCCGTATTGCTGTAAATGATGAATTGAAAGTATTTGAAGAAGCGTTGGAATCTGCAATTGAGATGGTCAAGCCAGGTGGAAGGGTTAGTGTTATCACATTCCATTCTTTAGAAGACCGTATTTGTAAAACGACGTTTAAGCGAAATAGTACAACGCCACAATTGCCACCAGGATTACCAATTATTCCTGATGAATTTAAGCCGAAATTAAAGCTTATTACAAGAAAACCGATTTTACCTTCTGATATAGAGTTAGAAGAAAATAATCGAGCGCGTTCTGCGAAATTGAGAATCGCTGAAAAACGATAAAAAGGGGAGAGAGGTATGAGTAACTTAGCTGTAAAGTACAAACAACAAGCGCAAGAAGAGGTACAGATTCAAACGCCCCCACAGCATAAGGTTCAGCCAAAAGCTAAAGCGAAGATTACAAGAATCGAAAAACTGTTGTATGTAGCATTTATTGGCTTTTTATTGTATGCCTGTGTAGCGTTTATTGGAAATAAAGCAGGCCTTTATCAAGTTAATGTAGAAGCAGCGACGATAGAACAAAAAATTGTACAGCAGCAAAAAGAAAATCAAGAATTACAGGCTGAAGTAGAGAAGTTAAGTCGCTATGAACGAATCGCTGAAGTTGCAAAAAAACACGGGCTAGAAATTAATGCGAATAATGTGAAGGGCCTAAAATAAGGCAATAGGTGTGAAGGGAAAATGAAGAGAAATATGACTAAATTTCATACCAATAAGGGAGCAGGGTATTTTATGATTTTATTCCTCCTGCTCTTTTTGCTATTATTAGGCCGATTTTTTTACATACAAGCAACAGGAACAGTGCATAATCAGGATTTGGACAAACTCGCTCAGCAAAAACATAGTAAAACAGGAGTTCTCGAAGCAAATCGAGGAACGATTTATGACCAAAATGGTCATGTGTTAGCGCAAGACGCAAACTCGTATAAACTTGTAGCGGAATTAAAAGGTGCGAATCAGGTTGAGAATAAAGAGGATACGGCAAAGAAAATTGCGGAAGTGCTCGGAAAAGATGCAGATAAGATTTTAGCTACTTTAAATAAAAAAGATAGAAGCCAAGTCGAATTTGGAACGCTAGGTAAAGATTTGACGAAAGAACAGAAGGAACAAATAGAAGCATTGAAATTGCCAGGCATATCCTTTATTACTGAAAATGCAAGAGTGTATCCGAATGGTGATTTTGCATCTTATGTTATTGGTCATGCTAAACCGAATGATGAGGGAACTTCGGTAGGACAATTTGGTTTAGAAAAAAGTTTAGATAAGTATTTAAGTGCTTCTAACGGAAAAGTAGCTTATACGGGCGATCGTAAAGGTGTGTCTCTTGACGGCGGGAAAGTGAATGTAGAGGCACCTAAAAACGGTGATAACGCGTATTTAACGATAGATCAACGTATTCAAAGTTATTTAGAAGATGCGATGAAAGCTGCGAGTAAGCATTATGAACCAGAAAGCTTAATAGGAATTGTTGCGGATCCAAAAACAGGGAAAATATTAGGAATGTCTAGTAAACCTAGTTATGATCCAAATAGTCGTCAAATTAAATATTTTTTCAATGACGCAATTGCAAATGCATTTGAACCTGGATCAACAATGAAAATTTTCACGCTAGCGGCAGCTATTAATGAAGGTGTGTATAAAGGGCAAGATTATTATCAGTCTGGTACATATCAAGTCGGAAACCGAAAAATAAAAGATCATAACGGCGGCGCTGGATGGGGATCTATCACATTCGATGAAGGGGTAGAGCGCTCTTCCAACGTAGCGTTTGCAATTTTAGGGGACCAAAAACTTGGCCCAGAACGATTCCGAAAATATATTCATAGTTTTGGATTAGATGAAAAAACGAATATTGATTTACCTGGTGAAGGTTCAAATACAATTGTATTCGATCAGCAAATACAGCAAGTAACAACAGCTTTTGGACAAGGTTCTACTGTAACACCAATTCAGCTTGTACAAGCTGCAACTGCTATTGCAAATGATGGGAAAATGATGAAACCTTATACAGTTGATAAAATTGTAAATCCAATAACAGGCGAAGTAAAATTAGAACATAAGCCAGAAGAAGTGGGAAAACCTGTTACAAAAGAAACAGCAGCGCAAGTAAGACAGTTATTAGAACGTGTTGTTACATCGCCGAAAGGAACAGGAACGGCTTATAAAGTCGATGGTTATTCAGTTGGTGGTAAAACAGGAACAGCGCAAATTCCGGATGGAAAAGGTGGCTATATGACAGGAAGAGAGAATTATATATTCTCGTTCTTAGGTATGGCACCTATGGATGATCCGCAACTTGTTGTATATGTAGCTGTTAAACAACCGAAATTGAAAGATGATGAGAGTGGCGCACAACCTTTAGCTGATATTTTTAAATATGTAACGAAGAATAGTTTAGAGTATTTAAAGATTAAGCCTAATGAAGTGAAAGATCCGAAGAAATATGTGAAAGAGCAGCAAACAGCTGTTCCAGATGTAACCGGAAAAACGATGGAAGAAGCGAAAAAAGCTATTGATAAAGCAAAACTTCGTCCAATCGTATTAGGTGAAGGGAAAGTACAGCAACAAGTACCGAAAGCGACTGAACAAACATTGAAGGGTGACCGAGTCTTCTTAGTAGGAGATAAACCTACAATGCCAAATATACAGGGCTGGGCACTGCGTGATGTTATGAATTTAGCGAAAACATTAAAGCTTAACCTAAAACCTACTGGTACCGGATACGTAACTGAACAAAGTGTGGCAGAAGGAACATTGTTGCAACCTGGTACAGAGTTAGGTGTAACACTTGTACCGCCACTTGAACCACAACAAGAAGCAGAAAAACCGTCATAGTAAAAGAGAAGAAGTTCTAATTAAATAAGTACAAGCATATATTGGAACAAGCTAGGCGTAAGGGAGGCTTGTTCCAATATGCGTGTATCAAATGTAACGGTTAGAAAACGACTTATTTTTATACTCATATCAGGTATACTTATTTTCACTATCATCGATATTCGTCTTGGATATGTGCAATTTTTTCTTGGCAATATGTTAACGGATCGTGCGAAAGATTCATGGAGTCGTAATATTACTTTTGAACCTGAACGTGGGAAAATTTTAGACCGAAATGGTGTGGAACTTGCTACGAATAAAAGTGCTCCAACTGTCTTTGTTGTACCGAGGCAAATTGAAAAACCAGCAGAGACTGCAGAGAAGTTAGCTGCAGTATTAGGTGTGGAAAAAGATGAGATTTATAAGAGGATTACGAAAAAAGAATCAATTGTAAGGTTAGATAAAGGCGGAAGGAAAATATCACATGATAAAGCGAAAGAGGTACGAGGATTAAGTTTGAAAGGTGTTTATATCGCAGAAGACTCTATCCGGTACTATCCATTTGGAAACTTTTTATCACATGTATTAGGGTTTGCAGGTAGTGATAACCAAGGTCTTATGGGACTAGAAAAATATTATGATAAAGAGCTAAATGGTGATGAAGGTCATGTGCGTTTCTTTGCAGATGCAAAAGGACAAAGGATGCCTAATGTTGGCGATGATTTCAAAAAACCAGAAGCTGGTTTGAATTTAGGTTTAACAATTGATGCACGTATTAATAGAATTATGGAAAGAGAAATGAATATTGCAGAGTCGACTTATAACCCAGATGGTATGATTGCGATTGCAATGAATCCAAAAAATGGTGAAATTTTAGGTATGTCGAGTCGGCCGAGCTTTGATCCAGCAGATTTTCAAAGTGTTTCTCCAGAAGTGTATAATAGAAATTTACCAGTATGGAGTACGTATGAGCCTGGTTCAACATTTAAGATCATTACGTTAGCAGCAGCCTTAAATGAAAATCTAGTAGACTTAGAGAAAGATACGTTTTATGATGATGGAGCAGCTGAAGTGGGTGGAGCTAGATTGAAATGCTGGAAAGCAGGAGGCCATGGTAGCCAAACGTTTTTAGAAGTAGTTCAAAACTCTTGTAACCCAGGATTTATTGAACTTGGTGATCGTCTTGGCAAAGACCGATTGTTTAAATACATTCGTAATTTCGGCTTTGGACAGAAAACGGGAATTGATTTGCAAGGTGAAGGTAGTGGGATTTTATTTAATTTAGATAAAGTTGGTCCGGTCGAGCAAGCAACTACTTCATTTGGTCAAGGAGTTTCTGTAACACCAATTCAACAAGTAGCAGCAGTAGCAGCGGCTGTAAATGGTGGGACATTGTATCAACCGTATATAGCTAAGGAATTTATTGATCCGAAAAATAATCAAGTTGTAAGTAAAAAGACACCTGTGGAAAAAAGAAAAGTTATTTCCAAGGAAACTTCAGAAAAAGTTCGGTATGCATTAGAGAATGTTGTAGCGAAGGGATCTGGTAAAGGTGCTTTCATTGATGGGTATCGTGTAGGTGGAAAAACAGGTACGGCCCAAAAGGTGAAAGATGGTAAATATTTAGAGAATAATTATATAGTATCTTTTATCGGTTTTGCTCCAGCAGATGATCCGGAAATTGTTGTCTATGTTGCTGTTGATAATCCGAAAGGTGTAACGCAATTTGGTGGAGTAGTAGCAGCTCCAATTGTTGGGAATATTCTTCGGGATGCACTTCCTGTTATGGGAGTGAAACCGAGAAAAGAACAAGTTGAGAGGGAATACAAATGGGGCGATACACCAAATGTGGAAGTTCCGAATTTAGTTGGTATGAAAAAGAAAGACTTACAGACACAACTCGTCGATTTGAAGCTTGATATAAGTGGAGACGGAGAGAAAGTAATTAAACAATCCCCAGAAGCAGGAGCTAAAGTGAAAGAAGGCTCAAAAATTAGAATTTACTTCGGGAATTAAAGGTAACCTAGTACGTTTTATGGTACAATTGGTGGAAGTGAGTTCTTTATAGAAGAGTTACTTAATTTGAGACCGTAAGAGTTTCAATTATAAATAAGTCTATTTATTAGACACATTAGCACTTACCTCCTATTTTACATATTTAGGAGGTAACGTGTTGCTTATTAAAAAAAGAGATAAATACACAATGTAGAGAGGGTTTAGTGAAATGAAGTTGCATACACTTTTATCATGTTTGCATGATTTTCCAGTTGTTCCAAAAGAAAATCCAGAAATCACATCTATAGAAGCTGATTCACGTAAAGTGAAAGAGGGAAGCTTATTTGTATGTATGAAAGGATATACGGTTGATAGCCATGATTTTGCTAAGCAAGCAGCGGCACAAGGAGCGGCTGCTATTGTTGCGGAAAGACCAATTGATGTTGACGTTCCAGTTGTACTTGTGAAAAACACTTTTCGTTCGTTAGCGGTTTTAGCTGATTATTTTTATGGTCAACCAACACACAAGTTACATTTAATCGGAATTACAGGTACAAATGGAAAGACAACAACATCGCATATTATGGATGAGATTATGCGCGCACATGGTCATAAAACGGGGTTAATTGGAACAATTAATATGAAAATCGGTGATGAAACATTTGAGGTGAAAAATACAACACCAGATGCACTAACACTTCAACATACATTTTCAAAAATGGTTGAGCACGGTGTAGATAGTACAGTAATGGAAGTTTCGTCACATGCTTTAGATCTTGGTCGTGTACACGGATGTGATTACGATGTAGCAGTATTTACAAATTTAACACAGGATCATTTAGACTATCACAAAACGATGGACGAATATAAACATGCAAAAGGGTTGCTATTTGCACAACTTGGCAATAGTTATAATCATAATCGTGAAAAGTACGCGGTATTGAATAACGATGATGCTGTAACTGCGGAATATATGAGAAGTACTGCGGCAACTGTTGTAACATATGGAATTGATACAACAAGTGATATTATGGCCAAAGATATCGTTATGACGAGTGGTGGAACTACATTTACGCTTGTAACACCGTATGAAAGTGTAAATGTTACGATGAAATTGATTGGGAAATTTAATGTATATAACGTACTAGCGGCAACAGCGGCAGGACTTGTTTCTGGTGTAAGTTTAGAAACGGTTATTGATGTGATAAAGCAACTAGCTGGAGTTCCAGGACGTTTTGAAGTAGTTGATGGTGGACAAAATTATACAGTTATTGTTGATTATGCACATACACCAGATAGCTTAGAGAATGTATTAAAAACAGCAAAACAGTTTGCAAAAGGCGATGTATATTGTATCGTCGGTTGTGGCGGAGATAGAGATCGAACAAAGAGACCAATCATGGCAAGTGTTGCAACAGAATATGCAACTCATGCAATTTATACTTCAGATAACCCAAGAAGTGAAGAGCCAGGGGCTATTTTAGATGATATGGTGCAGGGTGCAAATGGGAATAATTATGAAGTAATCATTGATAGAAAAGAAGCGATATACCATGCAATTGCTAACGCGAAAGCTGAAGATATTATCATTATTGCTGGTAAGGGTCATGAAACGTATCAAATTATTGGTAAAGACGTTCATCATTTTGACGATCGTGAAGTCGCTAAAGAAGCAATTACAGAGCGTTTAAACAACGAAGAGTAACAACGTGAGAGGAGGACTACATGTGCTTGAGCAAGGTTTATTAGTAACGGCTGGGGTAGCATTCTTAATTTCTGTTGCCCTTTCGCCATTGTTTATTCCATTTTTAAGGAAATTAAAGTTCGGACAGAGTATTCGTGATGAGGGACCAAAGTCACATCAAAAAAAATCAGGGACACCAACAATGGGTGGTATTGTCATATATGTATCTATGATGGTAACTTCACTTATTATGGCAATTAAATTTAATCATTTAGGTGCAGAGGTTTCTTTATTGTTATTAGTGACATTTGGCTACGGATTAATTGGATTTTTAGATGACTACATAAAGGTAGTTAAGAAGAGAAATCTTGGTTTAACATCAAAACAAAAATTAGTAGGTCAGCTTGTTATTGCTATTGCGTTCTTTTTAATTGGAAAAGGGCAAGCGTTCCACACATACATCATGATTCCGGGAACAGATGTTAAGTTTGAACTAGGTTGGGCGTATTTTGTACTTGTATTATTTATGCTTATTGGTGGATCAAATGCAGTTAACTTAACTGACGGTTTAGATGGTTTATTATCAGGAACAGCTGCTATTGCATTTGGAGCGTTTAGTATTATTGCAGTCGCACAAGAGCAATTTGGAGTAGCGATATTCTGTATGGCAGTTGTAGGAGCTGTACTTGGATTTTTAGTATTCAATGCAAATCCAGCGAAAGTGTTTATGGGAGATACAGGTTCTTTAGCTTTAGGTGGAGCCATTGCAGCTGTAGCGATTTTATTAAAACAAGAATTACTACTTGTAATCATTGGTGGAGTATTCGTAATGGAAACTTTATCTGTTATTATTCAGGTCATTTCGTTTAAAACAACAGGAAAACGTGTCTTTAAAATGAGTCCATTACACCATCATTATGAATTATGTGGTTGGTCAGAGTGGCGTGTTGTTGTGACGTTTTGGTCTGTAGGATTTTTATTAGCTGTGTTAGGAATTTATATCGGGGTGTGGATGTAATTGAAAACTGTAACTGAATTTCAAAATAAAAATATTCTTGTATTAGGCATTGCAAAAAGTGGTTATGCAGCTGCTACGCTGTTACAAAAATTAGGGGCAAATGTTATTGTAAATGACGGAAAGCCTTTAGCGGATAATGTACTTGCTGCAGAATTACAAGCAAAAGGAATGGACGTTGTATGCGGTGGTCATCCTTTAGAATTGTTAGAGAGAAATATTTCTCTTGTTGTAAAAAATCCAGGAATCCCGTATTCTAATCCAATATTAGTTGCTGCGAAAGAAAAGCAAATTCCGGTTGTTACGGAAGTTGAATTAGCATATCGTATTTCAGAAGCGCCATTTGTTGGGATTACGGGGTCTAACGGTAAAACGACGACGACAATGCTTGCATTTGAAATGCTAAAAGAAGGACAAAAGCATCCTATAATTGCAGGGAACATAGGAACTGTAGCGTGTGAAGTAGCACAGGATGCAAAAGAAAATGAAGTTGTAGTTACAGAACTTTCATCGTTCCAACTGATGGGAGTAGAATTGTTCCAACCTAAAATTGCTGCGTTTTTAAATTTATTCGAGGCCCACTTAGATTATCACGGGACGAAGAAGGAATATGGTTTAGCAAAAGCAAATATTTTTAAAAACCAAACAGAAAATGATTATAGTGTAATAAATGCAGATGATGCAGATGTGATGGCTTTATCTGCTTATAGTAAAGGGCAAAAAGTACTATTCTCGACAACGAAAGAAATTGAAGATGGTGCGTGTATAAAAGAGAATGCTCTTTATTTTAAAGGTGAAAAAGTTGTTGAAGTAGTTGATATCGTTTTACCTGGTCAACATAATTTAGAAAATATCTTAGCAGCGATGAGTATCGCGAAATTATTGGGTGTTTCTAATGAAGCGATTACGGGGGTGTTAAAACGTTTTACAGGTGTAAAACATCGTTTAGAATATGTAACAACTATTAACAATCGTAAGGTTTATAATGACTCAAAAGCAACGAATATGTTAGCGACTGAGAAAGCTTTATCTGCGTTTACACAACCGATTGTGTTATTAGCAGGTGGGCTTGATCGTGGAAATGAATTCGATGATTTAATTCCGTATTTCAAAAATGTAAAAGCAATTGTGACATTTGGACAAACAGCTCCAAAATTAGTAAGAGCTGCAGAAAAAGCGGGATTAGATACAATTGAAAGTGTCGATACTTTAGATGAAGCTGTAGTGAAAGCTTATGCTCATTCTACAGATGGTGATGTAATTCTTCTTTCTCCAGCATGTGCAAGCTGGGATCAATTTAAAACATTTGAAGAAAGAGGAGACATTTTTATACAAGCTGTGCATAAACTTATATAAAGTAAATCAAAACATCAGTAGGCTAACACCTACTGATGTTTTGTTACATAGGGCAAAAGTTTCTGCCTAAAGAGGTGGTGTTTATGGGTAATGAAGAAAACGCCTGATTTTATTCTCATCATCGTTACACTTGCGTTGTTAACAATCGGAATGATTATGGTGTATAGTGCGAGTGCGGTTTGGGCCTCTTATAAAATGGGGGACTCATTCTTTTTTGCAAAAAGGCAATTGCTATTTGCAAGTCTAGGTGTAGTGGCTATGTTTTTTATTATGAAAATTGATTATTGGGTGTGGCGTACGTATTCAAAAGTAATTTTGCTAGTTTGCTTCATTCTTCTTATTCTTGTTCTTATTCCTGGAGTAGGACTTGTTCGAGGAGGAGCGCGAAGTTGGATTGGAATCGGGGCATTTTCCATTCAACCGTCAGAATTTATGAAGTTTGCGATGATTATTTTTTTAGCGAAATTTTTAGCGGAACGACAAAAATTAATTACCTCGTTTAAACGTGGTTTACTACCAGCACTAGGTTTTGTATTTCTTGCTTTTGGAATGATTATGTTACAGCCAGATCTTGGTACAGGAACGGTAATGGTTGGGACATGTATCATTATGATATTTGTCTCGGGAGCAAGAGTCTTTCACTTTGCAATGTTTGGTTTGCTTGGTGTAGCAGGATTTGTAGGGCTAATTGCATCAGCACCGTATCGAATGAAACGTATTACATCATATTTAGATCCGTGGTCAGATCCGCTTGGAAGTGGATTTCAAATTATTCAATCGTTACTCGCAATTGGACCTGGTGGATTATTCGGGCTCGGACTTGGACAAAGTAGACAAAAGTTTCTTTATTTACCTGAACCACAAACAGACTTTATATTTGCAATCTTATCTGAGGAATTAGGTTTTATTGGTGGTTCATTTGTGTTATTATTATTTAGTCTGTTATTATGGCGTGGGATTCGTATAGCTTTAGGAGCGCCAGATTTATATGGTACGTTTTTAGCAGTAGGTATTGTGGCGATGATTGCGATTCAAGTAATGATTAATGTTGGTGTTGTAACAGGATTGATGCCTGTTACGGGTATTACTTTGCCGTTTTTAAGTTATGGTGGATCAAGTTTGACATTAATGTTAATGGCAGTAGGTGTACTGTTAAATATAAGTCGCCATTCTCGCTACTAAACCCTGTTTTATAAGACAGGGTTTTTCGTATGTGTGCGAAGAAACATGATGTATATAAAAATAAATACGACTGAAATTAGAAAAGAGAAGCGGAGGAGTTAGTAGTGCGTGTATTAGTAAGTGGTGGGGGCACTGGAGGTCATATTTATCCGGCTCTTGCTTTAATAAGAGAAATAAAAAAATTAAATCCGGAAGCAAGGTTTTTATATATTGGTACGGAGAGTGGATTAGAGAGCACAATCGTGCCAAAAGCAGGTATACCGTTTCAATCTATTGTTATAAGTGGATTTAAGCGTAAAATATCATTAGATAATGTGAAAACGGTGATGCGTTTCCTAAAAGGTGTACAAGATAGTAAACGATATATTCGTCGTTTTAATCCGGATATTGTGATTGGAACGGGTGGATATGTATGTGGACCAGTTGTATATGCTGCGGCAAAATTAGGTATTCCAACTATTGTACATGAACAAAATAGTGTACCTGGTGTAACGAATAAATTTTTAAGCCGCTATGTTGATAAAGTTGCAGTTTGTTTTGAAGCGGCTGCAGAACATTTTCCACAGTCAAAAGTGGTAATGACAGGAAATCCACGAGCATCAGAAGTAATGGATCAGAATGGAATGAAAGGAAAACGTTCCGTAGGTTTATCTCTTCCTAAAAAGTCCGTACTTATTTTTGGTGGAAGTCGTGGGGCTAGACCGATTAACGATGCTTTCGTAGAGGCAATTGAACAGTTTGGAAATAAAAGTTACGAAATATTGTATGTAACCGGTGAAGTTCATTATGATAAAGTGATGGAAGCTGTGAAGCAAAAAGGGAACCCGAATAATGTTATTATTAAACCTTTCATTCATAATATGCCAGAGGTACTTACAGGTGTAGATCTTGTTGTTTCAAGAGCGGGAGCAACAACACTTGCAGAATTAACCGCGTTAGGTAAGCCAAGTGTGTTAATTCCGAGTCCTTACGTAACAAATAACCATCAGGAAAAGAATGCACGTTCTGTTGTCGATAAAGGAGCAGCAAAAATGTTGCTTGAAAAAGATTTAACAGCAGAAACGCTTATTCGTGATATTGATGAGATTTTATTAGATGCACAAACATTACAAAATATGAAGTTGGCTGCTGAACAATTAGGTATTCCAGATGCAGCAAATAAGCTGTATGAAGTAATGAATAAGCTTGTAAAAAAATAACGTTAGGTGAAAGCCCTGCATACTACTGTAATAAGGATACTTAGTATGGGGGAGATTGTTTATGGAGCAATTAGTAAATGAGCTTATAGAAGCAAATGTTGGTCGCGTGTTAGTGAATGAGGCGTTAGCGCGTTATACCACTATGAAAATAGGTGGACCAGCTGATATTTTAATTGTGCCAAAGCATGTTGCCGGTATTGAAAAAACGTTGCAGTTAGTAAAAAAATATAAAACAAAGTGGACTGTAATTGGTCGCGGTTCGAACCTTCTTGTATCTGACCTAGGTATAGAAGGTGTCGTTATTCGTTTAGGAGAAGGATTAGACCACTTAGAAGTCGAAAAACATAGAGTAAGAGTTGGTGGTGGGTATCCCCTTATTAAATTATCAACTTTACTTAGTCGTCAAGGATTATCCGGTCTGGAATTTGCCAGTGGTATTCCAGGAAGTGTTGGTGGTGCAGTGTATATGAATGCAGGAGCACATCAATCGGATATATCAAACATATTATCAAAAGCTCTTATTTTGTTTGAAAACGGAACAATTGATTGGTTAACGCATGAAGAAATGGAGTTTTCCTATCGTACGTCTGTATTGCAAACGAAACATCCTGGTATTGTTTTGGAAGCTGAGTTTCACTTGCAGGTAGGAGAGCGTGAGGGAATCGTAAGCGTCATGCAAAAGAATAAAGATTATCGTCGTGAAACACAACCGTGGAATCATCCTTGTGCAGGAAGTATATTTCGGAATCCAATCCCATACTTTGCAGGAAACTTAATAGAAAGGGCAGGGCTTCGTGGTTATCAAATAGGCGGAGCTCAAATTTCTGAAATGCATGGGAATTTTATTATTAATACTGGGGGAGCCAGTGCGCAAGATGTCTTATCTTTAATTGCATTCATAAAACAAACAATCAAGGATAAATTTGGTGTAGAAATGCATACAGAAGTAGAAATCATTGGAAGATAACGGTTATTCGTTCCGCTCATTATCATTTATGTTATAATAAGAAGATAAGAACGGCATGAGGAACATGCCGTTCTTTATGTTACGTAGGGGGATCGTACATGAAAAATAGTAAAGTGATTAAACTACAGGATCGTGTACCAAAGTTAAAAAATCAACAGAAGAAAAACAAGAAAAATGTTAATCATCGGTTGATTTTATACATATCAATTTTATTTTTATTAGTGCTCTTTTTAATTTACTTTCGGTCTCCACTAAGCAATATCAAAAAGATAAGTGTGTTTGGAAATCATTATATGACAGATGAACAAGTGATGAAGGAATCAGGTGTGACGTATGATACAAGTTATTTCCGAGTGACAGCACATAAAGCAGAAGAAAACCTAACGAAACGAAAAGAAATTAAAGCGGTAAATGTAAAAAAACGTTTTCCAAATAAAATTGATGTTCATATCGAAGAATATTTAACGATTGGTTATATAAACAAAGATGGGAAATTACAACCGTTATTAGAGAACGGGAAAACACTCGATGTACTTCCGAACGGAAAACTCCCTGTTGCAGCGCCAATTTTTGAACCTTTTAAAGAAGAGAAAATGAAGGAGTTAATTGCCGAGCTTGAAAAATTAACACCAACTATTTTAAGGTCTATTTCTGAAATTCGTTATTCACCAACGAATGCGAATGAAGATCATCTTACTTTATATATGAATGAAGGGTACGAAGTGAGCACTACGATTCAAAATTTCGCAAAGCGTATGGAAGCTTATCCGCTTATCTTAAAAACAATTGAGCCGGGGAAAAAGGTATTAATTGACTTAGAAGTAGGAGCGTATACGAAAGAATTAGGAGCGGAAGAAAAAAAAGAATAGAAAGATAGTTTTCACTACGTTATTGTAGAAAAAACGAAACGAACGTTCTACTTGATGCATCTGAATTTACAAGAATGGTTCATTTGATGAAAAAGATGTAAAAATTCTTAGATTCATACTAGGATTGGTACAAGTTTCACTTTTCTATGAGTACATCTTAGTGTAGACTTATACTTGGCGGTAATCTTTACACTTGAAATAGAATTATTTCAAGATAAGCAGTTATTCACAGTTTACTGCGATATTCTTAAATGAATGTTAAATAAAAATAAGAAAAATATAGGGTTAAAAAAGGGAAACGTATAAAGACGTTGAATATTTTTCTTATAAATAGTAAAGTTGCGATTGTTGTTCCATATATTGAGTTGTATGGTATAAATAAAGAAGGAGGTGCCAAAGAATGAACAGCAATGAAATATATGTTAGTCTTGACATCGGTACATCCAATGTTAAAGTCATCATTGGTGAAATGGTTAATGACAGCTTAAACATTATTGGTGTTGGAAATGTAAAATCAAATGGTTTAAAGAAGGGATCGATAGTTGATATAGACGAGACTGTTCGATCAATTAAAAAAGCAATTGAACAAGCTGAGCGCATGGTGGGAATCCACATTGAGCAAGTTGTAGTAGGTGTCAATGCAAACCAGGTACAGCTACTTCCTTGTCATGGAGTAGTCGCTGTTTCAAATGAAGATCGTGAAATCGGGAATGAAGATGTCTTACGCGTTCTAGATGCAGCACAAGTTGTGTCAATTGCTCCAGAACGTGAGTTTATTGATGTGGTACCTCGACAGTTCATCGTAGACGGTCTTGACGAGATTAACGATCCACGCGGGATGATCGGTGTAAGATTAGAAATGGAAGGTACACTTATAACAGGCTCGAGAACTTTACTACATAACCTACTTCGTTGTGTAGAAAAAGCAGGTCTTGAAATAGTTGATATTTGTCTTCAACCTTTAGCGGCTGCAACAGTTGCTATATCTTCAGATGAAAAACATAGAGGAGTAGCCCTTGTTGATATGGGGGGAGGATCTACAACTTTATCTATTTTTAAAGATGGAGAGTTACAAGCAACGAGCGTATTACCGTTAGGTGGAGAACATATAACGAAGGATATTGCGATTGGGTTGAAAACTTCAACAGAAAATGCAGATCAAATTAAGTTGAAATATGGACATGCTTTTTATGATACAGCATCTGAAGAAGAGATGTTTACGGTTCCTATTATGGGAAGCGATCAAACAGAACAATATTCTCAGTTGGAATTATCGGATATAATAGAGGCTCGTGTAGAGGAAATTTTAATGTTTGTTCAAGATGAAGTGCGTAAGTTAGGAGTAAAGCAAGTAGCTTCTGGTTATGTACTAACTGGTGGAATTGCTTCTATGCCGGGTGTTCTTGATCTTGCATATGATATTTTACATGAAAATGTTCGTATAGCGACTCCTGATTATATTGGTGTGCGTGAGCCCCAATATACAAGTGGAGTAGGATTAATTAAACATTCTTATCAAAAAGCTAAATTACGTGGAAAAAATGTGCAGGAAAAACAAGAACATTTTGAACCAGTACCAGCACCAGCACCAACGCCGGTACAACAGCAACCTGCAAAACAAAAAACTCGTAATCAAAACAATAATAATCAAAATGATGACCGTATGATGTCAAAAGTAAAACGTGTATTCCGTTATTTATGGGATTAAAATTGGACACGAAAAATGAGGTTCTAGGGGGATTTCGACATGTTAGAGTTTGATACTACTCAAGATCAATTAGCGAATATAAAAGTTATCGGTGTCGGCGGTGGCGGAAACAATGCTGTAAACCGTATGATTGAACACGGTGTACAAGGTGTAGACTTTATCGCTGTGAATACTGATGCACAAGCATTAAATCTATCAAAAGCTGAAACAAAAATGCAAATTGGTGGAAAATTAACACGTGGACTTGGTGCAGGTGCAAACCCTGAAGTAGGGAAAAAGGCTGCAGAAGAAAGTAAAGAACAGATCCAAGAAGCACTTCGTGGTGCAGATATGGTCTTCGTAACTGCTGGTATGGGCGGCGGAACTGGAACTGGTGCAGCTCCAGTTGTTGCTCAAGTTGCAAAAGAATTAGGTGCATTAACAGTTGGTGTTGTAACACGTCCATTTACATTTGAAGGACGCAAGCGTGCAACACAAGCAGCATCTGGTATTGCGGCATTTAAAGAAAATGTAGATACACTTATTGTAATTCCAAATGATCGTTTATTAGAGATTGTTGATAAAAATACGCCGATGTTAGAAGCATTCCGTGAAGCAGATAACGTATTACGCCAAGGTGTTCAAGGTATTTCTGATTTAATTGCAACACCAGGTTTAATTAACTTAGACTTCGCAGACGTAAAGACAATTATGTCTAATAGAGGTTCTGCTTTAATGGGTATTGGTTCTGGTAATGGAGAAAATCGTGCTGCTGAAGCTGCGAAAAAAGCGATTTCTAGTCCATTATTAGAAACATCTATTGACGGAGCTCAAGGTGTTATCATGAACATTACGGGTGGAGCTAACTTAAGCTTATATGAAGTACAAGAAGCGGCAGACATTGTAGCTTCAGCTTCAGATCCAGAAGTAAATATGATCTTCGGTTCTGTTATTAACGAAGGATTAAAAGATGATATCGTTGTAACTGTAATTGCAACTGGTTTTGATGATAGTGCTGCAACACAGCCACCAAAACCGATTATTCGTCCGACTGCGAATCACACGCAACAACAGCAAGTAGCTCAACCTTCAAAACAACGTGAAGTTAAGCGTGAAATGAAACGTGAAGAGCCGGTTGTGCATGAGCGTCATACAGATTCAGATGACATCGATATTCCAGCATTCTTACGTAACCGTCGTAGACGATAAAAGAAAAGGAGCTTTTATGCTCCTTTTTTGTTTTATACAGGAAAAAGATCTGCTAAGCAGGTCTTTTTTTATTTTATATATTTCGATTTGTCCGGCTGCTCGTAAAAGCCCGATTTGTGAGGATTGTAAAGTTTCACTTTATATGTAAGCAAACAAGTATAGTATTCTATGAAATGTATACTTTTATTTTTTACCGACAGATTCTGTCTAGAAAGCACAAAATAACAAAAAAACACCTCCGCAAATTGACACACTTTCCTATTGGATATGCATTATACTAGTCTCAACTCAAAAAAAGAGGTGAATTGTTTGGTTGTTTACGCCGACGTTGTTTGGTTGTTAAACGCCTGCATTGATTTTCTTTTACTTTTATTAACAGCTACCGTGCTAAAAAAGAAGATCAAAAGATGGAGGCTTGTGTTAGGGGCATTTATAGGTTCAACCATTGTTATTTTTGCCTTTACTCCTTTTGCTTCTATGATGACACATCCAATTATGAAACTACTGTACTCGTTACTAATTGTGTATACAGCATTTGGGTTTACAACGTTTAGAAATTATGCACAAACTGTTTTTACTTTTTACTTTGTAACCTTTATGGTTGGCGGAGGGTTAATTGGCACTCATTTCTTTTTGCAAACGAATGAAATGGTAAATGGATTGGTTCAATCTCAATCCATTTCTTATGGTGACCCAATTAGCTGGTTGTTTGTTGTTTTTGGTTTTCCAGTAATTTATTATTTTTCTAAAAAGCGTATTGAAAGCGTAGAGGTTACAAAAATACACTATGATCAAATTGTGAAATTGAAAATTCAATTAGCTGAAGAGGAACTAGAACTCGCAGGTTTAATTGATAGTGGGAACCAACTTTATGACCCGTTAACAAAAACACCCGTTATGATTATGCATATTTCATCATTAGAACATTGCTTGCCAGCGTGGTTAACAGAACAAATTTATTCCAAAACAGAGATTCCTCAAATACCAGAGAATGATTCTGGGTGGGCGACAAAATTAAGATTAATTCCTTTCCGAGCAGTAGGAGTAGAGAGTCAATTTTTATGGGCCGTTAAGCCAGACAGTGTGCAAATTGATTATGAAGGTAGTTCTATTGTAGTTAGCAAAGTATTGATTGGATTAAATACACAACAGTTGTCAACCAATGGAGAGTATCAATGTATTGTGCATCCGAAAATGTTAATTTCGCAAAAAGTAGTAATTGCTTAATAATGGGAGGCGGGATAATATGATGAAATTAAAATTTTATTTAGTATACCTTTGGTATAAAGTATTGTTGAAATTAGGAATTAAGACCGATGAAATTTATTATATTGGTGGAAGTGAAGCGTTGCCACCACCGTTAACGAAAGAAGAAGAGGAAGTTCTTTTGAATAAATTGCCAAAAGGAGATCAGGCAGCAAGATCGTTACTGATTGAACGTAACTTACGGCTAGTTGTATATATAGCAAGAAAGTTTGAAAATACAGGGATAAATATTGAAGATTTGATTAGTATTGGAACAATCGGCCTTATTAAAGCGGTTAATACATTTAATCCAGAAAAGAAAATAAAATTAGCAACATATGCCTCACGTTGTATAGAAAATGAAATTTTAATGCATTTGCGCCGGAATAATAAAAACCGATCAGAAGTTTCTTTTGATGAACCGCTTAACATCGATTGGGACGGAAATGAACTTTTATTATCGGATGTATTAGGTACAGATGATGATATTATTACAAAAGATTTAGAAGCTACTGTAGATCGTCATCTTCTAATGAAAGCATTGCATCAATTAAATGATCGTGAAAAACAAATTATGGAACTCCGGTTTGGGCTTGCTGGAGAAGAGGAAAAGACGCAAAAAGATGTGGCGGATATGCTTGGAATTTCACAGTCATACATTTCACGTTTAGAAAAAAGAATCATAAAAAGATTACGAAAAGAATTTAATAAAATGGTGTAAAGAAGAAGACCAGCCGTTATCTAGGCTGGTCTTCTTCTCTTTCGTTGTATGAGAAGAGACAACGAAAATGAAAAATGAAGAGAAAACCGCATGCATAAAATCCCCTTCAAAGGAAATACTTTACACTGTACAGCAACTCCCGATAGGAGGGAACACTTTGACGAGAAACAAAGTAGAAATTTGCGGTGTTGATACAGCTAAACTTCCCGTACTAAAAAATGATGAAATGCGTAAATTATTTCGTGAAATGCAAAGTGGAGAGATAAGCGCAAGAGAGAAATTAGTGAATGGAAACTTACGTCTTGTACTGAGCGTCATCCAAAGATTTAATAACAGAGGAGAATATGTTGACGATTTATTTCAAGTTGGTTGCATCGGACTTATGAAATCCATTGATAATTTTGATTTAGGCCAAAATGTAAAATTTTCAACGTATGCTGTGCCGATGATTATTGGGGAAATACGCAGATATTTGCGTGATAACAATCCGATTCGCGTATCTCGATCATTACGAGATATTGCGTATAAAGCGTTACAAGTAAGAGAAAAATTAATTGCAGAAAATTCAAAAGAACCTACAGCAATGGATATTGCAAAAGTGCTTGAAGTGACTCATGAAGAAATTGTTTTTGCTTTAGATGCGATTCAAGACCCAGTTTCATTATTTGAGCCGATTTATAACGATGGGGGAGATCCTATTTTTGTTATGGATCAGCTAAGTGATGAAAAACAAAAGGACGAGCAGTGGGTTGAAGAGTTAGCCTTGAAAGAAGGGATGAAGCGTTTAAATGACCGTGAGAAAATGATTATTCGAAAACGTTTCTTCCAAGGAAAAACACAAATGGAAGTTGCAGAAGAAATTGGGATTTCTCAAGCGCAAGTGTCACGTTTAGAGAAATCGGCTATTAAACAAATGAATAAGACGATTCAAGGATAAGGTTTCACCATTTATGGTGAAACCTTTTTATATGTAATATAGTTTGTCTTCGCTCATAGTAGGGAAGTTGTGTTCATATAATGAAAATTATATGGGATTAGTAGAGGGTGCTTCCTGTAAATTTGAGAAATAGTGTTTTTTCAATTCGTCATATATAAGGGAGAGGATGCAAATGATCAGAATTTCGGAGTTGCAGATGAAAGAGATAATAAATGTTTCAGATGGAAAAAGGCTTGGGAATATTGGAGATATCGAAATTGATATGAACACAGGGAAGATCGGGTCTATTATTATTTCCAAACAGGCACGTATGTTAGGGATTTTTGGGAAAGATGTAGAAATTGTAATTCCTTGGAAGGAAATTGTGAAAATTGGGGAAGATGTCATACTTGTTAGAGTAAATCCTGTTAATTCTGTAACAGAATCAATACAAACACCGACAATTTCATAAAGAATATTACAAATTCCTCTTTTTTTTCTGTTGGGATTATGAAAAAATAAAAGTATGGTAAAATAGACAGGAAGTACCATGCTTTTTTATGATATTTTAATTAAAAAGGGGTCGCTTTGTTATGAGAGAACCATTTAAATATGTGGACGGTATACTGTATTTACAAGCGTGGAAAGAACTTGGAAACATTACTGCTGGATTTACGACAAAAGATGGTGGGGTAAGTACGGGCTCCTTTCATGCGATGAATTTAGGATTACATGTGAATGATATCGTGGAGAACGTTCATGAAAACAGACGCATTTTAGCAAATAAGTTACAAAAACCATTAGAAAACTGGATTTGCTCTGAACAAGTTCATGATCATCATGTTGAAAAAGTAGGACAACAAGAAAAAGGAAGTGGCGTCTATTCATATGAAGACGGCATTTCAAAAACAGATGGCATTTATACGACTAACAATGATGTTCTTCTAACATCTTGTTACGCAGATTGTGTTCCACTCTATTTTTATGCGCCATCACATGGTATGATAGGACTTGCGCATGCTGGATGGAAAGGGACTGTAAAAGAGATTGCAAAGGAAATGATTCAAAAATGGAATGCAGAAGGCATTTCAAGCGATGAAATTCATGTTGCAATCGGACCAGCAATTGGATCTTGTTGTTACGTTGTTGATGATAGAGTGTTAACAGCAGCAGAGCAAGTAGTAAACGGTTCTGTCCCTTATAAAAAAGTTTCTGATGGGCAGTACGCAATTAATTTAAAAGAAATTAATCGTATATTATGTGTACAAGCAGGCATAAAAGAAGAGAATATTGTAATGTCATCTCTTTGTACAAGCTGTGAAGAGCAACTATTTTTCTCTCATCGCCGTGATCAAGGTAAGACAGGGAGAATGTTGAGTTTCATAGGTTTTAAGGAGGAAGAAAGCAAGTGACAGTACAAAAAAAATTAACAACTGTAAACGAAGCAATTAAACAATCTTGCGTACGAGCGGGACGTTCGTTGCAAGATATTAAACTTGTTGCAGTTACAAAAACGGTAGGAATTGAAAAGACAAACGAAGTAATTGAAGCTGGAATTATCGATTTAGGTGAAAATAGAAATGAAGGTTTCTTACAGAAGTACGAACATTTCGGTTCGAAAGTGAATTGGCATTTTATTGGATCATTACAAACGAGAAAAGTAAAAGAAATCATTAATGAAATTGATTATTTACATTCGTTAGATCGTTTTTCACTTGCAAAAGAAATTCAAAAACGTGCTGATAAGAAAGTGAAATGTTTTATTCAAGTGAAAACATCATCTGAAGAATCAAAGCAAGGATTGGCAGTAGAAGAAACTATTTCTTTTATTCAAAGTTTGCAAGAACTGGATAAGATTGAAGTGGTTGGACTAATGACAATGGCTCCGTTTACAGGAGAAGAGGAAGAAATCAGACGCTGTTTTAAGGAGTTACGTAAGCTGCAAACAGAGGTGCAGGAGCTAGAATTATTACATGCGCCATGTAGAGAGTTATCAATGGGAATGTCTAATGATTACACGATTGCAATTGAAGAAGGTGCTACATATATTCGTTTGGGGACGATTTTAGTAGGAAAAGCGTAAAAGGAAGGAGAATCTTATTATGAGTTGGTCAAAAGTAAAATACTTCTTTTTTGATACACCGGAAGAAAAAGAAGCAGCTCAATATAGTTATGAAAAGGAGCAAACAGACATGAAGAAGCAGCAAGATCCGCCAGAACAACAAGATGTTACGTTTCCAAAAGCGCAACCGAAACAAAATGTTGTGAGCATTGAAACGGCAAAGCAATCTTCAAAAGTTGTTTTATTAGAACCACGCACATATTCAGAAGCGCAAGGGATTGCGGACCATTTAAAAGGTAGACGAGCTGTTGTAATTAATTTACAACGAATGTCTACTGATCAAGCTGTACGTATCGTTGACTTTTTAAGTGGTACTGTATACGCTATAGGCGGGGACATTCAAAAAATAGGACCGAAAACATTTATGTGTACCCCTGAAAATGTAGATATTGTTGGTGCAATTTCAGAGTTATTCGGTGAAGAAGAAGACACAAATATAAAGAGGTGGTAATACGCCATGGTAACAGTTTTAAACGTTTTAATTACTGCTATCGAGATTTACTCGTGGGCACTTATTATTTACATTCTCCTATCATGGTTCCCAGGTGCAAAGGAATCAACTTTTGGAGATATTCTTGCGCGTATTTGTGAACCGTATTTAGAGCCATTTCGCAGATTTATCCCGCCGCTTGGTATGATTGATATCTCTCCACTCGTTGCGATTTTTACATTAAAGCTTGCTACGAAGGGTTTAGTAAGTATATTCGGCTATTTCTTATAGTAAGAGGTTAAATACATGAGCATCTATGAACATTTCAGACCCGATGAAGAGGTCTTTGTGGATAAGGTGTTAGAGTGGAAGCGAGTAGCGGAGTACCATCAAGTGAAGTTAACAGACTTTCTTGATCCAAGACAACAACAAATTGTCACTATGGTGATAGGACAAGGGGATGTTGCTGTACAGTTTGATGGTGCAACGCCTCATGCGGAGCGTAAAAGAGCACTCATTTATCCGGACTATCTAGTAGTGAATGAAGAGGAATTTCAAGTAGAAGTATTGGAAATTGACTATCCTTCTAAGTTTTATACGCTAGAGCATAGGCAAATATTAGGTACATTTATGTCTCTCGGTTTAACGAGGGAAAAATGTGGTGATATTTTGCTTCAAGAAGATCGTGCCCAAATTGTAGTCGCAAAAGAAGTTCTATCTTATATTGAGATGAACTTACAATCTATAGGGAAAACGAAAGTTTCCTTATCACCAGTGCAAGGCGAAAAAATTCTACAGATGCAAGAAACGTGGGGAGAGAAATCTGGAACGGTTTCTTCACTTCGTTTAGATGTTATGTTAGCTGAAATGTTACATATATCCAGACAAAAAGTACAACCTTTCATAAAAAATGGTTTAGTGAAGGTTAATTGGAAAACAGTGGAGCAAACTTCTTATGAATGTTATCCAGGAGATGTTTTTTCAGTGAGAGGATATGGACGAAGTAAATTGTTTTCTGTAGAAGGTAGAACAAAGCGCGACAAATGGAGAATTTTGTATGGTATACTAAAATGATGGTTTTTTTAGAAGGAAACCCTCCTATTTTGTCGAAGAAAAGATATAATTGAAAGAGGAAATTTAGATAATTACTTGGAGGTGGCGTTGTGCCGTTAACACCATTAGATATTCATAACAAAGAATTTGGTCGCGGATTCCGTGGCTATGATGAAGATCAAGTAAATGAGTTTCTTGATCAAATTATCAAAGATTATGAATTAGTCATTCGTGAGAAAAAAGCTTTAGAAGAAAAAGTTGCGCAATTAGAAGGAAAGTTAGATCATTTCTCTAATATTGAAGATACGTTAAACAAATCGATCGTTGTTGCACAAGAAGCAGCGGAAGAAGTAAAACGTAATGCGCAAAAAGAAGCAAAATTAATCGTACGTGAAGCTGAAAAGAATGCAGACCGTATTATTAACGAAGCGTTAGTAAAATCAAGAAAAGTTGCTTTTGATATTGAAGAGCTAAAGAAACAAGCGAAAGTATTCCGCACTCGTTTCCGTATGTTACTAGAAACACAGCTTGAAATGTTAAACAACGATGATTGGGATAAACTAATTGAGTTAGAAGACGAAGTAGATGAACTGTTGAAAAAAGAAGAAACAGTGTAAGCTTGACGTTTTTCTCATTATTACATATAATTTTAAACAACATATTTATTAAGAAAAACGAAGATAGGGATAAGTACCTTTTCATACCTTATATAGCGAACTGAGGATGGTGTAAGCTCAGGATAAGGAGATAATGGGAATATCACCCTGGAGTTCCGCGCTGAACAAATAGAGTAAGCGTAGGCGTATATTCGCGTTAAGAATATAAAGAGGATTGTATACATATGTATAGGATCTACTAGGGTGGTACCGCGGGAGACTTTCTCGTCCCTTTTTGGGATGAGAAGGTCTCTTTTTTATTCCGTTTTTTAAGTGTTTCTTTTATACATGTAAGGAGGAATGGAGCATGGAGTACAAAAATACATTACTAATGCCAAAAACAGAGTTCCCAATGCGTGGGAATTTACCAAAACGTGAGCCTGCAATGCAAGAACAGTGGGCTGAAATGAATATTTATGAAAAGGTACAAGAACATACGAAAGGTCGTCCTTTATTTGTATTGCATGATGGACCTCCATATGCGAATGGTGACATTCATATGGGACATGCGTTAAATAAAGTGTTAAAAGACTTTATTGTTCGTTATAAATCAATGACTGGCTACTGTGTACCATATGTACCAGGTTGGGATACACACGGTTTACCAATTGAGCAAGCTTTAACAAATAAAGGTGTAAAGCGTAAAGAAATGACAGTTGCGGAGTTCCGTAAGTTATGTGCAGAGTATGCATATGAACAAGTAGAACGTCAACGTGAACAATTTAAGCGTTTAGGTGTACGTGCTGATTGGGATAACCCATACATTACTTTAGAGCCAGCTTATGAAGCGCAACAAATTAAAGTGTTTGGTGATATGGCGAAAAAAGGTTATATCTATAAAGGGCAAAAACCAGTTTACTGGTCTCCAACGAGTGAATCAGCTTTAGCAGAAGCTGAAATTGAATATCAAGATAAAAAATCAGCATCTATTTACGTAGCATTCCCTGTAAAAGACGGAAAGAACGTATTAGAAGGTGATGAGAAATTCATTATCTGGACAACAACACCTTGGACGTTACCTGCAAACTTAGGTATTTCTGTTCACCCAGAACTTGAATACGCTATTGTAAAAGTAAATGATGAAAAATATATTATTGCTTCTGAACTATTTGAGACAGTTGCAAAAACGTTAGAGTGGGAAAATACTGAAGTTGTGAAAACGGTAAAAGGTAGCGAACTTGAGTATACAGTTGCAAAACATCCATTCTACGATCGTGATTCATTAGTTATGCTAGGAGATCACGTAACAACAGATGCAGGTACAGGTTGTGTTCATACAGCACCAGGACACGGGGAAGATGACTTCGTTGTTGGTAAAAAGTATGGATTAGAAGTACTTTGTCCAGTTGATGATAAAGGTGTATTAACAAATGAAGCACCTGGATTTGAAGGCTTATTCTATGATAAAGCTAACAAGCCAATTACAGAGAAATTAGAAGAAGTAGGCGCGTTACTGAAATTAACATTCATTACGCATTCATACCCACATGATTGGAGAACGAAAAAACCAATTATTTTCCGTGCGACAGCACAGTGGTTTGCATCTATTGAAGCGTTCCGTAAAGAATTATTAGAAGCTGTTGCGGAAACAAAATGGGTACCAGCATGGGGAGAAACTCGTCTTCATAATATGGTTCGTGACCGTGGTGACTGGTGTATTTCTCGTCAACGTGCATGGGGTGTGCCAATCCCTGTATTCTATGCAGAGAATGGCGATCCAATTATTACAGATGAAACAATTAACCATGTAGCAGATTTATTCCGTGAGCACGGTTCTAACGTATGGTTCGAGCGTGAAGCGAAAGATCTATTACCAGAAGGATTTACACATACAGGTAGCCCGAATGGTGAATTCCGTAAAGAAACAGACATCATGGATGTATGGTTCGATTCAGGTTCTTCTCACCAAGCGGTATTAGAAGAGCGCGATGACTTACAACGTCCAGCTGATTTATATTTAGAAGGATCTGACCAGTACCGTGGTTGGTTTAACTCTTCATTATCAACAGCAGTTGCTGTAACAGGTAAAGCTCCATATAAAGGCGTACTAAGCCATGGTTTCGTATTAGATGGTGAAGGACGTAAAATGAGTAAGTCGATTGGAAACATCGTCGTACCGAAGAAAATTATGGATCAATTAGGCGGAGACATTTTACGCTTATGGGTATCTTCTGTTGACTATCAATCTGATGTACGTATTTCAGATGATATTTTAAAACAAGTAGCAGAAGTGTATCGTAAAATCCGTAATACATTCCGTTTCTTATTAGGAAACTTAGATGACTTTAAGCCAAGTGAAAATACAGTAGCTGTAGCTGAACTTCGTGAAGTAGATCGTTACATGTTAGTGAAATTAAATGACTTAATTACAAAAGTAAAAGAAGCATATGAAACATACGACTTCGCTGCTGTATATCATGCAATTCATAACTTCTGTACAATTGATTTAAGTTCATTCTACTTAGACTTTGCAAAAGATATTTTATATATTGAGGGTGCAAACCATGAAGATCGTCGTGCAATTCAAACTGTATTATATGATGTTCTTGTTGCGTTGACGAAACTTGTAACACCAATCTTACCGCATACGGCTGATGAAGTATGGCCATACGTTCCAGGTGTAACAGAAGAAAGTGTACAATTAACTGATATGCCAGAAGCTGTACAATTAGATGGTGCGGAAGAATTAAAAACAAAATGGGATGCATTTATGACATTGCGTGATGACGTATTAAAGGCGTTAGAAGTAGCTCGTAATGAAAAAGTAATCGGTAAGTCATTAAATGCAAGCATTACGCTATATCCAACTGCAGAAATGAAAGCTATGTTAGAGTCTATTAGCGAAGACTTAAAGCAATTATTCATCGTCTCTGAGTATAAACTTGGTGGCATGATGGAAGAAGCGCCAGCAGATGCGCCGAAGTATGAGCATACAGCGGTTGTTGTTGCTCAAGCAACTGGTGAAACATGTGAACGTTGTTGGGTAGTTTCAGAAACAATTGGTAAAGATGCGGAACATGAAACATTATGTGAGCGTTGTGCAACAGTTGTTAAAGAAAACTATGTAAAATAATAAAAAAACTGACTGTGCCTAAGTGCAGTCAGTTTTTTTATTGACGATATATTGAAATAACTTTCACTCTCTTTCCTATGAAGGAAAAATGTGTGTGAGGTAAGCATAGAAATTTCGGACACACTAATCGTACATTGCAGCTGGGAGGAATGTACACGTGAATGAAATGTATATGGAAATCAAAGAAGAATTGCAATTGATGCGAAAAGAGTTACAAGAGAGGCTAGCTAAAGAGGTCATGCACAAATATGATACAGAGTTTAGCGAAGAGCTTGGATATGAAATAAAGGAAAAGATAAAGAAAAAACTGTTATTACATGATATAAAAGAGGATTTAAAAGATGTAGAACGTGCATTATTTAAAATGGAAATAGATATGTATGGTATTTGTGAAGAAACAGGGAGGATAATTTCGGTAAAACAAATGAAGACGATGCCGACTGCCCGTACTATACATGAATTTTTCTATGAAAAAGTAAATGTATGAATGTGCACAACGATATTATATTACCTTTTTTTAATTTATTTTATTCTTCTATAAAGGTTCATTGTGAAAAGGTTGCAGCTATGCTAAAATTTTGAGGTACACTGTCTTTGTGGGGGAAATGAAAATGATATATTATGTAATAGCGTTATTTGTCATTGCCATCGATCAAATATCGAAATGGCTAATTGTAAAGAACATGGAATTGGGTACGAGCATTCCGATTATCGATAATGTATTATACATAACATCACATCGAAATAGAGGAGCTGCCTGGGGCATTTTAGAAAATAAAATGTGGTTTTTCTACATTATTACAGTTGTCTTTGTAGTATTTATCGTAATGTATATGAAAAAATACGCAAAAACAGACAAGCTTCTAGGAATTTCATTAGGTCTAATTTTAGGCGGAGCAATTGGTAACTTTATTGATCGTGTATTTAGACAAGAAGTAGTGGATTTCATTCACGTGTATATTTTTTCGTACAACTACCCAGTATTTAATATAGCTGATTCAGCATTATGTATTGGTGTTGTATTAATTATTATTCAAACATTATTAGAAGGCAAGAAAACGAAGGAGTAATTGAATGAGTGAAGTAGTACAAGTAACAGTTGCAGAAGAACAAAAAAGCGAGCGAATTGATAAATTCGTTGCAGAAATAAACAGTGAATGGTCACGTTCACAAGTACAACAATGGATTAAAGATGATGTTGTTACAGTTAATGGAAAGTCGGTAAAAGTGAATTATAAAGTTAGAGAAAACGATGAAATTACAGTAACGATTCCTGATCCAGAAGAGTTAGATATTCAAGCAGAAGATATGAACTTAGAAATTTATTATGAAGATGCAGATGTACTCGTTGTTAATAAGCCGCGTGGTATGGTTGTACATCCAGCACCAGGTCATACAAGTGGTACGCTTGTGAACGGTCTTATGCACCACTGTACAGACTTATCAGGCATTAACGGTGTGATGCGTCCAGGTATCGTGCATCGTATTGATAAAGATACATCAGGCCTATTAATGGTTGCTAAAAATGATGTGGCGCATGAATCACTTGTAAATCAACTTGTAGCAAAAACAGTAACAAGACGTTACAAAGCGATCGTACACGGTGTGATTCCGCATGATAAAGGAACTATCGATGCGCCAATTGGTCGCGATAAGAAAGAGCGTCAAAGCATGACAGTTGATGAAAATGGTAAGAATGCTGTTACGCACTTCCAAGTGTTAGAACGCTTTAAAGATTTTACACTTGTAGAATGTCGCTTAGAAACGGGACGTACGCACCAAATTCGTGTTCATATGAAATATATTGGTTATCCACTTGCTGGAGATCCAAAGTATGGTCCGAAGAAAACATTAGACATGAATGGACAAGCACTTCACGCAGGTATTTTAGGATTTGACCACCCTCGTACTGGTGAATATATTCAGTTTGAGGCACCGATTCCAGAAGTGTTCGAAGAAACATTAAATGTTTTACGAAAATAGTATTGACAAATCATAAGAAAACTGAGATACTGACAACAGTTAAATAATGATCCTTTAACACAGCCCCGTGAGGTTGAGAAGGTAACGGTTTGAAATACATAGGGTATGCTGTACCCTTTTTTCAAAAGTCCTCTCGCACACGTTGAGAGGACTTTTTTTATACCATTACTCTCACGCAAGAAAAAAAGCTTGGAGGTGTAGAGCATGCAAGAGAAAGCTGTCGTTTTAGATGACCAAATGATTCGCCGCGCTTTAACACGAATTAGTCATGAAATCGTGGAACGAAATAAAGGTGTCGATAATTGTGTTCTTGTCGGAATCAAAACTCGTGGAATTTTTATTGCACAACGTTTGGCAGAACGAATTGGTCAAATTGAAGGAAAAGAAATGGAAGTTGGAGAGCTAGATATTACGTTATATCGTGATGATCTAACACTACAATCGAAAAACGAAGAACCACTTGTAAAAGGTTCTGATATCCCTGTAGATATTACGAAGAAAAAAGTAATCCTTGTGGATGATGTATTATATACAGGAAGAACAGTTCGAGCAGCAATGGATGCTCTTATGGATTTAGGTAGACCATCACAAATCCAACTGGCGGTTCTTGTTGATAGAGGTCATCGTGAACTACCAATTCGCGCTGATTATGTAGGAAAGAACATTCCAACATCAAGTGAAGAGCGTATCGAAGTTGATTTGCAAGAGACAGATCAACAAGATCGAGTAAGCATATACGATAAGTAAAGCCCTTTTAAATGTAGTCCTGTGAGGCTGCCAAAGGGTCTTGGCTTTCATATGTCAAATTTGGCATACGAAAGTGTAGGACTCTTTGTGCACAGGCACAAAGAGTTTTTTTATTGCAAAGAATTAAACTGAAGGAGGATGTAACAATGGAACAAAAGCCAGTGTTAGACGTTAATGAAGTACCGAAACCGGGAAAATGGTTATTTTTAAGTATACAACATTTGTTCGCGATGTTTGGATCAACAGTGCTGGTTCCGTTTTTAACAGGATTGAATCCGTCAGTAGCATTAATATCAAGTGGATTAGGAACGCTAGCGTTTCTTCTTATAACGAAAGGTCAAGTACCTGCCTATCTAGGATCATCATTCGCCTTTATCGCACCGATAATAACAGCGAAAACAGCAGGTGGACCTGGAGCAGCAATGCTCGGTGGTTTGTTAGCAGGACTTGTGTACATCTTAATTTCACTCGGGATTAAGAAGTCAGGATCAGAGTGGATTATGAAATTACTTCCGCCAATCGTAGTTGGTCCAGTAGTAATGGTAATCGGTCTAGCTTTAGCACATACAGCAGTTAACATGGCGATGAACGGTGCGGATGGCAAATATAGCTTTACACACTTTTCAGTAGCGTTAGTAACATTAGCAATTACAATTATCTGCTCTATATTCGGAAGAGGGTTTTTCAGTATCATACCAGTGTTACTGGGCATTATCGGCGGATATATCTTCGCTTACTTCCAAGGGCTAGTAGACTTAAAGCCGATAGCTGAGGCAAAATGGTTTGTTGTACCAGATTTCACAGTACCATTTGTAACATATACTCCGGAGTTTTCGTGGAAGATTGTACTCTTGATGGTACCAGTTGCACTAGTAACAATTTCAGAGCATATCGGACATCAAATTGTACTTGGAAATGTTATTAAAAGAGATTTAATTGAAAAACCAGGTTTACACCGTTCAATCTTCGGTGATGGAGTAGCAACATTAATCGCATCACTTATCGGTGGACCACCGAATACAACGTATGGTGAAAACATTGGTGTGCTAGCAATTACGAGAGCATACAGTGTATACTTATTCATCGGGTCAGCAGTGTTCGCAATCATGTTCGGGTTTATCGGTAAGATTTCTGCACTGATTCATTCGATCCCAACACCGGTTATGGGTGGTGTATCAATCTTACTATTCGGTGTAATCGCATCAAGCGGATTACGCATGATGGTAGATGATAAAACAGACCTAAGTGACAAACGAAACTTAATGATTGCATCAGTAATACTAGTAATCGGTATTGGTGGAGCGGTACTTCACGTAGGAGAATCGTTCCAAGTAGAAGGAATGGCACTAGCAGCAATTGTAGGTGTACTATTAAATCTACTACTACCAGAAACGAAACAAATAACACAATCTAAGCAGATTGCTTCATAATAATAACCTTTTAATTCAGTCCTGTGAGACCGGAAAGGGTGGCTTCTTTCTTGCACCCTAGTCTCACACGACTAGGGTATTTTTATACAAAGATTGTTATAAAAATACAAAAGTGGTAACATAAAAATCAGAAAGATGAGGGATGACGATGAGCCATTTGTTAACGATGAGTGAATTATCGGAAGTAGAAATTTCAGAAATCCTAAAAGACGCAGAAGATTTCGCGAATGGAAAAGAGAGCAAAACGACAGAGCAAACTTTTGTTGCGAACTTGTTCTTTGAGAATAGTACGAGAACGAGATTTAGCTTTGAAGTTGCTGAGAAGAGATTAGGACTTGAAGTTTTAAACTTTTCAGCTGATGCATCTAGCGTACAAAAAGGAGAAACTTTATACGATACGATAAGAACACTAGAATCAATCGGAACAAAAGCGGTAATCGTCCGCCATGAGCAAGATCGCTACTTCGATGAACTGAAAGATCAGGTAAATATCCCAATCTTAAACGCTGGAGATGGATGTGGAAACCACCCAACGCAGTGCCTACTCGATCTTCTTACGATTAAACAAGAGTTTGGAAGATTTGAAGGATTAAAGATTGCGATAGTAGGAGATGTTCGTCATAGCCGAGTAGCACGTTCTAATGCAGAAGCATTAACGAAACTGGGTGCAACAATTTACTTTGCAAGTCCAGAAGAATGGAAAGATGAAGACAGCACATTTGGAACATACAAACCATTAGATGAACTTGTTCCAGAAGTGGATGTAATGATGTTACTTCGTGTACAACATGAGCGTCATGATCATTATGAAACAGACATTATGAAAGAGTATCATGAGAAACACGGATTAACAGTGGAAAGAGAAAAGCGTATGAAAGAAGGAAGCATTATTATGCATCCAGCTCCTGTAAACCGTGATGTTGAAATTGCAAGTGAACTTGTTGAGTGTGAGCGTTCACGCATATTTAAACAAATGGAAAATGGAGTTTACGTAAGAATGGCTGTACTAAAACGCGCCTTACCAAATGTATTAGGAGGAATGAAACATGAATTACTTGTTTAAAAATGGTCGTTATATGAATGAAGAAGGAAAAATCGTAGCAACAGATCTTCTCGTACAAGACGGTAAAATCGCTAAGGTAGCAGAAAATATTACGGCAGATAATGCTGAAGTAATCGAAGTGAACGGAAAGTTAATCGCACCTGGATTAGTAGATGTACACGTACATCTTCGTGAACCGGGTGGTGAACATAAAGAAACAATTGAAACAGGTACACTAGCAGCGGCAAAAGGTGGATTCACTACAATTTGTGCAATGCCAAATACACGCCCAGTACCAGATTGCAGAGAACATATGGAAGACTTGCAAAATCGTATTAAAGAAAAAGCGCATGTCAACGTACTACCATACGGAGCAATTACAGTACGCCAAGCGGGTTCTGAAATGACAGATTTCGAGACGTTAAAAGAACTTGGAGCATTCGCTTTCACTGATGACGGTGTAGGCGTACAAGATGCTAGCATGATGTTAGCTGCTATGAAGCGTGCAGCGAAATTAAATATGGCAGTGGTTGCGCACTGTGAAGAGAATACTCTTATTAATAAAGGTTGTGTACATGAAGGGAAGTTTTCTGAGAAACACGGATTAAACGGTATCCCATCAGTATGTGAATCTGTACATATTGCAAGGGATATACTGCTTGCTGAAGCGGCAGATTGTCACTATCACGTATGTCACGTAAGTACGAAAGGATCTGTACGTGTAATCCGTGATGCGAAACGCGCTGGAATTAAAGTAACAGCAGAAGTAACACCTCATCATCTAGTGTTATGTGAAGATGATATCCCATCAGCTGATCCTAACTTTAAAATGAACCCACCGCTTCGTGGAAAAGAAGATCACGCAGCATTAATTGAAGGTCTACTAGATGGAACAATCGATATGATCGCAACTGATCATGCACCGCATACAGCGGAAGAGAAAGCACAAGGAATTGAAAGAGCACCATTCGGAATTACTGGTTTTGAAACAGCATTCCCACTTTTATACACAAACCTTGTGAAAAAAGGAATTATTACATTAGAACAATTAATTCAATTCTTAACAGAAAAGCCAGCTGATACATTCGGCTTAGAAGCAGGTCGCCTGAAAGAAGGTAGAACAGCTGATATTACAATCATTGATTTAGAACAAGAAGAAGAGATTGACCCAACAACATTCTTATCAAAAGGAAAAAATACACCATTCGCAGGTTGGAAATGCCAAGGATGGCCGGTAATGACAATCGTTGGTGGTAAGATCGCATGGCAAAAGGAGAGTGCATTAGTATGAAAAGACAACTTATCTTAGAAGATGGAACAGTATTAATTGGAAAAGGTTTCGGAGGGGAAATCGAAAAGTCAGGTGAGGTTGTATTTACAACAGGAATGACTGGATATCAAGAAACATTATCTGATCCATCATATTGCGGTCAAATCGTAACATTCACGTACCCATTAATCGGAAACTACGGCATCAACCGTGACGATTTTGAATCGATTCATCCATCTGTAAATGGTTTAATCGTAAACGAAATTTGTGATCACCCATCAAACTTCCGTAATGAAATTTCGTTAAATGATTACTTAAAAGAAAGAAATATCCCAGGCTTAGCAGGAATTGATACGAGAAAATTAACGAGAAAAATTCGTCAATACGGTACATTACGTGGACGTCTATGTAACATGGATGCAGATGTAGAATACATCGTGAGCCAATTAAAAGCGACAGTATTTACAGATCACGTGAAACGCGTATCAACGAAAGATCCATACCCAAGCCCAGGCCGTGGACACCGAGTTGTACTTGTAGACTTCGGAATGAAACATGGTATTTTAAGAGAATTAAATAAACGTGATTGTGATGTAATTGTAGTACCTTACAATACAACAGCAGAAGAGATTTTACGCCTTAGCCCAGATGGAATTATGTTAAGTAACGGACCTGGAGATCCAAAAGATGTACCAGAAGCAATTGAAATGTTAAAAGACATTATCGGTAAAGTTCCTTTATTCGGAATTTGCCTAGGACATCAATTGTTCGCTCTAGCATCTGGTGCGAATACAAGTAAGTTAAAATTCGGTCACCGTGGTTTAAATCATCCAGTAAAACATCTTGCAACTGGAAAAGTAGCAATTACATCTCAAAACCATGGTTACGCAGTAGAAGAAGAATCAGTTAAAAATACAGAACTTGAAATTACACATGTCGCTTTAAATGATGGAACAGTAGAAGGTCTTCGTCATACGAAGTTCCCAGCATTTACAGTACAATATCATCCAGAAGCTTCAGCAGGACCAGAAGATGCAAATGATTTATTCGAAGATTTCTTAGCAATGATTGAAAACTTCAAGAAAGAAGGGGAAGAGTTATGCCAAAACGCCTAGACATTAACACAATTTTAGTAATCGGATCAGGACCAATTGTAATTGGGCAAGCAGCAGAGTTTGACTACTCTGGTACACAAGCTTGTCAATCTCTTAGAGAAGAAGGTTACAAAGTAATCCTTGTTAACTCTAACCCAGCAACAATTATGACAGATACTGCAACAGCAGATAAAGTATACATTGAGCCTTTAACATTAGAATTCGTAAGCCGAATCATTCGTAAAGAACGTCCAGATGCAATCTTACCAACATTAGGTGGTCAAACAGGTCTGAATATGGCTGTTGAACTTGCGAAATCAGGCATACTTGAAGAGTGCGGAGTTGAAATTTTAGGAACAAAATTATCAGCAATTGAGCAAGCGGAGGATCGTGATTTATTCCGTACATTAATGCAGGAATTAAATGAACCAATTCCATCTAGTACCATTATCCATACGCTAGAAGAAGCACATGAATTTGTAAAAGAAATTGGATATCCAGTTATTGTTCGCCCAGCATTTACAATGGGGGGAACAGGTGGCGGAATCTGTAGTAATGAAGAAGAACTAATTGAAATCGTATCAGGTGGATTAAAACATAGTCCAGTAACACAATGTTTATTAGAAAAGAGTATTGCTGGTTGTAAGGAAATTGAATATGAAGTAATGCGTGATTCAAATGATAACGCGATTGTAGTATGTAACATGGAAAATATCGATCCAGTTGGAGTTCACACAGGTGATTCTATCGTTGTAGCACCGAGCCAAACATTAAGTGACCGTGAATATCAAATGTTACGAAACACTTCATTACGAATTATTCGTGCATTAGGAATTGAAGGTGGATGTAACGTTCAGCTTGCACTTGATCCACATAGCTTCCAATACTATGTAATCGAAGTAAACCCACGTGTAAGTCGTTCATCTGCACTAGCATCTAAAGCAACTGGATATCCAATTGCGAAGCTAGCGGCAAAAATTGCAGTCGGTTTAACATTAGATGAAATTATAAATCCAGTAACACAAAAAACATACGCTTGTTTCGAACCAGCATTAGACTATGTTGTTTCAAAAATTCCGCGCTGGCCATTTGATAAGTTTGAATCAGCAAACAGAACGCTTGGAACGCAGATGAAAGCAACTGGTGAAGTTATGTCAATCGGACGTAACCTAGAGCAATCATTATTAAAAGCGATCCGTTCTTTAGAACTTGGCGTTTATCACTTAGAGTTAGCGCATTTAAAAGAGCTTGATAAAGAGACAATGAAAAAACGCATTATAAAAGCTGATGATGAGCGACTGTTTATTATAGCAGAAGCAATTCGTCAAGGTGTAACGAAAGAAGAGATCAACGATTGGTGTGAAATGGACTTCTTCTTCTTACAAAAAGTTGAAAACATCGTAAATATGGAACGCGAAGTAAAAGCAAATGTAGGAAATATGGAAGTACTACAATCTGCGAAAGAAATGGGCTTCAGTGATCACTACGTTGCAGCAGCTTGGAACAAAACAGAGCGTGAAATTTACGATATGCGTAAAGAAAGCAATATAACTCCTATTTATAAAATGGTAGATACTTGTGCGGCAGAGTTTGAATCTGCAACACCATACTATTACAGCACATATGGTGACGAGAATGAATCGGTTAGAACAGATCGTAAGAGTGTTGTCGTACTAGGGTCTGGTCCAATCCGTATCGGTCAAGGTGTTGAGTTTGACTATGCAACAGTTCACTCTGTATGGGCAATTAAAGAGGCTGGATATGAGGCAATCATTGTTAATAACAACCCAGAAACAGTTTCAACAGACTTCAGTATTTCTGACAAACTATACTTTGAACCATTAACAATCGAAGATGTAATGCACATTATCGATTTAGAAAAGCCAGAAGGTGTTATCGTCCAATTCGGTGGACAAACGGCAATTAACTTAGCTGCTAAATTAGAAGCTCACGGTGTGAAAATCTTAGGAACATCACTTGAAGATTTAGACCGTGCAGAAGATCGTGATAAGTTTGAAGCAGCTCTAACACAGCTTGGTATCCCGCAACCAGTTGGTAAAACAGCAACGACTGTAGAGCAAGCGGTAGCAATCGCTGACAAAATTGGGTACCCAGTATTAGTAAGACCATCTTACGTATTAGGTGGACGCGCGATGGAAATCGTATATCGTCAAGAAGAACTGCTGCACTACATGAAAAATGCGGTAAAAGTTCACGCTGATCACCCAGTATTAATCGATCGTTACATGGTTGGTAAAGAAATTGAAGTAGATGCAATTTCAGACGGTGAGAATGTATTCATTCCAGGTATTATGGAACATATTGAACGCGCTGGAGTTCACTCTGGTGACTCAATCGGAGTATATCCACCACAAAGCTTATCTGCAAAACTGAAAGAACAAATTATTGAACATACAATTGCACTTGGAAAAGGTTTAAATATTGTTGGATTACTAAATATCCAGTTTGTAGTATTCGAAGATCAAGTGTATGTAATTGAAGTAAACCCACGTGCGAGCCGTACAGTACCATTCTTAAGTAAAATTACAGGTGTACCGATGGCGAATGTTGCAACGAAAGTTATTTTAGGTCAAAATCTTGTAGAGCAAGGATACGGAACGGGTTATCACCCAGAAGAGAAAGAAGTGTATGTAAAAGCACCGGTATTCTCATTTGCGAAACTACGTTCAGTTGATACAACATTAGGACCTGAAATGAAGTCAACAGGGGAAGTAATGGGGAAAGACTTAACACTTGAAAAAGCATTATACAAAGGGTTAGTTGCTTCTGGAATTAACATTCCAACGCACGGATCAGTAATCATTACTGTAGCGGACAAAGATAAAGAAGAGGCGATGGAAATTGCAAAACGTTTCCATGAAATCGGCTATAACTTATTAGCAACAGCTGGAACAGCACAATCGTTAGCAGAGCAAAATATTCCAGTACAAGTTGTAAACAAAATTGATTCTGAAGACTACAACTTACTAGACATTATCCGTCAAGGAAAAGCGCAGTTTGTAATCAATACATTAACAAAAGGCAAACAACCAGCGCGTGATGGTTTCCGCATTCGCCGTGAATCAGTAGAAAATGGTGTGGCTTGCTTAACATCACTTGATACAACGAGAGCAATCTTACGAGTACTAGAATCTATGACATTCTCAGCTCATTCAATGAAAGAAATTACGCAAACGAAGCGTCACGAGGTGGTACATGCATGATGCAAAAGCAAAATATGATCGTCGTTAATCAAAAAGAAATCGCAAAAAACATTTACGAATTAGTGCTTCAAGGAACGTTAGTACAGCAAATGAACGAACCAGGGCAGTTTGTACACATTAAGGTAGCAGAGGGCATTGCGCCCCTTCTGCGCCGCCCGATTAGTATTTGTAATGTAGATCAAGAGAAGAACGAATTTACAATGCTATATCGTGCAGAAGGACAAGGGACAAAAACATTAGCAACTAGAAAACAAGGTGAAATGGTAGACGTACTAGGACCACTAGGACACGGTTTTCCTGTAGAAGAAGCAGAAGCTGGTCAAACAGCTTTACTAGTCGGCGGGGGGATTGGCGTACCACCACTTTATGAATTATCACAGCGCCTTGTTGCAAAAGGTGTACGCGTAATTCACATCTTAGGTTTTCAAACGAAAGATGTCGTTTTCTATGAAGAGAAATTTGCAGAACTTGGTGATACGTACGTTGCGACAGTAGACGGTACACACGGCACAAAAGGATTTGTCACAGATGTAATTGATAATTACGGAATTGACTTTGATATTCTTTATTCATGTGGTCCGTTAGCGATGCTTCGTGCATTAGAAGGACGTTACAAAGAGAAAAAAGCTTATATTTCTTTAGAAGAACGTATGGGCTGTGGCATTGGAGCTTGTTTCGCATGTGTATGCCACTTACAAGAAGATCCAAGTGGACATTCTTACAAGAAGGTGTGTAGCGACGGACCAGTATTTCCAATCGGGGAGGTTGTACTATGAACAGATTGCAAGTTGAATTACCGGGATTATCATTAAAAAATCCAATTATACCGGCATCTGGATGCTTTGGATTTGGTCGTGAATATGCACAGTTTTACGATTTAAGTGTACTAGGATCAATCATGATCAAAGCGACGACAGAACAACCACGTTATGGAAATCCGACACCTCGTGTTGCTGAAACACCGGGCGGCATGTTAAATGCAATCGGACTTCAAAACCCAGGGTTAGAAAAAGTAATGAATTCTGAATTACCATGGTTAGAACAATTTGATCTTCCAATCATTGCGAACGTTGCAGGCTCACAAGCTGAGGATTACGTAGCGGTTGCAAAGGAAATTTCTAAAGCGCCTAATGTCCACGCACTAGAATTAAATATTTCTTGTCCGAACGTAAAAACAGGTGGTATCGCCTTTGGTACAAATCCTGAAATTGCTGCTGATTTAACGAAGCGAGTAAAAGAGGTTTCTGAAGTACCTGTATACGTGAAGTTGTCACCGAACGTGGCAAACATTGTGGAAATTGCAAAAGCGATTGAAAATGCAGGTGCAGATGGTTTAACGATGATTAATACATTGCTTGGAATGCGTCTAGATTTAAAAACAGCTAAACCAATTTTAGCAAACCGTACAGGCGGATTATCAGGTCCTGCGATTAAGCCAGTAGCGATTCGTATGGTACATGAAGTAAGTCAAGCGGTTAACATTCCTATTATCGGAATGGGTGGTATTGAAACAGCGGAAGATGTAATTGAATTCTTCTACGCTGGTGCAAGCGCAGTTGCAGTAGGTACAGCGAATTTTATTGATCCGTTCGTATGTCCGACAATTATCGAAGAGTTACCAGCACTATTAGATGAATTAGGATTTGATCACATTTCGGAATGTCAAGGAAGGAGCTGGAAGCAAACATGTCACAGTCGTTAATCGTTGCACTAGATTTTCCAGGGAAACAAGATGTAGAGCAATTCTTGCGCCACTTTGAAGGGGAAGAGTTATTTGTCAAAGTTGGTATGGAGTTATTTTATAAAGAAGGCCCTGCAATTATTACGTACTTAAAAGAAAAAGGACATAAGATCTTTCTAGATTTAAAACTTCATGATATTCCGAATACAGTAAAAAGCGCTATGCGTAGCCTAGCTAGTCTAGATGTTGATATGGTAAATGTTCATGCTGCTGGGGGAAGCAGTATGATGAAAGCTGCGATTGAGGGATTAGAGGAAGGTAAGCAAGAAGGAAAAGAGAGACCGATTTGTATTGCAGTTACACAACTAACAAGCACTTCGGAAGCTATGATGAAAAAAGAGATCGGCATTGAGAAAACGTTAGAAGAAGCGGTTGCTCATTATGCAAAACTAACGAAAGAAAGTGGACTTGATGGCGTTGTTTGTTCAACACTTGAAGTTCCAAAATTACGTGAAGTATGCGGAAATGAATTTGTAACAGTAACACCGGGGATTCGTCTTGCAAGCGATGATGTAAATGACCAGGTGCGCGTAGCAACACCGAAACGTGCGAGGGAACTTGGCTCAAGCTACATCGTAGTTGGACGTAGTATTACAAAAGCAGAAAATCCGCTTGAAGCGTATAAAACAGTAAAACAACAGTGGGAAGGTGTAACAGTATGAAAAAAGAAATCGCATCGCATTTATTAGAAATTGGAGCAGTATTTTTACAACCGAATGATCCATTCACTTGGTCTTCAGGTATGAAATCACCAATTTATTGTGATAACCGTTTAACTTTATCTTATCCAAAAGTACGTCAAGCAATTGCAGCTGGATTAGAAGAGTTAATTAAAGAGCACTTCCCAACTGTAGAAGTTATTGCAGGAACAGCAACTGCTGGTATTGCGCACGCTGCATGGGTAAGCGATCGTATGGATTTACCAATGTGCTACGTACGTAGTAAAGCAAAAGGTCACGGTAAAGGGAACCAAATCGAAGGAAAAGCTGAAAAAGGTCAAAAAGTAGTAGTAGTAGAGGACCTAATTTCAACTGGCGGTAGTGCAATTACATGTGTAGAAGCACTTCGCGAAGCTGGCTGTGAAGTATTAGGAATCGTATCAATCTTCACATACGAGCTAGAAGCAGGAAAAGAAAAACTAGAATCAGCTAACGTAGCATCATATTCTTTAAGCGACTACAGTGCATTAACTGAAGTAGCAGCAGAAAAAGGTATGATCGGACAAGCTGAAACGAAAAAATTACAAGAGTGGCGTAAAAATCCAGCAAACGAAGCTTGGATCACAGCGTAACACGAAAAAAAAACGACCGCGGGGGAACGCGGTCGTTTTTTTATATTATTGTTACAATTTCATATGAAGTTCCATCAATATCAAAAAGAATCATATGACAATCTCCTCGTTAATAACTATTTAGCATTTTCCGCAACCTCATATCCTCTCACAAACAATAGCGTCATATAAGAAACAATAAATGAGAAGATGCTGTACATGCCAACCCAAAAGAAAAATTTTGGAGTAAAGGCGATAACACCTATTATTAAAAAACTAGCAAACGTTACAATCGGCATGACGTAATACGTTCTCGTCTTGCGTGTTCCAATAACAGAAACGATAAAGATAAGTAATGGACAAATTAATAAGACGAAAATCAATTCATTCATAGTTATGTCCCCTTTTCGAATGGAAGTAATCTGTTTCTCGTAAACGTTTTGAAATAAATACTCTCCTAATATAACTTCGCTAACATATACATAATCCCTTTTGAAAGCCAATAATTCATGATGAATTTTACAATGAAAAAACATAAGCAAGAGAACACTTGCTTATGTTATAGGATAAACATCGCAACGATGGTGGTTACAATTAAGCCAATCATAACTGGTAAAAAGTTTCGACGTGCAAGTTCAAACGGATCCACTTTACAAATGGCAGCGGCAGGAATAAGCGCCCAAGGAATTAAAGTCCCGCCTCCGGTCCAGATTGCAGCAATTTGTCCAAGTGCTGTTAATGTAGCTGTTCCATGCCCAAGTGCTGTTCCGAAAAGATTGGCAATCGAACCAGCAAGTGATATACCAGAAAAGCCAGATCCATCTAAGCCTGTTATGACACCAACGATAGTTAATGTTCCCGCTGATACATATTGGTTTAAAGGGACAGTTTGAGATAAGGCGATCCCTAAGTCGTTAATGATTCCATGTGAACCTTTCGGTAAATAGTCCCCGATAATTTTCACAAACCCGCTATCTCCTAAATAAAAGAGTGCGGCAATTGGGATAACTGGACCAAAGATTTTAAATCCAAATTGTAGCCCTTCTATAAAATAATCGGTCGTTTTATTTAGTCCATTACCTTTGTAGGCGATAAGGGAGATGATGATAATCATAATAACAGTCGTCCCGCCGATAAGTGCAGTTGCGTCGCTGCCTTGTAGTTTAAATTGAATCATGCAAAGGATATCGATGGCATATATGATTGGAATGCAAATAGCGAGCCATTTTTTTGTCCGAGAAGATAATGAAGTGAGCGTTTTAGAAGACTCGGTTGATGGAATAGATTCTTGCATCGATAAGCCTGTATGAAATTCTTTTCGTAAGAAGAAAAATGCGACGGAAGTTGTCACAATGCCCATAACGATAACGAGCGGAACACTGGCAGAAACAACGCTGGAAACAGGAAGACCAGCAGCATCTGCTGTTAATTTCGGTGCACCTTGAATAACGAAGTCTCCAGATAAAGCGATGCCGTGCCCGAATAAGTTCATAGCAATGGCAGCTCCAATTGGGGGGAGACCGACGCGTACAGCGACAGGCAATAAAATAGCTCCCATTAAGGCGACAGCCGGAGAAGGCCAAAAGAAGAAAGAAATAGTCATCATTAAAAGGCCGATAATCCAGTAGGCGAGGGTAGGGGTACGAATTATCTTTGTAAATGGTGAAATCATCGTATCATTTATGCCAGTATGAACGAGTAGATTGCTCATGGATACGATAATGGAGATGATTAATATAGTTGGTAATAGTTCAGTAATAGCATAAATGAAACTTTGAAAAATACCGCTAATGGCAAGAGGGATAGAACTTGTAGCAGTTAATGCTAATAAAAAGATAAAAACGATACAAATAATCGTCGTATCTTTCCGGAGAATAAAAAAGGTAATAATAGTGAGTAAACAAAGAATATAGAGAGCATGTAACAGCGTTAATTCAACTCCCATAACATTCACATCCTTTAGGCGTTCGTGTAGTTCATTGTATGAAAGCAGTGAAAGTATGTGAGTATAGGAAAAAGAAAAAGTGAAATTTCATGTACTGTAATAGTAAATGGATGTTACAATACAATTAATCCTAAAAATGGAATTTAAGGAGGGCTTATGCACAAAAAAATTGGATTTTGGGGATTCGTTATATCTTGTAGTCTATTAATCATTTTAAACCTGTTTACAAACAATGAATGGATCAGTATCATACCTGTTTTCGGGTTTGTGTTTATATTTTTATATAACTGGGATGATATGAAACAATATAGTAAGAAAAGTATTGGAGTTATGATAGGTATCATTGTTGTTAGTTCGTTTGTCGTAGGGTTTATTTTAATAGAAGGGCAGAAGCAAATGGAGAAAATGTCTATTTTTCAAGAATGGATGTCGTCTGTAAAAGGTCTTTATATTGTCATTGTAGTAGTTATTTTTCTAAAAATTGTTATAAGCATAGCAAGTTACATATTAAAGAAGAAGTAGAATGGGGGATTATGAATGAGAGAGAGAATAGGGTATTATGGCGTGCTCGTTTGTTTACTATTATCAGTTGTTTCAGGGCAATTTCTTAAAAGTGAATGGGTGCCAGTTATATTATGTATAGGAGTATTGATTTTTGCACCTATGTATCGCTGGAAAGAATGGAAGGCATATAGCCGAAAAAAGAAAATTGTTTTCAGCATCGAGTTTATCATTGTAATAAGCACGATTCCATTTTTGTTATTGAAAGGAAATGAGATAATAGATGGAATTGTAATGTTTCAAGGGTGGTTATTTATTGCGAAATTGATATATTTAATATGCATTTTAACGTTGGTAGCGGTAGTCGCCAAAAAAGTAAATGAAAAGCTATTCACTAATGAATAAAAGAAAATGCCACCTTATTCGGTGGCATTTTCTCATTTTACTGAAGGAGCTTTTTGCATCTTTTTAATTAAACGAATTTGTCCGCGATGATTGATTTCATCTTCAAAAACGTGAAACCATTTAAAGTAGTTGTTTGCTGGTTTGTCATACCAAAAGTCTGTCGTTTTAAATAGCCATTCATTAGGTAACGATTGAAAAGTCTCGATCGTTTTAGAACGTATTTCTTGTAATGTGTTTATGTAAAATTCTATAGAGTTTCCTTTTATTTTCTCGCGGCCAAGAGCTCCTAACTCAATAGCAGGTAACCACCGTTCTAACTCGGCCTCCGTAGGTTCACGGTCTTCAAAAGTATGAATCTGGTAGTAAAATTCAATAGCGGCCATATGGTACAATAACATGCCGACTGAATTTGCTTCTTCATCATACAAATAATCAAGTTTTTCAATTGTTAAACCTTCCACCGCTTGCATTGTTGTGTAGCGAGCATAATTCATCATGGAAACAAGTTTTGAAAATTCAGGCTGTAAACCATCTATTTTATCAATTACAAAATTCAATTTAAATTCCCCCTCTTTAAACGATGACTCCAGAGAAAGAATTCTATGTGCAACGAAAAACTCCTTTAAAAAGGCTATGATTTTAACAAGGGATAACAATTAGTTCCCGATTTGATTTTGTAATAACTTCATATCCGTCTTTTGTAATGACAATATCATCTTCAATCCTACAACCGCCCCAGTTTGGTATATAAATGCCTGGTTCCACTGTAACAACCATACCTTCTTCTAAAGTAGCTTTACTTTCTTGGGATAAGCGGAGAGGCTCATGAATTTCTAACCCAAGACCATGACCAGTAGAGTGTCCAAAATATTGACCGTATCCATGTTCTGTAATGTAATCTCTCGTTATATCATCGATATTTTTCGCAGTTTCCCCAGGTTTAATTGCTTCCGTCCCACGTTTTAACGCTTCTCGTACAATATTGTATATCTTTTTGAATTCTTCTGACGGTTCCCCAATTGCTACAGTACGTGTTATATCGGAACAATATCCATTATAAAGTGCACCGAAATCTAATGTAACGACGTCGCCTCGTTCGATTATTTTATTTGATGCAACTCCATGAGGAAGTGAAGAACGGACGCCAGAAGCTACAATGATTTGGAAGGAAGAGGATGTAGCCCCTTTTTTTCGCATGAAAAATTCTAATTCATCTCGTACATCATTTTCACTAATTCCTGGTTTTAGAAACGTAAGGATGTGGTGAAATGCTTCGTCAGCAATATTAGCTGCGATTTTCATTGTTTCTATTTCAGGCGTGTCTTTAATGATACGAATATTTTCGATGATTTCGCACACTTGAACCATTTCCGCATGTACGTATTTTTGTAAGTTTTTATATTGTTGCAATGTCATGTTGTTTTCTTCAATTCCGAGTTTTTGAATGTTTAATTTCGATACTTGATTTGCAATTTCTTTTTCTAAATTTCCTGTATGCATAATAATTTCAGCATCTTTTATTTGTGATTTCGCTTGATCTACATAGCGAAAATCAGTGATAAAAACAGCTTTATCCGCAGAGATTAAGACGACGCCAGCACTACCTGTAAAGCCTGTTGCATATTGGCGATTTTCTTTTTTTGTAATCAGTAATCCGTCAATTTCATAGTTTTGTAGTTGATTTTGGATTTTATTAATTTTTAAAATCATGTTCATTCCCCCTATTCACAGTATTGAATAAAGCAAATAGTGTGCCAAAATGTATATTTGAAGAAAGGATAGTAGGGAAAACATATATTTTAGGGGAGATAAGAAAATAGCCCACCATTTGCGGGAGACGGTTTATTCATAAAATCCAGATTGCTTCAATAAATAGCAGGGGGATAAAAAAATATTGATTGGAGTTACCCTCGTACTTTATTTACATGCTGTAAAAAAATTTATACAAACGTGAAATGACACTGTCAATTTTTTTGACAATATTGAATGGATATAGCAACTAAATTGAAAAAAAATAAAAAATGCGTTGCTTATAAACAACGCATTTTTTATATTTACGCTTTTAATTTCATTACAGTATCAGCATCCGGTGTTACATATACGGTTTGCTGATTATCGTACGTAACAAACCCAAGCTTTGCACCACTCGGTTTTTTGACATGGCGTACTTTGGTGAAATCTACAGGAACAGAACTAGAATCTTTTGCTTTACTAAAATAGGCAGCGATTTTAGCAGCTTCTAACAAAGTTTCTTCGGTAGGTTCAAGAGAACGAATGACAACATGAGACCCAGGTATATCTTTCGTATGTAACCAAATTTCATCACGACGGGCAAACTTAGTTGTTAAATAATCATTTTGTTTATTGTTTTTACCAACGAAAATCTCTGTACCATCACTTGCAAAATATTTATCTAATACTGGTTTGGTAGGTTTTTTCTTTGCGTTTTTCGTTTTACGATTGCGCATATAACCTTCTTCAGCTAATTCCTCACGAATTTCTTCAATATCTTTTGAAGAAGCAGCTTCCATTTGTTGAAGTAAGCTATCAAAATAAAGAATTTCTTCATTTGTTTTTTCGATTTGTTCTTCTACAACAACAACTGAATTTTTCGCTTTTTGGTACTTTTGAAAATAGCGTTGCGCATTGTCAGATGGTGTTTTTAAAGGATCTAATGTAATTTTTACAGTTCCGCCATTTTCGTCGTAATAGTTAACGACTTCAATATCTTTATCACCTTTTTTCAAAGCGTACATATTGGCTGTAAGTAGTTCTCCAAATAGCTGATATTTATCTGCTTTTCCGGCATCTTGTAATGTTTTTTCTAGTTTAATGAGCTTCTTCTCATTTTTATTTTTTTCGTTTTGCATAAAGCGCTCTAAATCATAAGCTTGTTGTTTTACACGGTCGCGCTCTGCTTTTCCGAAAAAGAAACGGTCTAGCAATTCACTAACAGATGAGAATGTCTTGTTTTCTCCTTGCAAGTGTGCAAGAGGGAAAAGATAAAAGAATTCTTTCCCATTTGAAGTAGTCATTGTTGGTGAATATGTATGGGTTAGTAAAGGTTTTTGTATGGAGAAAAATGCGTCCGCTAATGCTTTTTCATTTACCATACCTGCTTTTTTCACTACTTCTTTTGCAAATAACGGCGATATTCCCGTAAAGGTGCCGACAAGCTGTTTATCCATGTTTCCAGATAGAAAGTCTAGCGGTCTAATAAATTCATCATTTGTTTCGATCTGAAGTGGGTTAATTTTATGTTGTGCTGGTGGTGCAACATATTCCGCTCCAGCATATACAGTTCGATGTCGGTTTACTGCTAAAGAAACGTGTTTTAAGCTATCTAAAATATTGTTTGTTTTTGTGTCTACTAAAATGATGTTACTATGTCGTCCCATTATTTCAATTACTAATGTTTTTTGCGATTCGTCACCAATTTCATTTCTACTGCGAACTGTAATTTGAATAATGCGCTCTAAATCAATTTGTTCAATTTTTTCAATGAATCCACCTTCCAAATGCTTACGAAGAAGCATACAAAACATTGGCGGAAGTGCAGGTGAATCGTAATTTTGATTTGTTAAGTGTAAACGTGCATATGTCGGATGAGCGGAAAGAATCAGTTTTTGATTTTTTCCGTTTGCTCGAATATGTAATAAAATCTCGTATTTTGAAGGTTGGTATATCTTAGAAATTCTTCCTGTGTAAAGAGAATTTGCAATTTCATGTGTAATTGCTCTTGTAAATAATCCATCGAATGCCATAAATGAACACTCCTTTCTAACTAAAAGTTAATTATAGCATTTTTTTGGACGAGGCTGAATAAGCTTTCAATAGAGTATGTCTGGAATCAGGAGGTCGATAGCAGGATGAACTGGTATGGAATGCGCGCACATGAAGTAGAAGAAAGAACGAATACGAATGTGAAGGTTGGACTGACAGAGAAAGAAGCAGAAGGGCGAATAAAGAAATTTGGTACAAATGAATTGGATGAAGCAAAAAGGCCTTCTGCACTAATGGTCTTTTTAGCGCAATTTAAAGATTTCATGGTACTTGTTTTATTTGGTGCAACAATCGTTTCGGCTTTTTTAGGGGAATACATTGATTCTATTGCGATTGTGGCAATTGTTATTATCAATGGTATTCTCGGCTTTTTCCAAGAAAGAAAGGCTGAAAAGTCATTGGAAGCTTTAAAAGAGCTAGCCGCCCCGCAAGTTACTGTACTGCGGAATGGAAAGTGGGTAAAGGCACCGTCTAAAGCACTCGTTTTAGGGGATGTTATTAAATTTTCTAGTGGTGATCGTATTGGAGCGGATGTACGTCTTGTTGAGGCATCGAGTTTATATATCGAAGAATCAGCTTTGACAGGAGAGTCAGTACCGGTGCAGAAGAAGGTAGAAGCTCTGCAAGGGCAAGATGTTTCAATTGGTGATCAAAAAAATATGGCTTTTATGGGTACGATGATTACACGAGGAGCTGGAACAGGGGTCGTTGTAGCGACGGGTATGAATACAGCGATGGGTCAAATTGCAAATATGTTACAAAATGCAGAGCAAATGGAAACACCACTGCAAAGAAGATTAGAGCAACTCGGAAAAATATTAATTATTGTGGCTCTTATTTTGACAGCACTTGTCGTATTAGCCGGTGTGTATCAAGGGAATGAAGTGTATCATATGTTTTTAGCAGGCGTGTCGCTAGCTGTTGCTGCTATTCCTGAAGGGTTACCAGCAATTGTTACAGTAGCTTTATCGCTTGGTGTACAGCGTATGATTAAAAAGAGGGCAATTGTAAGGAAGTTACCAGCGGTAGAAACGTTAGGATGCGCTTCTGTTATATGCTCTGATAAAACAGGAACAATGACGCAAAACAAAATGATGGTGACACATATGTGGTCAGGTGGAGAGTTATGGAAAGTGACGGGGCAAGGATATGAACCTAATGGTTCTTTTTTGAAAGGTGAAAAAGAATTCGATCCAGCTAAAACAAAAGCACTGTATCAACTACTTACATTTGGCTTACTATGTAATAACGCAAATATTATTCAAAAGAAAAAGGCGTATGTATTAGATGGAGATCCAACTGAGGGAGCACTTGTAGCTGCAGCAATGAAAGCGGGGATAACGCGTGAGGCACTGAAAGGGAAATTTGAAATTATTCGTGAATTTCCATTCGATTCAACTCGAAAAATGATGAGTGTTATTGTGCGAGATAGAGAGGGGAAAAAATTTCTTGTTACGAAGGGAGCACCAGATGTCCTCCTGCAAATGAGTCAAACGATTTTATGGAGGGATAAGCAACAACCGTTAAGTGAGTTGTATAGAAAAGAAGTACAGGCGGCTATTCATAGTTTAGGTAGTCAAGCGCTTCGAACAATTGCAGTTGCATTTAAGCCATTAAAAGTAACAGATTCTATTGAACATGAACGAGACGTTGAAAAAGATTTTATGTTGGTCGGGATACAGGGAATGATTGATCCGCCAAGACCAGAGGTAGAACAGGCTGTAAAAGAGTGCAGAGAAGCTGGTATTCGAACAGTGATGATTACAGGAGATCATAAAGTGACAGCAATGGCAATTGCGGAACAATTAGGGGTTTTACCACCTGGTGGACGTGTTGTTGAAGGAGTAGAACTCGCGAATATGGATGTAGAGGAACTAGAAAGTGTTGTAGAAGATACGTATGTATTTGCTCGAGTATCACCTGAACATAAATTGAAAATTGTTAAGGCGTTGCAAAATAAAGGGCATATAGTAGCGATGACAGGTGATGGAGTAAACGATGCTCCGGCTATAAAAACAGCGGATATTGGGATAGCGATGGGAATTACAGGAACAGACGTTGCGAAAGAAGCTTCTTCTCTTGTTTTGCTAGATGATAATTTTGCTACGATTAAATCAGCAATTAAAGAAGGTAGAAATATATACGAGAATATACGTAAGTTTATTCGTTATTTATTAGCATCAAACGTAGGAGAGATTTTAGTCATGTTATTTGCCATGTTACTTGCATTACCGCTGCCAATGGTTCCCATTCAAATTTTATGGGTGAACTTAGTTACTGACGGTTTACCGGCGATGGCATTAGGATTGGATAAGGCGGAAGGAGACGTGATGAAGAGAACGCCGCGTCATCCGAAAGAAGGGGTATTTGCTAGAGGGCTTGCCTGGAAAATTATAAGTCGTGGCTTTCTAATTGGGGCAGTGACGTTAGTGGCGTTTATTATTGCATATAATCAACATCCAAATGAACTAAAATATGCACAAACTGTGGCGTTTGCGACGTTGGTGCTTGCGCAACTTATTCATGTATTTGATTGCCGAAGTGAACATTCTATTTTCCACCGTAATCCGTTTGGGAACGTGTATTTAGTAGGAGCGGTTATCATTTCTTTACTGTTAATGTTGGTGGTTATATATTACCCACCACTACAACCGATCTTTAGTACAATGCCAATACAAGCGAGAGATTGGTTGTTAATTGGAGGTTTGTCATCAATTCCGACCTTCTTACTAGTAGGTTCTTTATTAACAGGGAAAAAGGGGAAGAAGGAAAAGCCAGTATTATATAAGAAGGGATTAAACTTGAAATAGTCAATGATATGAAAATGTGATATAATTTACAGAAGGTAGTAGAGCCTTGTCTCTATTACCTTTTTCATTGAGTTATTTCATGGCTTGGATGTGATAAAAATGATTTGTAGTATGACAGGATTTGGAAGATCGAAAGTAGAAAATGATACTTTTCAAATTACAGTAGAAATGAAATCGGTGAACCACCGTTTTTTAGAGATGAGTATTCGACTTCCGAAGCAAATGATGGTATTTGAAGACAAAATTCGTAAAATAATTGCAGAGCAAGTTCGGCGTGGACGCATTGAAGTGTCTATTAGTATAACGGGTGAAGGGCTTGTTGAAAGAAAATTAAGTGTGAATTGGTCGCTTCTTGAGCAGTACCAATCGATTATGGAAGATATAAAAGGAAAATTTCAATTACAAGATTCTATTACACTTCAGCAATTAATGGCAATGCCAGAAGTAACAGCGATTGAAGAAGTAGAAAATGTAAATGAACAATTTGAGAACAGTTTATATGAGGCTGTTCGCCAAGCTGCTCATATGTTAAAAACGATGAGAGATGGCGAAGGAGAACGATTACATAAAGATATAGCGTATCGTTTACAAGAGATTCACAATTGTGTAAATGCAATTATTCCGCATGCACCGATTGTTACGCAAAAATATCGTGAACGATTAGAAAATCGCTTAAAAGAATTACATAATCAAGAACTAGATGAACAAAGATTGTTAACAGAAGTCGCAATCTTTGCAGAGCGTTGTGATATTCACGAAGAGTTAGTTCGTTTGCAAAGTCATTTAGAGCAATTTCGTGAAACACTGCAGATTGGAGAGCCTGTTGGAAGGAAAATGGATTTCATCGTGCAAGAGATGCATAGAGAAATTAATACGATTGGTTCTAAGGCAAATGACTTAACAATTTCGAAATATGTTGTAGAAATGAAAAATAACCTTGAAAAAATTCGTGAACAAGTACAAAATATTGAGTAGCTTTCAAAAAATATATAAAGTTATACGTGGTGGAGAAATCGGATAGACTTACTAGGAGGCGCAAACTATGGCCATGCGGTTTTTAAATATTGGATACGGAAATATTGTATCTGCTCATCGAATTATTGCTATTGTAAGTCCGGAGTCAGCTCCTATTAAACGAACAGTACAGGAAGCACGCGAACATAATGCTTTACTTGATGCTACGTATGGGAGAAAAACAAGGGCGGTTATTGTTATGGATGATGGGCATGTGGTATTAAGTCCAATTCAGCCAGAGACGATTGCACATTGTTTGAATAATAAAGAAGATTTAAGTGAGGAAGGGTAGGTTTTACATATTTATGAGAAGTAGAAGAGGATTGCTCATCGTTCTTTCAGGACCTTCTGGGGTTGGTAAAGGAACGGTTCGAAAAGAGCTGTTTAGTCATGAGGATACACGTTTTCAGTACTCAATTTCAGTAACGACACGTAAGCCACGTGAAGGTGAAGTAGATGGTGTGGATTATTTCTTTAAAGAAAGAGAAGAATTTGAGGAAATGATTCGTAACGAAAAATTACTTGAGTGGGCTGAATTCGTAGGTAATTATTACGGAACACCGATTGACTATGTTGAAAAAACATTACAAGAAGGAAAAGATGTATTCTTAGAAATTGAAGTGCAAGGAGCAATTCAAGTTAAGAAAGCATTCCCAGAAGGTGTATTTATTTTCTTAGCACCTCCAAGTTTATCTGAACTAAAGAACCGTATTGTCGGTCGTGGTACAGAAACTGAAGATGTTATTGAAAATCGTTTAACGGTAGCGAAAGAAGAAATCGAAATGATGGACGCTTACGACTATGTTGTAGAAAACGATCAAGTTGAACTAGCTTGTGAAAGAATTAAAGCAATTGTGGTTGGTGAACATTGCCGCCGCGAAAGAGTAGCAAAATATTATAAAGAAATGACGGAGGGTCTATAATTATGTTAAATCCATCAATTGATTCATTATTAACAAAAATCGATTCTAAATATACACTTGTAACAGTAGCTGCAAAACGTGCGCGTGAAATGCAACTTGCTGATAACTGTGTTATCGAGCAACCTGTTTCTCATAAATGTGTAGGTAAATCACTTGAAGAAATCGATGCAGAAGTATTAAAATATGTACCAAGCGAAGGCAAAATCATCGATTAAGACATTCTTTTCGACAAATTAAAACATAGACTTTATAATTTTCTATGTAACGGTAACAACCTATTTACAAGTAGGTTGTTATTTTTTTACGATAGGGAAGAAATATTGGTACTGACGAGCTGGGAATTCTGTTTCAGTATTATAAGTTTGAAAAAGAAAGAGGACGAGCCATATGCTAAAAGGGAAAAAGATACTTCTATGTGTAACAGGAGGCATTGCGGTCTTTAAAGCGGCTGCGTTAACTAGTAAATTGACACAAGCTGGTGCTATTGTAAAAGTAATGATGAGTGAGTCGGCAATGAAGTTTGTTACGCCTCTTACATTTCAAGCACTTTCTCGCCATGACGTATATACAGATACATTCGATGAGAAAGACTCAGCTGTTATTGCACATATCGATTTAGCAGATTGGGCAGATGTAGTACTTGTTACACCTGCTACTGCCAATTGTATTGGGAAGTTAGCTGGCGGTATTGCAGACGATATGATTACAACTACTTTGTTAGCTACTACAGCCCCAGTGTGGATTGCACCTGCTATGAATGTGCATATGTATGAAAACAAAATTGTTCAAAAAAACATGATGACATTAAAAACGTTAGGATATACATTTATTGAGCCTGGAGAAGGTTTTTTAGCGTGTGGTTATGTAGCGAGGGGGAGACTAGAAGAACCGGAGGCAATTATTGCACGGTTAGAAGAGGCTTTTTCAGAACAAAAACCATTGCAAGGAAAAAAAATATTAATAACTGCTGGCCCAACTCGTGAAAAGATTGATCCAGTGCGTTTTATGACCAATTTTTCTTCTGGGAAAATGGGATATGCAATTGCGGAAGTGGCAGCGGACTTAGGTGCTGATGTCATACTTGTTTCGGGACCGACAGCATTAAACCCGCCATTACATGTAAATACGGTACAAGTGGAATCTGCACAAGATATGTTAGAAATAGTTCTGCAACAGTATCAAAACGTAGATGTTGTCATTAAAACAGCAGCAGTTGCAGATTATCGCCCGAAATATGTTCATGATAATAAAATGAAAAAGAAAAATGGTGATGCTGTAATCGAACTCGAGAGAACAGTAGATATTTTAAAAACGTTAGGTGAGATGAAGGACAAACAGTTACTGATCGGTTTTGCGGCTGAAACGACAAATGTAGAAGAATACGCAACAAAAAAATTACGTGAGAAAAATGCGAATATGATTGTTGCGAACGATGTAAAGGCGCAAGGAGCTGGATTTGGTACAGATACGAACATTGTAACAATGTATAGAAAAGATGGAGAAGTTATAGAGTTGCCACTTTTAACGAAGAAAGAGGTTGCTCGTGAAATATTAAAGCAAATTGAAATGATGTTAGAAGATGATCGTCTATGAAATTTGCAAGTGTAATTGTTGATGTACCTGCACGTCAGACAGATCGACCATTTGATTATATTATCCCTAAAAAGTGGGAAGATATTGTCCAGACAGGCATGCGTGTAGTAGTTCCATTTGGTCCAAGGAAATTGCAAGGCTTTATTATTGGGATCAAAGATTCGGCTGAAGTAGAAAGTAAGAAATTAAAGACAATCCATGAAATATTAGATGTAACACCAGTTTTAAACGAGGAATTATTAAAGCTTGGATATTGGCTTACAAGCGAAACGTTATGTTATATGATTTCAGCCTTTCAAGTCATGCTTCCAACGGCGATAAAAGCGACGTATAAAAAGCGTCTACAACTTCGTAAACAAGAAGAAGTAGCACCTGAACTACTGTTTTTATTTCAGGACAAAGAAGCGATAGATTGGGAAGTTATTGAGAGGCAGCCACATCTATACGGCACGATTCAACAAGAAATTAAAAATGGCACGATTGAAGTTGTTTATCAAGTAAAAGATAAAGTGCAAAAGAAGAAACAAAGAGTCGTCCAACCGGAGTTGCCAGAAGATAAATTGGAATTAGCAGCATTTGAACTGAAAAGTAAAAAACAACAAGATGTACTCTATTATTTTGTGGAAAATTATAAAAGTGTACCGTTGAAAGTGATAACAGAAGAGCTGCAAATAACAGATGCTCCGATTAAAGCACTTGTTAAAAAAGGGATAATCTCAGAAAAGTATGTGGAAGTATATCGGAATCCGTATGACGATGATGATTTTGAACAAACGAAACCATTCCCACTTACGGAGGAACAAAAGCAAGTTATTACACCGATTTTATCATCAATTACAAATGAAACTTACAATCCATTTTTACTATATGGTGTTACAGGAAGCGGAAAAACAGAAGTATATTTACAATCTATAGCAGCGGTGCTTGCGAAAGGGAAAGAAGCTATTGTGCTTGTTCCTGAAATTGCACTAACGCCTCAAATGGTAGATCGTTTTAAAGGTAGATTTGGCTCGCAAGTTGCGGTTCTTCATAGTGCGCTGTCTGTTGGAGAAAAATATGATGAATGGCGTAAGATTTTAAGAAAAGAAGTGAAAGTTGTAGTTGGTGCACGTTCAGCCGTATTTGCACCTTTTGAAAATTTAGGGATTATTATTATTGATGAGGAGCACGAATCGAGCTATAAGCAAGAAGATAATCCGAGGTATCATGCAAGGGATGTAGCTGTGTGGAGGGGACAATATCATAAATGTCCTATTGTTCTTGGTAGTGCAACACCGACACTTGAATCGTTTGCAAGGGCGAAAAAAGGTGTGTATGAATTACTAACGATGGAAAAACGTATGAACGAACAAGCTTTACCAACAGTAGAGATTGTTGATATGCGTGAGGAACTTCGTGACGGGAATCGTTCCATGTTTTCGAAGGCACTGCATGAAAAAATAGCAAATCGATTAGAAAAGAAAGAACAGATGGTGCTCTTTTTAAATAGAAGAGGTCATTCTACATTTGTTATGTGCCGTGATTGCGGGTATGTTGTACAATGTCCGCATTGTGATATCTCGCTGACATATCATAAAATGAACCATCGTTTAAAATGTCATTATTGCAGTCACGAAGAGAATATGCCGACTGAGTGTCCTGCTTGTCAAAGTACATATATTCGTTTCTTTGGTACAGGTACACAAAAGGTAGAAGAAGAAATTACAAAACTATTTCCAGAGGCACGAGTCATTCGAATGGATGTAGATACGACAAGTCGCAAAGGAATGCATGAAAAATTATTAAAGGCGTTCGGGGAAGAAAAAGCAGATATACTACTTGGAACACAAATGATTGCGAAAGGATTAGATTTTCCTAAAGTAACGCTTGTCGGGGTTTTAACTGCAGATACGATGCTTCACTTACCTGATTTTCGAGCGAGTGAAAAGACGTATCAGTTATTGACCCAAGTAAGTGGACGGGCAGGCAGACATGAATTGCCAGGGGAAGTTATAATTCAAACGTATACGCCAGAACATTACAGTATAGAATTAGCAAAGAACCAACATTATGATGTGTTTTTTGACCAAGAAATGCAAATGAGACGAACAAGACAATATCCACCTTATTACTATGTTGTACTTGTAACAGTATCTCATCCAGAATTATTAAAGGCAGTGCAAGTGACGGAAAAAATTGTCGGTCATTTACGAGCGCACTGCACGCAGCAAACGATGGTGTTAGGACCGGTTGCTTCAGCAATTCCAAGGATAAAAGATAGATATCGTTATCAATGCATGATAAAATACAAACGGGAACCAAACTTAAAGAACGTGCTCAAAATGGTAAATGAACATTATCAAGCAGAAATGCAAAAAGAGCTACAAATCTCAATTGATTTTAATCCAACAATGTTAATGTAGCGGAGGGAAATATGGCAGTTTTAGAAATAGTAAAGCATCCAAATGAAGTGTTAGAAACACCATGCGAAAGAGTAATTAACTTTGATAAAAAGTTAGTGAAATTGTTGAAAGATATGCATGAAACAATGTTAATTGCGGACGGAGTCGGTTTAGCTGCGCCTCAAGTAGGTGTAAGCTTGCAAGTAGCGGTAGTTGATATCGATGATGATACGGGGAAAATCGAGTTAATCAATCCATCGATACTAGAAAAACGTGGTGAACAAGTAGGTCCCGAAGGTTGTCTAAGCTTCCCGGGACTTTATGGTGAAGTGGAACGTGCGGATTATATTAAAGTACGTGCGCAAAATCGCCGAGGTAAAGTATTTTTACTAGAAGCAGAAGGATTTTTAGCACGTGCCATTCAACATGAAATCGATCATTTACACGGTGTGTTATTTACATCGAAAGTGACAAGATATTATGAAGAAAACGAATTAGAATAGGTATTAAAAGGAGCGGTTTTTTAATGATAAAAGTAGTATTTATGGGAACACCGGACTTTTCAGTGCCGGTGCTTCGTCGTCTTATCGAAGATGGCTATGATGTAATAGGTGTTGTGACGCAACCCGATCGTCCGGTAGGTAGAAAAAAAGTATTAACACCTACACCTGTTAAAGTTGAAGCAGAAAAACATGGTATTCCGGTGTTACAACCGTTAAGAATTCGTGAAAAAGACGAATATGAACAAGTCTTGGCGTTAGAGCCAGATTTAATTGTAACAGCTGCTTTCGGTCAAATTGTACCAAATGAAATTTTAGAAGCACCGAAGTATGGATGTATTAACGTCCACGCGTCTTTACTACCTGAACTTCGTGGTGGTGCACCAATCCATTATGCAATTATGGAAGGTAAAGAAAAAACGGGTATTACAATTATGTATATGGTAGAGAAATTGGATGCTGGTGATATCTTAACGCAAGTAGAAGTGGAGATTGAAGAGCGTGAAACGACAGGCTCTTTATTCGATAAGTTAAGTGAAGCAGGGGCACACCTTCTATCTAAAACAGTACCTTTATTAATCCAAGGTAAGTTAGAACCAATTAAACAAAACGAAGAAGAAGTAACGTTTGCATATAATATAAAACGTGAGCAAGAGAAAATTGATTGGACAAAAACAGGTGAAGAAGTATACAATCACATTCGCGGATTGAATCCATGGCCAGTTGCTTATACGACTTTGGCAGGACAAGTTATTAAAGTATGGTGGGGAGAGAAGGTCTCTATTACAGAGAAAGCTGAACCAGGTACAATAGTAGCTCTTGAAGAAGATGGATTTGTTGTTGCAACAGGGAATGAGACAGGTGTTAAAATCACTGAATTGCAACCTTCTGGTAAAAAACGTATGAGTTGTTCACAATTTTTACGCGGCACAAAACCTGAAATTGGAACGAAGTTAGGAGAAAATGCATGAGTAAAAATGTTCGTGAGTTAGCTCTTGATGGCTTAATTCAAGTAGAAAAAAGTGGTGCATACAGTAACTTACTTTTAAACAATCTAATTGAAAAAAATGCAATTGATAGAAAAGATATTGGTTTGTTAACTGAAATTGTATATGGAACGATTCAACGTCGTGACACATTAGATTATTATTTACAGCCTTTTTTAAAAAAGAAGGTTGAGGCGTGGGTAAGAGTATTACTTCGCTTATCTTTATACCAAATGATTTATTTAGACCGAGTGCCCGAAAGAGCGGCTATTCATGAAGCAGTTGAAATTGCAAAACGTCGCGGGCATAAAGGGATTGCTGGTATGGTAAACGGGGTATTACGTTCGATTCAAAGAGAAGGGGTACCTTCTGTAGATGAAATCAAGGATCCAGTAGAACGTTTGGCAATTGCAACAAGTCATCCAATGTGGCTTGTTCAAGACTGGGCTTCTGAATATGGTTTAGAGACAGCAGAGAAAATGTGTGAAGTGAACATGTTACCCCCAGTACCAACAGCGCGTGTAAATGTTGATAAAATAACAGTAGAAGAAGCAATTGAGTTGTTGGCTAGTGAAGGTATTGAAGCGAAGCGTGGCGATTTATCAGAGGATGCAATTCAAATTGAAAGAGGGAATGTAGCGCATACAGATGCGTTCAAAAAAGGTTTTCTTTCTATTCAAGATGAAAGTTCTATGCTTGTAGCACGCGCTTTAGAACCGAATGAGGGAGATGTAGTTCTTGATAGTTGTGCTGCTCCGGGCGGAAAAACAACGCACATTGCAGAGCGATTAAAAGGAACAGGTCAAGTTATGTCTCTTGATTTACATGCACACAAAGTACGTTTAATTAAACAGCAAGCAGAGCGACTTGGTTTAGAAAATGTCGAAACAAAAGCACTAGATGCTAGAAAAGTGCAAGAACACTTTGCGAATGAAACATTTGATAAAATATTAGTAGATGCACCATGTTCTGGATTTGGTGTGATTAGACGTAAACCTGATATTAAGTTAGGTAAAAATAAAGGCGATAGTGAAAGATTATCGACGATCCAACTTGCAATACTAGAAAAAATAGCACCATTGCTTAAACAAGGGGGTCGCCTTGTTTATAGTACGTGCACAATAGAAAAAATAGAAAATGAACAAGTAATTAAGCAATTCTTACAAGAGCATCCTGAATTTGAATGGGATACTACGATAAAAGATCGCATGCCAGAAAAGTTAAATCCGTATATTGATGAAGGTCAAGTACGAATTTTACCGCATTATTTTGCAACAGATGGCTTTTATATTGCTTGTTTAAGGAAGAAGGTGTAGCATCGTGGAAACGACTGTGAGAAAACAAAAGAAAAATCTAGAAACGAAGAAACCATCAATTTATTCTTTACAACTTCATGAAATGCAAGATTGGTTAAAGGAACAAGGAGAACCGAAGTTCCGTGCAGGACAAATCTTTGATTGGCTATATAAGAAACGTGTAAAAAATTATGACGACATGTCGAATCTTTCTAAAGGATTACGCGATAAATTGTCGAATTCCTTTGATATTACTACTTTAAATACATTGGTAAAACAAACGTCTTCTGATGGAACAATTAAATTCTTATTCCAATTATATGATGGTTATTCTATTGAAACAGTGTTAATGCGACATGAATATGGAAATTCTATTTGTGTAACAACACAGGTCGGATGCCGTATTGGTTGTACGTTCTGTGCATCTACACTTGGTGGGTTAAAACGAAACTTAGAGGCTGGAGAGATTGTAGCACAAGTAGTAGAAGTGCAACGTGCACTAGATGAAACAGAAGAACGTGTAAGTTCGCTTGTTGTTATGGGAATTGGAGAGCCGTTTGATAATTATGACAACTTAATGTCATTCTTACGCATTATAAACCATGAAAAAGGAATTCATATTGGCGCAAGACATATGACAGTTTCAACAAGTGGAATTGTTCCAAAAATTTATAAGTTCGCTGAAGAAGATATGCAAATTAATTTTGCGATTTCATTGCATTCTGCAAATACAGAGTTACGTTCAAAATTAATGCCGATTAACCGTGCTTATAAGCTACCAGATTTAATGGAAGCTGTTAAATACTATGTAAATAAAACAGGGCGTCGTATTACGTTTGAATATGGCTTATTTGGAGGAGAAAATGACCAAGTTGAGCAAGCGGAAGAACTTGCTGCGCTTTTAAAAGGTGTAAAATGTCATGTAAACTTAATTCCGGTAAACTACGTACCTGAACGTGATTATGTACGTACGCCACGTGAACAAATTTTCTTATTTGAAAAAACGTTAAAAGATCGTGGAGTGAATGTAACAATTCGCCGTGAACAAGGTCATGATATTGATGCAGCCTGCGGTCAGTTACGTGCGAAGGAGCGTAAAGAAGAGACGAGGTGACGAGATGAAAGCCGTGTTTCTATCGGATAAAGGAAAAGTTCGTCAACATAATGAAGATAGTGCAGGAGTTTTTCACAATTTAGATGGAAATATATTAGCGGTAGTAGCAGATGGAATGGGAGGTCATCGAGCTGGTGATGTAGCTAGCTCGATGACTATTCAATTATTCCATGATTATTGGAAGCAAACGCATAATATGAATGAACCAAAAAAAGTAGAAGAGTGGTTACATACGAGTGTTGGGATTATTAATGAGCGTATATATGAGTACTCTAAACAACATGTAGAATGTAATGGTATGGGAACAACACTTATAATAGCGATTTGTACGCCAAACTTTGTGACAATAGGTCATATAGGAGATAGTCGTTGTTATATGATATCAGAGGGAGAAATCTCGCTTGTAACAGAAGATCATTCCCTTGTAAATGAACTTGTGAGACATGGTGAAATTTCAAAAGAAGACGCAGAATATCACCCGAAAAAGAATGTTTTGTTAAGGGCATTAGGAACAGAAGAGAAAGTCGGATTAGATGTGAAAACATTGGTGCTTGAGGAAGATGATCAGTTACTTCTTTGCTCTGATGGATTATCTAACAAAGTTTCTATTGCTGATATGCAACAAATTTTACAGCTAAATGAACAGCTTGAAACGAAGGGACAACGTCTCATTCAATTGGCGAATGATCGTGGCGGGGAAGATAATATCACCCTTGTTCTTATTGATTATGCGGGTTCGACAAACGAAAGTAGGTGAAGTGCAACGTGCTGATTGGAAAACGCTTAAATGACCGTTATAAGCTACTGAAAATGATTGGTGGCGGTGGAATGGCCAATGTGTATTTAGCTCATGATGATATACTTGGTCGAGATGTAGCGGTAAAAATATTAAGACTCGACTATTCAAATAACGAAGAGTTTATTAAACGTTTCCATCGAGAAGCGCAGTCTGTTACAACGTTGTCGCATCCAAATATTGTGAATATGTATGATGTCGGAGAAGAAGATGGTATATATTATCTTGTAATGGAGTATGTACCAGGACAAACATTGAAGCAATACATAATTGAGCGAGGGATGTTACCTATAGGAGAAGCTCTTGATATTATGGAGCAGTTAACATCCGCCATGGCACACGCCCATCATTTTGAAATTGTGCACCGTGATATTAAACCGCACAATATTTTAATTCGAGCTGATGGAGTAATAAAAGTAACAGATTTTGGAATTGCGACAGCTACAAGTGCAACAACAATTACACATACAAATTCGGTACTCGGTTCGGTGCATTACTTATCACCAGAACAAGCGCGCGGTGGGATAGCAAATAAACAATCAGATATTTATTCTCTAGGAATCGTTATGTTTGAGTTGTTAACAGGGAGACAACCGTTTTCTGGCGAATCTGCTGTTGCTATAGCTTTAAAACATTTACAAAGTGAAATTCCGTCTCCAAAGAGATGGAATGAAAATATTCCGCAAAGTGTCGAAAATATTATATTAAAGGCAACTGCGAAAGATCCGTTTCACCGATATCAATCTGCCAATGCGATGAAACGAGATATTGAAACTGCGCTATATCCAGAGAGGATAAATGAGCAGCCATTTTACATACCGGAAGATATGGAAGCGACAAAAGCGATTCCTATTATTCAACAAGAACAATTATTCGAAAATGTAACTGATGAAACAATTGTTTTAAAAGGAAGTAAAGTGGATGAACAGAAAAGAAAAGAAGAAACGGAATTAAATAAGAAGAAAAAACGAAGTAATAAATGGATCAAGGTTTTAATAACGACATTTTTACTTTTAGCAATTGGAATAACGTTAGCGCTTACTGTTATTCCAGGATTCTTTATTCCAAAAGATGTAAAAGTCCCTGATGTGGCTGGTATGAAGTACGCGACAGCGGTAAATAAATTAGTTGAAAAGGGTTTTGAGGTTACGGAACCTAATATTGTATATACAGATGATGTTGAAGCCGGTGATGTGATAAAAACAGACCCTGTGGCAGGAAGAGTCGTGAAAGAAAACTCTAAAATTACTATCTATCAATCAGGCGGAAAAAAGAAAAGTAAGATGAGTGATTTCACAGGAAAAGATTTTGAGAGTATAAGGGCTGAATTAGAAGAAAAATATAAGCAAGTTACAATAAATTATATTGAAAATGATAGGCCAAAAGGTGAAATCGTAGAGCAAATTCCAACGCCGGATCAAATGGTAGTAGAGGCGGAACAAGAACTGAAAATTTGGGTAAGTAAAGGTCCTTATCAAATTAGACCAGGTGATTTTTCAGGATGGACTGAAAATAGCGTAAATGGTTATTTGAATGAGAGAAAACTAACTCCAGATATAAAACGAGAGTATTCTGATACTGTTGATAAAGGACTTGTAATTTCGCAATCTCCAAAACCAGGAACGCCGTTAAAAGAAGGAGATAAAGTGACGATTGTCATCTCAGAGGGGCCTAAGCCGAAAGTAACGAAAACAGTGAAAGTGGATAATATTTCTATTCCGTATGAGTCTTCTATAATTGGTGAGAAAAAACCGCAAACAATAGAAATTTATAAAGAAGATATGCAACAAAAAATGGATAGACCAATTGAAACTAGAACAATTTCAGAATCGGCAACTATTTCTTTAGAATTTGTAATTCAAGAAGGTACAAAAGGACACTATAAAGTTGTACGAGATGGTGTAACGATTATGGACAAAGAAGTACCATACCCAACTCAATAATAATGACTTCCATTTTCTTTCTAAAGGGGATGGAATGTATGACTCTTGCCTGTTATGCTGTCTACTTATAGTGGACTGTATAACAGGCAAAAATATATGATTCAAAAAGCTATAAAAGTGATACTGTTATAAATAATATGTTGAATTTGATGGTAGATTAAATATATTAACTTGTATATATGACGGGTTTTGAAATAAGTATTTAAAGAATTCTAATCCATTCAATATGAATTACAGCTTCACTTTATACAAAATAAAGGAGAATTATATGCCAGAAGGAAAAATTGTAAAAGCTCTAAGTGGGTTTTATTATGTGCAGCATGAAGAAGGGATTACACAATGCCGCGGGCGTGGTGTGTTCAGAAAAAATAAAATTACACCACTGGTAGGAGATCAAGTTGTTTTTCAAGCAGATAACCCAAGTGAAGGATACGTGCTTGAAGTATTTGATCGAAAAAATGAACTTGTTAGGCCACCTATTGCTAATGTTGATCAAGCAATTCTCGTTTTCTCAGCAGTAGAACCAGATTTTAATCCGGGACTGTTAGATCGATTTTTAGTGCTGATTGAATATCATAATATTAAGCCGATTATTTGCATTAGTAAGATGGATTTAGTGGATGAAAGAATGAGAGAGACTGTTGAATCTTATGCGAATGACTATCGTGAGATGGGATATGATGTATTATTTACTTCTATAAATACATCGGAAAGTATTGATATTTTAAAACCATTCTTAGAAGGCTGTGTTTCTGTTGTAGCAGGGCAATCTGGTGTAGGGAAATCTTCTATGCTTAACGTTTTACGTCCAGATTTAGAACTGAAAACGAATGATATTTCCTCGCATTTAGGACGCGGGAAACATACGACAAGACACGTGGAATTAATTGCGGTTGGAAGCGGACTAGTTGCAGATACACCTGGTTTTAGTTCACTTGATTTTATAGATATAGAGGTAGAAGATCTTACATATTGTTTTCCAGAGTTGAAAGAAGCGAGCCAATACTGTAAATTTAGAGGGTGTACACATCTTTCCGAACCGAAATGTGCTGTGAAGGCTGCGGTTGAAGAAGGAAAAATTACAGAATATCGTTATAAGAATTACAAACAATTCGTAGAAGAAATTAGAGAGAGAAAGCCGAGGTATTAGTTATGATTAAAATTGCACCATCGATCTTATCAGCAGATTTTTCAAAATTAGGGGAAGAGATTAAAGATGTAGAAAAAGGCGGAGCGGATTACATTCACGTCGATGTAATGGATGGACATTTCGTACCAAATATTACGATTGGACCATTAATTGTAGAAGCGATCCGTCCGATTACATCTTTACCATTAGATGTACATTTAATGATTGAAAATCCTGATAACTATATCCCGACTTTCGCAAAAGCGGGAGCGGATATTATTACTGTTCATGTAGAGGCGTGCCCTCATCTGCATCGTACAATTCAGTTAATTAAATCTCATGGCATTAAAGCCGGAGTTGTATTAAATCCGCATACGCCAGTTTCAACGATTGAGCATGTATTAGAAGATATAGATATGGTATTACTTATGACAGTAAACCCAGGATTTGGTGGCCAGAAATTTATCCATTCTGTATTACCGAAAATTAAACAAGTTGCAGAAATGGTTAAAGAGCGCAATCTAGAAGTAGAAATTGAAGTTGATGGTGGTGTAAATGCTGAAACAGCAAGACTTTGTATTGAAGCAGGAGCAAATGTACTTGTAGCTGGATCAGCAGTATACAATCAAAAAGACCGCGGTGAAGCAATTCGCGTCATTCGTGGATAATGAATGAACGAGTCTTTATCCCAGTGAAACTTCTAGTGTAGTAAGTTTTCACTATTTATAAAGGATAGAGAAAAATATGTAAAAAGGCAATCTACCGAATGGCAGATTGCCTTTTTACAATAGAAGGGGAAGGAAACATGATTATTCATATTTTAGCGGGCGGACCTGTGGAATATTGTGCAGATTTTTCTCGATATGAAAGTGAGAAAGTAGTGTGGGCGGCAGTTGATAGAGGCGTATATCGTTTATTAAAAGGAGGAATTACTCCAGCTGTTGCGTTTGGAGATTACGATTCAGTTACTGAAGAAGAATTAGTATGGATGGGCCAGCAAACAAATGACTTACATATTGTTCCTCGCGAAAAAGATCAAACAGATTTAGAAATTGCGATTAACTGGGCGTTAGAACAAAAGCCGACATTGATTCGTATTTTTGGTGCCACTGGTGGAAGGCTGGATCACGGTTTAGCAAATATACAGATGCTTTTAAGAGGGTTAGAAGTAGAGATAGAAATGTGTATTGTAGACAATAAAAATGAAATAAGCGTGAAAAAAGTGGGTACACATATAATTGAAGATAATAAAAATTTCCCTTATGTATCTTTTGTGCCGGTTACTGAAATAGTGGAAGGGATTACATTGCTTGGATTTAAGTATCCTCTAACTAATAAAACAATAGAATGGGGATCAACACTTTGTATTAGTAATGAACTCGTTGAGGAAAAAGGTACTTTTTCATTTACTTCTGGCATATTAATGGTGATAAGAAGCACTGATTAAAGAAACAATTTTGCTCCTTACATCATATAGTGAACAAGTGGAGTAATGGGGATTAGGAGGGAAACCATGAGATTTTATACAATTAAGTTACCTAAATTTCTTGGTGGAATTGTTCGTGCCATGTTAAATACCTTCAAAAAAGATTAAAAAAAGCACCTATTACCGGTGCTTTTTCCATTGTCATAGTAAAAAAAGAGCCTAGCGGCTCTTTTTTTTATTATTAAACACGTTCGATTTTGCCAGATTTTAATGCTCTAGCAGAAACGTAAACACGTTGAACTTTTCCGTCGATGCGTACGCGAACTTTTTGAAGGTTAGCGCCCCATTTACGTTTTGTAGCGTTCATTGCGTGAGAACGAGAGTTACCAGAACGAGCTTTTCTTCCAGTGATAGCACAAACACGAGCCATTTATATTTCCCTCCCTTGATACCTTACCATACGTAATTTTTCAATGTTAGTCTTTTTTGCGATGCTAAAAACACTACTATAATTTAACACAACTAAAAAGAGAATGCAACACCGTAGAAAAAAGAAATCAAGAAAATTTACTTGACACCATATGTCGATGAGGAAAAGTTGAAATCAAGAAAAATTGCTTGACATATTATAGTGGTACATGTTGTATAATAACAATGGACTATTTTGCTCATCATAAAAAATGTGGTTTAAAACATAAAATATGAGAGTGAAAAGAAAGAACGATGGAATTTTCTTTAAAAAGATTATATGATAGTAACTAAAGTAGTCTAGCTCACTTTCACCATTTATGAAGGGGGAAACGAGATGTCAATTGAAATTAAAACGAAGTATGGTCAAATTGATATTAGTACAGATGTAATTGCAACAATTGCTGGAGGTGCCGCAGTAGATTGCTACGGTATCGTAGGTATGGCATCAAAAAATCAGTTAAAAGATGGTTTAACAGACATTTTACGAAAAGAAAACTTCACTAGAGGTGTTATTGTTCGTAAAGATGAAGATGAAGTACATATTGATATGTATATTATTGTGAGCTATGGTACGAAAATTTCAGAAGTAGCACATAACGTGCAGACGAAAGTGAAATATACATTAGATCAAACTGTAGGACTAGCAGTAGATTCTGTAAACATCTACGTACAAGGAGTTAAAGTAATAAACTTGTAATGTGCATTAAGGAGGAAAATCTGTGTCAATTCAAAAAATTGATGGGAAACGTTTATCACAAATGATCATGCAAGGAGCGAATAATTTAACAAATAATGTTCAGCTTGTTGATGCATTAAACGTATTTCCAGTTCCAGATGGCGATACCGGTACAAACATGAACTTATCAATGACTTCAGGCGCACGTGAAGTGAAAGCAAACCCTTCACAGCACGCTGGTAAAGTCGGTGTAAGTTTAGCCAAAGGATTATTAATGGGAGCTCGTGGTAACTCTGGGGTTATTTTATCTCAGTTATTCCGTGGTTTCTCTAAATCCATTGAACAAAAAGAAGAATTAACAACAGTTGATTTTGCTGCAGCTTTAGATGCTGGGGTAGAAGCGGCTTACAAAGCGGTTATGAAACCGATTGAAGGAACGATTTTAACGGTTGCAAGAGAAACGGGTAAATATGCAGTGACAGTTGCGAAAAAACAGCGCGACTTTGTTTTGTTTATGGAAGACGTTGTGAAAGAAGCGAATGCATCGTTAAATCGTACGCCAGATTTATTACCTGTATTAAAACAAGTTGGCGTTGTAGATAGCGGTGGTAAAGGTCTTGTTGTTGTATATGAAGGATTTTTAGCTGACTTAAAAGGAGAAACGATTTCTTCTAATGTATCTGCCCAACCATCTATGAATGACATGGTACGCGCAGAACATCACCGTAGTGTACAAAGCCAATTGAGTACAGAAGATATAAAGTATGGATATTGTACGGAATTCATGGTGAAATTAGAGCCTGAAAAAATGAAAGAACATAATTTCTCTGAACAAAAATTCCGTGAAGATATTAGTGTATACGGAGATTCACTACTTGTTGTATCAGATGATGAGGTTGTTAAGGTTCATATTCATGCGGAACATCCTGGAGATCCTATGAATTATGGACAACGCTATGGTAGTTTAATTAAGATTAAAGTAGAAAATATGCGTGAACAGCATACTGCTTTATTAGATGAGCCTACTATGATGCCTGAGCCGACTAGCCAGTCTAAAGAGAAACAACCGTACGGTATCGTCACTGTAGCTATGGGATCTGGTATCAAAACTTTATTTGAGAGCATTGGCGCGACGAAAGTGATCGAAGGTGGCCAAACGATGAATCCAAGTACGGAGGATATTGTGAAGGCGATTGAAGAAGCGAACGCTGAAAAAATCATTATTTTACCGAACAACGGAAATATCGTGATGGCAGCAGAACAAGCAGCGTCAGTTGTTGATCAAGAAGTGATTGTGATTCGTTCAAAAACAGTTCCTCAAGGTATGGCTGCAATGTTAGCATTTAATCCAGTTGGAACGTTAGAAGAGAATGAAGAAAACATGAAAGAAGCTTTATCTCATGTGAAAACCGGTCAAATTACGTATGCGGTACGTGATACGGAAATTGATGGTGTAGCAATTCAAAAAGATGATTTCATGTGTATCGCAGATGGAAAAATCGTATCAACAAATGCTGCAAAAGTAGGAGCTGCAAAGCAATTACTAGAAGCACTTATTGATGAAGATTCTGAAATCGTAACGATTCTACAAGGTGAAGATGCAACTGACGAAGAAGTAGCTGAGTTAGTTGAATTTGTAGAAGAGAACTTTGAAGACGCAGAAGTAGAAGTGCATGCTGGAAACCAACCGGTGTATTCTTTCATCTTCTCTGTAGAATAAGAAGAAATTCGTTTTGAAAATAAATGGATTGCTTACTTGCTAATGGATAAGAAGTAGTAATATGAAGTTTATTACTAGTTTTTATTCAAAAGGCTAGCATATTGAAGATAAAAAAGAGCCTTGCTGCTAATAGTGAGGCTCTTTTCTTTCGTGTTGCTTATGAGGGATTTGAGTAGTTTCTCTTAGAATGCCTATGATAGAATATATAAGGTGAAATAGAGCGATTACAGATGTTAATCGCGTTAATGGATAATGAATCAAAGAAAATAATGTGACGGAGCGTGAGAATCTTGAATGAAGTTGTACAAGTTCCTGTTACGGATGTAAAGGGAATCGGAGGAGAAACATCTGAATTACTACACGAGATGGGAATTTATACAGTTTCTCATCTATTAGAACATTTTCCGTACCGTTATGAAGATTATGCGATGAAAGATCTTGCTGAAGTAAAGCATGATGAACGGGTAACAGTTGAAGGGAAAGTTCATAGTGCTCCTTTACTACAATATTATGGGAAGAAGAAGTCGCGTCTTACGGTTCGTGTCCTCGTCGGTCGTTATTTAATTACAGCTGTATGTTTTAATAGGCCGTACTATAAGCAGAAGTTAAACTTAGATGAAACGGTAACGATTACTGGTAAATGGGATCAGCATCGTCAAACGATTGCGGTATCAGAGCTTCATTTTGGACCGGTTGCGCGTCAACAAGAAGTAGAGCCTGTATACTCAGTGAAAGGGAAACTTACAGTAAAACAGATGCGCCGTTTTATTGCCCAAGCATTCAAGGAGTATGGAGAATCTATAGTTGAAGTGTTGCCTGATGGATTGCTAAGTCGATATAAATTATTGCCGCGTTATGAAGCGCTTCGGGCGTTGCATTTTCCAGCAGGGCAGGAAGATTTAAAACAAGCACGTCGCCGTTTTGTATATGAGGAGTTTTTCTTATTTCAGCTGAAAATGCAAACATTACGGAAAATGGAGAGGGAAAATTCGAAAGGGACGAAAAAAGAAATTCCTTCAGCAGAATTGCAAGAGTTTATCGATGCACTTCCGTTTCCGTTAACTGGTGCACAGAGCCGGGTAGTAGATGAAATTATGAAAGATATGACATCTCCTTATCGGATGAATCGTCTGTTGCAAGGTGATGTAGGTTCTGGGAAAACAGTCGTTGCAGCGATTGGCCTTTATGCAGCGAAATTAGCACATTATCAAGGTGCTTTAATGGTTCCTACAGAAATTTTAGCGGAGCAACATTATCAATCGCTCGCAGAGACGTTCTCACACTTTGGTATGAAGGTTGAATTGCTAACAAGTTCTGTTAAAGGTGTAAGGCGTCGAGAGATTTTGGCTAAATTAGAACAAGGAGAAATAGATATCCTTGTCGGAACACATGCTTTAATTCAAGATGAAGTTATCTTTCATAGGTTAGGTCTCGTTATTACTGATGAACAACATCGATTTGGTGTAGCGCAGCGACGAGTTTTAAGGGAGAAAGGTGAAAGTCCAGATGTATTATTTATGACAGCGACCCCAATTCCGCGTACGTTAGCAATTACTGCATTTGGAGAGATGGATGTTTCTATAATCGATGAGATGCCAGCTGGTAGAAAGGTAATTGAAACATACTGGGCAAAACATGATATGTTAGATCGAGTTCTTGGTTTTGTGGAGAAGGAGATAAAAAAAGGAAGACAAGCATATGTAATTTGTCCCCTTATTGAAGAATCGGAGAAACTTGATGTACAAAATGCGATTGATTTACATAGTATGCTGACTCATCATTATCAAGGGAAATGTCAAGTCGGATTAATGCATGGAAGATTATCATCTCAAGAAAAAGAAGAGATAATGGGACAATTTAGTGAAAATAAAGTGCAAATTCTTGTGTCGACAACGGTTGTTGAAGTAGGTGTGAACGTACCGAATGCGACTGTAATGGTTATTTATGATGCAGAACGTTTCGGTTTATCGCAGCTTCATCAGCTCAGGGGACGTGTTGGGCGTGGTAGTGAACAATCATATTGTTTATTAATCGCGGATCCAAAATCGGAAACGGGAAAAGAGCGAATGCGTATTATGACCGAAACGAACGATGGATTTGTATTGTCAGAAAAAGATTTAGAGTTAAGAGGTCCTGGAGATTTCTTTGGAAGTAAGCAAAGTGGTTTACCAGAATTTAAGGTTGCTGATATGGTACATGATTACCGAGCGTTAGAAACTGCGAGACAAGATGCGGCGTTACTAGTAGATTCTGAAGCATTTTGGCATAATGATCAATATGCTTCGTTGCGTACTTATCTTGACGGGACAGGTGTGTTCCAAGGAGAGAAGCTCGATTAAAGAGAGGCAACAAAAGTTTTTGTTGCATTCTACTTTTAATGATTATATACTACTGTTAGTACCTAGTCATAAAAATGGATGGTGCGGTATGAAAAAAAGAAGAAGTAAAAAAGAAAGACAAGAATTATTACAACAAACAATAGAAACGAATCCTTTTATTACGGATGAAGATTTAGCAGAAAAATTTCAAGTGAGTATACAAACCGTACGTCTTGATCGTATGGAATTATCTATTCCTGAATTAAGAGAAAGAATTAAACATGTAGCTACGAAGCAACATGAAGAAGATGTGAAATCTTTACCGTTAGAAGAGGTTGTCGGAGAAATTATCGATATAGAATTAGATAGACATGCGATTTCTATCTTTGAAGTGAAGGTAGAACACGTATTTAAAAGAAATCAGATTGCCCGTGGGCATCATTTGTTTGCACAAGCAAACTCACTAGCTGTTGCAGTTATTGATGAAGAATTAGCTTTAACTGCAAAGTCTACCATTCGATACATTCGTCCTGTAAAATTAGGAGAGCGTGTTGTTGCAAAAGCACGCGTTGAAGATGTAGAGAATGATAAAGGACGGACCGTTGTAAAAGTGCGTAGCTTTGTTGGAGAAGAACTTGTTTTTACAGGCACTTTTGAAATGTATCGATCTAGTAATTATAGTGAGGAAGGTAACAACTTATGAAAATCGCAATAGATGCAATGGGCGGCGATCACGCTCCAAAGGCTGTCGTATTAGGAGCAATGAAAGCTATTAAGGAATATTCTGATTTACATATTACGTTAGTAGGGAAAGAAGAGGAAATTCGTCAATACTTAACGAGTGAAGAACGAATTACTATACTTCATACAGATGAAAAAATCGAATCGACAGATGAACCAGTAAGAGCGGTTCGTCGAAAAAAACAAGCTTCAATGGTACTAGCAGCGCAGCAAGTGAAAGACGGCGTAGCGGATGCTTGTATATCAGCTGGTAGTACAGGAGCTTTAATGGCGGCTGGATTGTTTGTTGTAGGTCGTATGGAAGGAATTGAGCGACCAGCTTTATCCCCTACAATGCCAACTGTTGATGGAGAAGGTTTTGTTATGTTAGATGTTGGAGCGAACGTTGATGCAAAACCAATTCATTTATATCAATATGCAGTAATGGGATCTGTATACGCTGAGAAAGTAAGAGGAATTAAAAATCCTCGCGTTGGACTTTTGAACGTTGGAACAGAGGATGGCAAAGGGAACGAGCTTTCAAAACAAGTCTTTGCAATGCTTAAGGATGCCCCAATTCATTTCGTTGGGAACGTTGAATCAAGAGATTTATTGCAAGGTGTAGCAGATGTTGTTGTGTGTGATGGTTTTACAGGGAATGTAGCGCTAAAATCATTAGAAGGAACGGCACTTGCATTATTCTCTATGTTAAAAGAGCAGTTAATGAGTTCGTTTACGAGTAAATTAGCAGCAGCGGTATTAAAGCCAAAACTTATGGTATTAAAAGATAAAATGGATTATTCGGAGTATGGGGGAGCGGCATTGTTTGGATTGAAAGCTCCTGTCATTAAGGCTCACGGTTCTTCCAATGACCAATCGATATTTAGTGCGATTCGTCAAACGAGAGAAATGGTAGCGAAAGAAGTAATTCCTACTATTTCAAGTGTAATGGAGAAAGAGCCACTCCAATAAGAGGAGGGTTTGAAATGGGAAAACTAGCATTTCTTTTTCCGGGCCAAGGTTCACAGGCAGTTGGAATGGGTAAACAGTTAGCGGAGAATAATAAAGAGGTTGCAAATGTGTTTGCAAAAGCAGATGAGGTGTTGCAAGATTCACTTTCAGAAGTGATTTTTGAAGGACCGCAGGAAAAGCTTACGTTAACGACAAATGCGCAGCCTGCCTTATTAACAACGAGTTTTGCTATTTTGACAGCTTTGAAAGAGTATGATATTACACCAGACTTTGTTGCAGGACATAGTTTAGGTGAATATAGCGCTCTTGTAGCAGCGGGTGCAATAACTTTTGAAGACGCTGTATACGCTGTAAGGAAACGTGGGGAATATATGGAAGAAGCTGTTCCTGGCGGAGAAGGTGCAATGGCGGCTATTTTAGGTGCTGATCCACATATGCTGAAACAAGTTACAGAAGAAGTAACAAGTGAAGGATATGCAGTACAAATCGCTAATATGAATAGTACGAAGCAAATTGTGATTTCTGGAACAAAGCAAGGAGTCGAGATTGCTTCTCAAAGAGCGAAAGAAAATGGTGCAAAGAGAGCAATTCCGCTTAAGGTAAGTGGACCGTTCCACTCTTCACTTATGAAGCCGGCAGCTGAGAAGTTCCAAAGTGTCCTAAATGAAATTACAATTCAAGATACGAATATTCCTGTTATCGCAAATGTAACAGCAGACGTTATTACAAGCGGTACACATATTCAAGAAAAGCTAATTGAACAGCTCTATTCGCCTGTCTTATGGTACCCGTCCATTGAAAATATGGTGAGTCAAGGGGTAGATACATTTATTGAGATTGGACCGGGGAAAGTACTTGCTGGACTTATGAAGTCAATTGATTCATCAGTGAAAGCATATGCGATATATGATGAAGAGACATTAAAAGATACCATTTCAAATTTGAGAGGAGAAAACTGATGTTAAAAGGGAAAGTAGCATTAGTAACTGGCGCTTCACGTGGAATTGGTCGTGCGATTGCGATTGATTTAGCGAAACAAGGGGCAAATGTTGTAGTAAATTATGCTGGTAATGAGCAAAAGGCAAATGAAGTAGTTGATGAAATAAAGAAATTAGGTTCGGATGCAATTGCTGTAAGAGCAGATGTTGCAAATGCTGAAGACGTTACAAATATGGTGAAACAAACTGTAGATACTTTTGGACAAGTTGATATTCTTGTAAATAACGCAGGTGTAACAAAAGATAATTTATTAATGCGTATGAAAGAAGAAGAATGGGATACAGTTATTAATACAAACCTAAAAGGTGTATTCTTATGTACGAAGGCAGTATCTCGATATATGATGCGTCAACGTCATGGGCGTATTATTAATATCGCTTCTGTTGTTGGCGTAACAGGTAATCCAGGACAAGCAAACTATGTTGCTGCTAAAGCGGGTGTAATTGGATTAACAAAAACATCCGCAAAAGAGTTAGCGAGCCGTAATATTACTGTAAATGCAATTGCTCCTGGGTTTATTGCCACAGATATGACAGACGTATTAGATGAAAATATAAAAGCTGAAATGTTAAAATTAATTCCTGTAGCTCAGTTTGGTGAAGCGGAGGATATCGCAAATGCTGTAACTTTCTTTGCTTCTGATCAAAGCAAATATGTTACAGGTCAAACGTTAAATGTTGATGGCGGTATGGTAATGTAATAAAAGAATTGATTTCAGCTAGTTTTTTTGGCCAATATTTAATATAATATTTGAGGGGAGGTGAATGGAATGGCAGATGTTTTAGAGCGTGTAACAAAAATCATCGTTGATCGTTTAGGTGTAGAAGAAACTGAAGTAGTACCAGCTGCGAGCTTTAAAGAAGATTTAGGCGCAGACTCCCTAGATGTAGTAGAACTTGTAATGCAATTGGAAGATGAATTCGAAATGGAAATTTCTGATGAAGATGCTGAAAAGATTGCTACTGTTGGCGATGCTGTGACTTACATAGAGAGTCATCTATAATGCTTAAGTGAAGTCCCGTTTTTTAGCGGGGCTTCTCGGCTTATATCTGGAGGGACTTATGCCGTACCGAAAACATAGAGAAAAAAAATATGAAACAAAATATCGTGAAGCGTTTAAAGTATTTCAAGAAGAAATAGGTATTACGTTTTCAGATGAAAAATTATTGATTCAAGCATTTACGCATTCATCGTATGTGAATGAGCATCGAAAAAAACCGCATGAGGACAATGAGCGTCTTGAATTTCTTGGTGATGCTGTATTGGAACTCACTGTATCGCAGTATCTGTTTCAAAAATATCCGACAATGAGCGAAGGAGAGTTAACAAAACTACGTGCAGCTATTGTATGTGAACCATCTCTTGTTCGTTTTGCAAACGAATTGTCATTTGGTAGCCTTGTTTTATTAGGAAAAGGCGAGGAAATGACGGGTGGACGTGAACGACCAGCTTTATTAGCGGATGTCTTTGAAGCGTTTATTGGTGCCCTTTATCTTGATCAAGGGCTTGAAACAGTTTGGGGATTCTTAAAAGAAGTTGTATATCCGAAAATTAATGAAGGTGCTTTTTCTCATGTGATGGATTATAAGAGTCAATTACAAGAGTTGATTCAGCGTGATGGTAGTGGCAATATTGAGTATCAAATTTTGCAAGAAAAAGGACCGGCTCATAACCGAGAATTTGTGTCACGTGTTACGTTAAATAACGTGGCTTTAGGTCTTGGTAGTGGCAAGTCGAAAAAAGAAGCAGAGCAACAAGCTGCTGCAGAAGCATTGAAAAAATTAAAAGAACAACTATAAGGAATCCCCCTTTGAATGAGGGGGATTCCTTATGCATAGAATGAAACTTTCTTTTGTTTGTGAATAAAGGGAAGGGAAATCCGTATAATAGCTCGTTTTTGTATAGATAACAGTTATAACAACGGAGAATAGGAGGAAGGCCTTTCGTGTTTTTAAAAAGATTAGAAATAGCAGGATTTAAGTCGTTTGCTGAGCGCGTATCTGTTGATTTTGTCCCAGGTGTAACTTCTGTAGTAGGACCTAATGGAAGTGGGAAAAGTAATATTACTGATGCGATTCGCTGGGTACTTGGTGAACAATCTGCAAAATCGTTACGTGGTGCAAAGATGGAAGATATTATTTTTGCGGGCAGTGATACGAGAAGAGCAGTTAATGTTGCTGAAGTAACATTAACTTTAAATAATGAAGATCAACGTTTACCGATTGAATATAATGAGGTGTGTGTAACACGTCGTGTATCTCGTTCTGGTGATAGTGATTTTTATATTAATAAACAATCATGTAGATTGAAAGATATTATCGATTTATTTATGGACTCTGGTATGGGAAGAGAAGCTTTTTCGATTATTAGCCAGGGGAAAGTTGAAGAGATTTTAAGTAGTAAATCGGAAGAACGTCGTGGTGTATTTGAAGAAGCTGCTGGAGTGCTGAAATACAAACTTCGTAAAAAGAAAGCTGAAGCAAAATTAGCAGATACACAAGAAAACTTAAATCGTGTACAAGATATCATTCACGAATTAAGTAGTCAAGTAGAACCTTTAGAAAGACAAGCTTCTATTGCGAAAGATTATCTTGAGAAAAAAGAAGAATTAGAGAAAGTAGAAGCGGCGCTTATTGTACATGAAATTGAAGAATTACATGAGAAATGGGAAGCGCTTCGAAATCAGTTTGGACATAATAAAAACGAAGAAGCTAAAATGTCAACGCATTTACAAAAAGGTGAAGAAGAGCTAGAGGAATTACGAGGACAATTACAAGCAGTAGATGAGTCTGTAGATTCCTTACAAGAAGTACTTCTTCTTTCTAGTAAAGAGCTAGAAAAGTTAGAAGGACAGCGTGAGTTATTAAAAGAGAGAAAACAAAATGCAACGACGCATTGTGCGCAACTCGAGCAGTTAATTGTTGAATTAACAGAGAAAGCTACAAGTTATGATGGTGAAATTGAATCCAGTACAGAAGTGTTGATGCAATTTGTAAATCAAGTAAAAGAGTTGGAAACGAAATTGCATGATAATGAGTTACTGCTTGCAACTTTTGCTGACAATTTAGAGGAACAAATTGAGAATTTAAAAGGTGACTATATTGAACTTTTAAATCAACAAGCTAGTCATCGCAATGAGTTATCTATGATTGAAGAACAATCTAAACAACAAAACTCTAAAAATGAACGCCTTGATGAAGAAAATGCGAAATATGTAGAAATGCGTATGGAAATTACCGCGAAAAAGACGAAGCTTGTGGAAAGTTATGAACAAGTGAAAGAAAAAGTAGCTGGTATCCTTTCGAATATACAAAAGACAGAAGCGGCACTTGGGAAATGCAAGACGCAGTATAGTGAAAATGAAACAAAACTGTATCAAGCGTATCAATTTGTAGAACAGGCACGTTCCCGAAAAGAAATGCTAGAAGAGATGCAAGAAGATTACTCTGGTTTCTATCAAGGAGTACGTGAAGTATTAAAAGCTAGAGAAAATAAGTTGCAAGGCATCGAGGGTGCTGTCGCAGAACTGCTAACAGTACCGAAAGAATATGAAATTGCAATGGAAATTGCTCTAGGTGCAGCAATGCAGCATATTGTCGTACAAAAAGAAGAACATGCTCGTAATGCAATTGCGTTTTTAAAACAAAATAAACATGGGCGAGCAACGTTTTTACCGCAAGCTGTTATTAAAAGTAGATCGTTATCATTTGAACAATTACGTATTGTAAATCAACACCCATCGTTTGTAGGTGTGGCGGCAGAACTTGTGCAATATAACAATAAATATGAAAATGTAGTTTCGAATTTATTAGGTACTGTTATTGTTGCGAAAGATTTACGCGGGGCAAATGAGTTAGCGAAACAACTGCAATACCGTTATCGCATTGTAACAATCGAAGGTGATGTAGTGAACCCTGGTGGTTCTATGACAGGTGGAGCGGTAAAACAGGCAAAATCTTCTTTATTAGGACGTCAACGTGAACTAGAAGAGTGGACGAGCAAGTTAACTGATATGGAAGAGAAAACAACGAAGTTAGAAAACTTTGTTAAAGCAGTAAAGCAAGAGATTCAAGAAAGAGAAGTGCAAATACGCGAACTAAGGCAAAGTGTAGAAGTAGAGCGTGTAGATGAACAGAAATTAAGAGAAGAAATTAATCGCTTAGAATTAGAAGAACATCGTATTAATGATCGTTTATCTATTTACGATTTAGAGATTGAAGGATTCTTACAAGATCAAGTGAAGATACAAGGGCGTAAAGAAGAGTTAGAAAAGATTTTAGCGACTCTTCAAGCAGAGATTACGGGATTAGATAGCAAAATTGTCGCTTTAACTAAACAAAAAAGTGAGCAGCATTCTTCGAAAGAAAAAGTTCAAAAAGAAATGACTGAGTTGAAAGTGTTGGCGGCTGAAAAGCAACAACGCTTATCTAATCAAAAAGAAAAAGTTGAACGATTGACGAAAGAAAAAGAAGAAACGGATGCAACGCTTGTCAAAACGAAAGAGGATTTAGCATTTTTAAAACAAGAAATGACATCGAATTCAAGTGGTGAAGAGCAAATTACGAATATGATTGAGAAGAAAGCATATGATCGTAATCAAACTTCAGAGTTAATTCGCTCTCGTCGCGAACAACGCGTATCGTTACAAGAGAGAGTAGAACAGTTAGAGCGTAACCTAAAAGAAACAACAGGTAAGCATAAATACATTCTTGAGATGTTGAAAGATCAAGAAGTAAAAATAAACCGACTTGATGTAGAGTTAGAAAATAGATTACAGCATTTACGTGAAACATATACAATTTCATTTGAAGCAGCAAAATTGAAGTATACAATGATAATGCCTGCTGAGGATGCACGTAAAAAGGTGAAACTAATTAAACTATCCATCGAAGAGTTAGGCACAGTAAACTTAGGGGCAATTGAAGAGTATGAGCGTGTAGCAGAGCGTCATACATTCTTACTGGAGCAAAAAGATGATCTAGAAGAAGCGAAAACGACATTGCACCAACTTATTACTGAAATGGATGAAGAGATGAAAAAACGCTTTTCTACTACGTTTGAAGGAATTCGAATGGAGTTTCAATCAGTATTCTCTGAATTATTTGGAGGCGGTAGAGCGGATTTAGTCATGACGAATCCAGAGGACTTATTAAATACTGGTATTGATATTGTAGCGCAACCGCCAGGGAAGAAACTGCAAAACTTAGGTTTACTTTCAGGTGGAGAGCGTGCTTTAACAGCCATTGCGCTGCTATTTGGTATTTTAAAAGTGCGTCCAGTTCCATTCTGTGTACTAGATGAGGTAGAGGCGGCTCTTGATGAGGCGAATGTTGCCCGTTTTGCACAGTATTTAAAGAAATTTAGTGATGAGACACAGTTTATTGTCATTACACATAGAAAAGGTACAATGGAAGAGTCTGACGTATTGTACGGTGTAACGATGCAAGAGTCAGGGGTATCTAAACTTGTTTCGGTTCGTTTAGATGATGGAGAAGAACTAGTGGCAAGTAATTAGGAAGGATGGGACAGTATGAGCTTTTTTAAAAAATTAAAAGAAAAAATTTCAAAACAAACAGATACGGTAACAGAGAAATTTAAACAAGGGTTAGAAAAGACGAGAAATTCGTTTGCAGATAAAGTAAATGATTTAGTTTATCGTTATCGTAAAGTAGATGAAGATTTCTTTGAGGAACTAGAAGAAATTTTAATTGGTGCAGATGTCGGAGTTTCGACGGTAATGGAATTAATTGATCAATTGAAAGAAGAAGTGCAACGTCGTAACATCCAGGATCCAAAAGAAGTACAAGCTGTTATTTCAGAAAAGTTAGTAGGAATTTACAAAGGTGACAGTGAATTTAGCAACGAAATTAATATGCAAGAGGATCAATTAACAGTTGTTTTATTTGTCGGTGTTAATGGCGTAGGAAAAACGACGACGATTGGTAAACTAGCACATAAATTCAAAACAGAAGGTAAGTCTGTCCTATTGGCGGCAGGAGATACATTCCGCGCGGGAGCGATTGAACAATTAGAAGTATGGGGCGATCGCGTTGGTGTAGAAGTGATTAAACAAGGATCAGGATCTGATCCAGCGGCGGTTATGTATGACGCTGTACAAGCTGCGAAAGCACGTAAAGTAGACGTATTACTATGTGACACAGCAGGGCGCTTACAAAATAAAGTAAACTTAATGAAAGAGTTAGAGAAAGTGAAGCGTGTAATTGAGCGTGAAGTACCGGGGGCTCCTCATGAAGTATTACTTGTTATTGATGCAACAACAGGACAAAACGGTTTAAGTCAAGCGAAAACATTCCGTGAAGCAACGAATGTTACTGGTATTGTTTTAACGAAGTTAGATGGAACTGCTAAAGGTGGTATTGTATTAGCGATTCGTAACGAAATGGATGTACCGGTGAAATTTGTTGGATTAGGGGAGCAAATGGATGACTTACAGCAGTTTGATCCAGAACAATATGTGTATGGTTTATTTGCGAACTTAGTAGAAACAGAAGAAGTATAAGTGAAAGAAGCGGTATTTTCCGCTTCTTTTTCTATAAAAAATATGTGATGTTAAGAAAAAAACTTGACACTCTTTTGTACTCCATGTAAACTAATTCATGTAAAGGGAAATCACTTAACAAAGGATGATCCAACATGCTCGAGAAAACAACGAGAATGAACTATTTATTTGATTTTTATCAATCGTTGTTAACGCAAAAACAAAGAAGTTATATGTCGCTTTATTATCTAGATGATTTATCTCTTGGTGAAATTGCGGAAGAATTTGATGTAAGTCGCCAAGCCGTGTATGATAACATTAAACGGACTGAAGCGATGCTTGAAGAATATGAAGATAAATTAGTATTACTTCAAAAGTTTCAAGAGCGACAGCGACTTGTTGCAAAGCTAAAACAGCTAATCAGCGAAGAAGAGCATGTGAATGAAGAAATGAAACAAGTTGTTGAAGCTATCGAAAAATTAGATTAGGAGGGCGGCAATATGGCATTTGAAGGATTAGCCGACCGACTTCAACAGACAATGCAAAAAATCCGCGGCAAAGGAAAAGTTTCTGAAGCCGATGTGAAAGAAATGATGAGAGAAGTTCGTCTAGCTCTTTTAGAAGCGGACGTTAACTTTAAAGTAGTAAAAGATTTTGTAAAGCGTGTGTCTGAACGTGCTGTCGGACAAGATGTAATGACAAGTTTGACACCTGGACAACAAGTAATTAAAGTCGTACAGGAAGAACTTACAGAACTTATGGGCGGAGAGCAAAGCAAAATTGCTGTTGCTAATAGGCCACCGACTGTTATAATGATGGTTGGTCTGCAAGGTGCGGGTAAAACAACGACGACAGGTAAGCTTGCGAATTTGCTTCGTAAAAAGCATAATCGTAAACCAATGCTTGTTGCAGCGGATATTTACCGTCCAGCAGCGATTAAACAGCTTGAAACATTAGGGAAGCAATTGGACATGCCTGTATTCTCTTTAGGAGATCAAGTAAGTCCTGTTGAAATTGCGAAACAAGCGATTGCAAAAGCAAAAGAAGATCATCACGATTATGTTTTAATCGATACAGCGGGTCGTCTGCATATTGATGAAGAACTAATGGATGAATTAGCGAAAGTGAAAGAAGTTGCGAAACCGGATGAAATTTTCCTTGTTGTCGATGCGATGACGGGTCAAGACGCGGTAAATGTTGCACAAAGTTTCCATGAACAGTTAGGTTTAACGGGTGTTGTATTAACGAAATTAGATGGTGATACGCGCGGTGGTGCGGCATTATCTATTAAAGCTGTAACAAATACACCGATTAAATTTGCTGGTATGGGTGAAAAACTAGATGCGATTGAAGCGTTCCATCCAGAGCGTATGGCATCCCGTATTTTAGGGATGGGAGACGTCTTAACATTAATTGAAAAAGCGCAAGCTACAGTTGATGAAGAGAAAGCAAAAGAACTTGAGCAAAAAATGCGTACGCTTTCGTTTACGCTTGACGATTTCCTAGAACAACTTGGACAAGTGCGTCAACTTGGACCGCTTGATGAATTGTTAGGAATGCTTCCTGGTGCAAATAAAATTAAAGGGCTGAAAAATGCGCAAGTTGATGAAAAACAAATTGGGCATATTGAGGCAATTATTCGTTCTATGACTAAATTAGAGCGAGAACAACCGGAAATAATCAATGCTAGTCGCAAAAAGCGCATTGCCAAAGGTAGCGGTACAACGGTACAAGAGATCAATCGTTTAATCAAGCAATTTGATGATATGAAAAAGATGATGAAAACGATGACTGGAATGCAAAAAGGTAAGAAAAAAGGACTAGGTGGATTGAAGTTTCCATTCATGTAAGGAAAAAAGATGGCTCTGTTAAGAAAAAATACTTTACAAAGCAATAGTCTTTTTGCTAATATAATTATCTGTGTGAAATAAATTCGGAGGTGCTTTATAAATGGCAGTTAAAATTCGTTTAAAACGTATGGGAGCTAAAAAAACTCCTTTCTATCGTGTAGTTGTTGCAGATTCTCGTTCTCCTCGTGACGGACGTTTCATTGAGGAGATCGGTACTTACAATCCGGTTGCTCAACCAGCTGAAGTTAAGATCAACGAAGAAGCAGCATTAAAATGGTTAGGAAATGGTGCTAAACCATCTGATACAGTTCGTAACTTATTCTCTAACCAAGGTATCATGGAGAAATTCCACTTATCTAAACAAGGTAAGTAATTGAGGCAATGACTATGAAGAAGTTAGTCGAGACGATTGTCAAGCCTCTTGTCGATCATCCTGAAGATGTAAAAGTTACACAGGAACTTTACAACGGAGAGATAAAGTATCGATTAACTGTACATCCTGAGGATGTTGGAAAAGTCATTGGAAAGCAAGGGAGAGTTGCAAAAGCAATTCGAATGCTCTTGTATTCAGTGGGACATCATAATGATGAAAAAGTAACACTGGAAATTCAATAAACGTAAAAAGGGCGAGGAGTTATTTCCTCTCCCTTTTTTAACATTTAAAGAGAAGTTGCATGTTCCATATATGAAATGGAAATGCTTAATTTATATAGAAACCAGGGGTGACATACTATTTATGACAAAGTGGTTTAACGTAGGGAAAATTGTAAATACTCATGGCGTAAGAGGAGAAATTCGTGTTATTTCTCGTACTGATTTTCCAGAAGAGCGATATAAAGTAGGAAACACATTATACATAAGTAATGAGAAAAGTACAGACTACCTTCCGGTGAAAGTAACTTCTCATCGTCAACATAAGACATTTGATTTATTAACATTTGAAGGATACAACAATGTAGATGAAGCAGAGAAGTTTAAAGGTTCTTTAATAAAAGTACCAGAAGAGCAGTTAGGCGAACTAGCTGAAGGCGAATACTACTACCATGAAATTATTGGTTGCAGTGTTGTAACGGAAGAAGGAGAAGCGTTAGGAACAATAAAAGAAATTTTATCTCCTGGTGCAAATGATGTTTGGGTAATTAAACGTCCAAAAGGTCAAGATCTATTAATTCCTTATATTGATGATGTTGTACTTCAAGTTAACATTGAGAATAAATTAGTAACCATTCATGTAATGGAAGGATTGCTATAATGAAAATTGACATTTTAACATTGTTTCCAGATATGTTTACGGGTGTGTTTGGATCTTCAATTTTAAAGAAAGCACAAGAAAAAGAAGCGGTAGAGCTTCGTGTTGTCAATTTCCGCGATTATACAACGAGTAAGCATAATAGCGTAGATGATTATCCGTATGGTGGTGGAGCTGGGATGGTATTGACCCCTCAGCCTATCTTTGATGCAGTGGAAGAGTTAACGAAGGAAACAGAACGTAAACCGAGAGTTGTTTTAATGTGTCCACAAGGAGAGCGTTTTACGCAGAAGAAGGCAGAAGAGCTTGCTGAAGAAGAGCATGTTATTTTTGTGTGTGGTCATTATGAAGGGTACGATGAACGAATTCGTGAGCATCTCGTAACAGATGAGATTTCTATTGGTGACTACGTATTAACCGGCGGAGAGTTAGCCTCTATGGTTATTACTGATAGTGTCGTGCGTCTTCTGCCAGGAGTGTTAGGAAATCATGCTTCACAAGTTGAGGATTCGTTTAGTACAGGTTTATTAGAGCATCCTCATTATACACGTCCAGCTGATTTTCGTGGTATGAAGGTACCGAATGTATTAATGTCAGGAAATCATAAAAATATTGATGAATGGCGACACAAAGAATCACTACGTCGTACGTACACGCGTAGACCGGATTTACTAGAAGAACGAGAATTATCTAAGCAAGAAGTGAAATGGCTAAAACAGATTAAAGAAGACAAGTAAGGGCTAGATATATTTTCTATTGCAACAGTCCTAGCAATATGCTATTATAACACTTGTGCTACTGAAATCAGTGGCCGTATTAACGATGTTCCGCTGTAATTTATTAAGACTTTATAAGAGCATCTGTTTAAAGGAGAGAATTTAATATGCAACAATTAATCGCAGAAATTACTCAAGGCCAATTAAAAACTGACCTTCCTTCATTCCGTCCTGGAGACACTTTACGTGTACACGTAAAAGTAGTTGAGGGAACTCGTGAAAGAATTCAGCTTTTCGAAGGTGTTGTAATTAAACGTCGTGGTGGCGGAATCAGTGAAACATTCACAGTTCGTAAGATTTCTTACGGTGTAGGTGTTGAGCGTACATTCCCAGTTCACACGCCAAGAATCGCGAAACTTGAAGTACTTCGTCGTGGTAAAGTACGTCGTGCTAAGTTATACTACTTACGTAACCTTCGCGGTAAAAAAGCACGTATTAAAGAAATTCGATAAGACATGTATGGGAGCTTGTAAATGCACAAGCTCCCTTTTTCCAATCTATATAAAATTTTGATATAATACGAGCAGCTTACATAATCGTGGAGGGGAAATGCATGAAGAAAGAAAAGAGTTCACTTTGGGAATGGATCAAGGCAATTTTGATTGCTGTTGTATTAGCGGGTGTTATTAGACAGTTTTTCTTTGCGCCAATTCTCGTAGATGGAGTGTCGATGGCGTCTACTTTACATGATCGCGATCGAATGATTGTCAATAAAATTGGTTATCACATAGGAGATCCGAAACGATTTGATATTATCGTATTCCGAGCAACGGAAGATAAGGATTATATTAAGCGTATTATCGGCCTGCCAGGCGATGAAATAGAGTATCGTAATGATAAACTATATGTTAACGGAAAGGCTTATGAGGAGCCGTATTTAGACAAGCAGAAAAAACAAATTGCTGACGGACCGCTTACATATGATTTTACTCTTGAAGAAATGACAGGGAAGAAAACTGTTCCAGAAGGTCAATTATTTGTTTTAGGCGATAATCGTCGTTTTAGTAAAGATAGTCGCTCGATTGGTACAATTTCAATGGACCAAGTGATTGGAAAAGCAAATATACTATATTGGCCGTTAAAAGATGCTCGTATTGTGAAATAAAAGAAAAAGAAGGTGGCAACATGGTAATTCAATGGTTCCCGGGACATATGGCAAAGGCTAGACGCCAAGTAACAGAAAAATTAAAGTTAATTGATGTTGTAATTGAGCTTGTAGATGCTCGATTACCTTTATCTTCTCGAAATCCAATGATCGACGAGATCATTACACATAAACCGAGGCTTGTTGTTTTAAATAAAGCAGATATGGCAGATGATCGTTTAACAAAGCAATGGATCGCATATTTTAAAGAAAAAGACCAAATGGCAATTTCAATTAACGCACAAGCTGGACAAGGTATGAAGGAAATTGCAGCGGCTTGTAAAGTGTTGGTGAAAGAAAAATTTGATAAAATGGCTGCAAAAGGTATTAGACCGAGAGCGATTCGTGCATTAATTGTAGGTATACCGAATGTTGGTAAATCTACGTTAATTAATAAGTTAGCGAAGAAAAATATTGCTAAAACAGGAGATCGCCCTGGTGTGACAACAGCTCAACAATGGATTAAAGTTGGGAAGGAAATGGAACTGTTAGATACACCTGGTATTTTATGGCCTAAATTTGAAGATCAACTAGTGGGTCTTCGTTTAGCGACAACAGGCGCAATTAAAGATTCAATTTTAAATTTACAAGATGTTGCTGTTTACGCACTACGTTTTATGGAGAAACATTATCCAGAACGTTTGAAAGAGCGATATAATTTAAATGAAATTCCAGAAGATATTGTAGAGTTATTCGATGCAATTGGAAAAAATAGAGGCTGTTTAATGGGCGGCGGAATGATTGATTATGATAAGACATCTGAGCTTGTACTTCGTGAGCTTCGTGGTGGAAAACTTGGAAAAATGACGTTTGAAACACCGGAAGAGTTTGCAGAGCAGACAGAAGATGTAGAAAAAATAGAAGAAGTATAAGACGTGCGTTAGTACGTCTTTTCTTTTTTGTATATAAAGGGAGTGGCATGAATGCAAAAAGTGACTATTCAAGAAGCGGAACGTTTACTGCATGAAATAATGAGTGAAGAAGATGATCGCTTTCAACTATTAATGAAAGACGAGCGAAAAGGGATACAAAAGCTCATTTTGAAGTGGCATAAACAAAAAGAATTAGCGCAGAAAGAAAAAGAAAAGTTTTTCGAAATGTCTAGGTACGAGATTGCATTACGTGAAAAAGGGCTTACACTTATCGCGGGTATAGATGAAGTAGGGCGTGGGCCACTAGCTGGGCCTGTCGTGACGGCAGCTGTTGTCCTTCCGGAAGGTTTTTATATTCCAGGGTTAAATGACTCGAAAAAGCTGAGTGAGGCGAAGCGAGAGCGTTTTTATGATGAAATCAAAGCACAAGCAATTGCAATTGGAGTTGGAATTGTATCACCACAAATTATTGATGAAATAAATATTTATCAAGCGACGAAACAAGCGATGTTAGATGCTGTTGCGAATTTATCTTGTGCACCAGAGTATTTATTAATTGATGCGATGAAACTTCCTACACCAATTCCGCAAACATCCATTATTAAAGGTGATGCGAAAAGTATTTCTATTTCAGCTGCATCCATTATTGCGAAAGTAACGAGAGATCGTATGATGAAAGAACTTGGAGAAAAGTATCCTGCATATGGATTTGAACAACATATGGGATATGGTACAAAACAACATTTAGAAGCGATTGAAGCGCATGGAGTATTAGAAGAACATCGGAAATCGTTTGCACCAATTAAAGATATGATTCAAAAATAAGCTGCGAATATGCAGCTTATTTTTTTATTTTGGTATATGAACATTACTATTTTCAAAAAAGAATAAAGCGATTTCAGTTTTCTGACACTTTATTGTAGACAGCGTGCCAATCATCTTATACAATGGCAATGTAATGTTTTTTAAACATTAAAAAACTTTTCGAGTAAAACAGGAAAACAGGGGAGGATGGGACCATGAATATCCATGAGTACCAAGGTAAGGCAGTCCTTAGAAGCTATGGGGTTAGCGTTCCGAACGGGAAGGTTGCATTTACAGTAGAAGAAGCTGTAGAAGCAGCGAAAGAATTAGGAACGGATGTATGTGTAGTAAAAGCACAAATTCACGCTGGTGGACGCGGCAAAGCTGGCGGAGTAAAAGTTGCAAAAAATTTAGATGAAGTTCGTACATATGCAGAGAGCATTTTAGGAACTACACTTGTGACACATCAAACAGGTCCTGAAGGTAAGGAAGTAAAACGCTTACTTATCGAAGAAGGTTGCGATATTAAAAAAGAATATTATGTTGGTCTAGTTTTAGATCGTGCAACTTCTCAAGTTGTTTTAATGGCATCTGAAGAAGGTGGAACAGAAATTGAAGAAGTAGCAGAACAAACACCTGAAAAAATCTTTAAAGAATATATTGATCCAGCAGTAGGCTTACAAGGCTTCCAAGCGCGCCGAATCGCATTTAACATCAATATTCCAAAAGAGCTTGTAGGACAAGCTGTGAAGTTTATGATGGGCTTATACCGTGCGTTTATCGAAAAAGATTGCTCTATCGCGGAGATTAATCCACTTGTTACAACAGGTGACGGTAAAGTTATGGCATTAGATGCAAAATTAAACTTTGACTCTAATGCTTTATATCGCAATAAAGACATTTTAGAACTTCGTGATCTTGATGAAGAAGATTCGAAAGAAATTGAAGCTTCTAAATATGACTTAAACTACATTCCTTTAGATGGAAATATCGGTTGTATGGTTAATGGTGCAGGTTTAGCGATGGCTACAATGGATATCATTAAACATTACCATGGCGATCCAGCTAACTTCTTAGATGTTGGTGGCGGTGCAACAGCTGAAAAAGTTACAGAAGCATTCAAAATTATCCTTTCTGACAAAAATGTAAAAGGTATCTTCGTTAACATTTTTGGTGGCATTATGAAGTGTGATGTTATCGCAGAAGGTGTTATTGAAGCGACGAAACAAGTAGGTCTTGAATTGCCTTTAGTTGTACGTCTTGAAGGCACAAACGTAGAGTTAGGTAAGAAGATTTTAAATGAGTCTGGCTTAAATATTGTTGCAGCAGAATCTATGGCAGACGGTGCACAAAAAATTGTTTCACTAGTGGGCTAATAGAAAGCGGGGGAGAAAAATGAGCGTATTAGTTAATAAAGATACAAAAGTTATTGTTCAAGGTATTACAGGTTCTCAAGGATTATTCCACACAAAACAAATGATTGAATACGGTACGAAAATTGTCGGTGGTGTAACGCCAGGTAAAGGTGGCACTGATATTGAAGGTGTACCAGTATTTGATACTGTAGAAGATGCAGTGAAAGCAACAGGCGCAAATGCTTCAGTTGTATACGTTCCACCCGCTTTTGCGGCTGATGCAATTATGGAAGCAGTTGATGCAGAAATCGATTTAGTAGTATGTATTACTGAAGGAATTCCTGTATTAGATATGGTAAACGTAAAGAGATATATGGCAGGTAAACATACACGTTTACTTGGACCAAACTGTCCTGGTGTTATTACGCCTGATGAATGCAAAATTGGTATTATGCCAGGTTACATTCATAAAAAAGGTCATGTAGGTATCGTATCTCGCTCTGGTACATTAACGTATGAGGCTGTACATCAGTTAACACAAGAAGGTATTGGCCAATCTACTGCTGTAGGTATCGGTGGGGACCCAGTTAACGGTACGGACTTTATTGATGCGTTAAAAGCATTTAATGAGGATGAAGAAACGCATGCTGTAATTATGATTGGTGAAATCGGTGGTACAGCGGAAGAAGAGGCAGCTGAATGGGTGAAAGCTAATATGACAAAACCTGTTGTAGGCTTCATTGGTGGCCAAACAGCGCCTGCAGGCAAACGTATGGGCCATGCTGGTGCAATCATTTCTGGTGGTAAAGGAACTGCTGCTGAAAAGATTAAAACGATGGAAGCTTGTGGTATTAAAGTAGCAGAAACTCCAGCGGTTATGGGCGAAACGCTAATCTCTGTCTTAGAACCTGTTTAGAATCTATGGTATAATCTGTACAAAAAAGGATATTTTTTATGATACATAATTATACAAGTAACGT